>JADHWG010000051.1 GCA_016783605.1 Candidatus Omnitrophota bacterium | reverse complement strand
AGGGGTCGGGGAGTTTCCCGACTCCTCATCCTGAAGCCCAAAGGGCTGAAGGATCTCTATAGATTCTTTTGGAAAATTAACAAGAGATCCTTCGCTTTGCTCAGGATGAGTGGTCGGAGAAAAACTCCCCGACCCCTCATATAATTATGACGCTAACGATAACTGAAAGATACCGAATCCATGTCTAAAAAACCTTTGCAAATATTGATCTGCTGTGAAAAATGCGCACATTACTGGACTTGCGAAACTAAGTGGTATAGAGGCGAGCATAACCGGGAAAACGTCTGCTGTCCCAAATGCAACTTTTACGCGATCTGCCGGAACGCTTCAAAAACCACTTCAAGAAAAAATAATTAAAGTCCGACTTCCATTTCCGACGCCTTATTGCGGGAAAACAGGATTTGTCCCATTACTCCGGCACACGAAAAAATAATTCCACTCACAAATAAGATCACCATATTCGACAGATATAACGAAAGATATGCCGTTATCCCCATACAAACCAAAAAAGCCAAATGCATAACGGCTTCCATGGAACTAAATATCCGCCCGCGCGCTTTATCCGGAATTAATAAATGTATCAAGGTGTTCGCGCAAGTAAATATGGGTGCCGCCGCCATTCCAAGGACCATTATCAAAACTCCCGCGATCGAAAAGATCGGATTATTCGCCACATAGATCGCGAAAATACTTATTATGCTTCCACATACGGTAAAACACGCAAAAATTGAACGTAAATCCTGAAATTTTTGACCGTATTTTCCATATAGTATCGTTCCAAGAAAAAGTCCCACTCCCAAAAAGACACCAAACGAACCAAGCGCTTCAGTAACCGACCCGAAACTTGTCTGGATAAAAACGATTATTATGCAGAAGATGGAACCCGCGCCGCCCATAAGTAAAAATAACGCACCGGTCACCGCTTTCATTTTTTTCTGCGCCACCATGTGCCGAAACCCTTCGGCAATATCCTTCCATAGATTCCGTCGTATGGATTTATTAATTATTCTTCCGGTAACCTTTATTTCTTCCCCTATTTTTCCTTTTTCGCGCCTCTTTTTGATCGAAATAAGAGAAACAAGCACCGCGGAAATAAAATAACTTATGCCATCCAGATAAAATCCCCATATGTACCCTATCCATTTCACAATAAACCCGGCCAAAGCGAATCCCAATATGGTAGCGATCATCCTTGTCGTATTGGAAAGAGAATTGGCAACCATCAGTTTTTCCTTTGATACGATCGAAGGTATTAACGCCAGCTTTGATGGCAGGAAAAATCTGGTAGATGAAAATATTAAAAAAACCATGATATACACCGGAACCATCATTTCAAGAAAGACAAATACCGGTATGGTTAAAACCAATACCCCTCTCAAGATATCAGAAATGATCATTACTTTTTTCCGATTCCATCTATCAACGTACACCCCGGCAACGGGCCCGACAACAAAAACGGGAACCACTATAAAAAAAAGTATCTTTGCCAGAGCCATCACAGATCCCGGATTTTTAGAATACACCAAAGCGATCAGCGCCATCTGGTTTAATCTATCTCCGAATTCAGAGATGATCTGCCCGGACCACAGCGAAAAGAAATTCTTTTTAAAAAGGACCTCTCTAAAACCTACCATATACACTCTTTTCCCGGATGAAAAATTTGAAAGAATAGAAAGCACGCATAAGCCCTGACAGAACAGCTCATTATAAAAACTGCATGCTTTTTTTGTAATAATAGAAATGGAGCCCGCGAGTGGAATTGAACCACTGACCTAAGCATTACGAATGCTTTGCTCTACCATCTGAGCTACGCGGGCATCAACGTCCTGCGATAGATTGTATAATCAAACAAAGACTTTTTCAAGCACATAATGCATACCCCATTCCACCTACGAGGTGGAATGAATCTAACGAGGAAAAACAGATTTAGCGATCTCATAAGGGCACGGCATGCCGTGCCCCTACGAAGGAAACACCACCACCAACCTACGAGGTTGGTGGTGATGCACCTCCCCCCCCTCCCTCGCCCCTTTCACCGACAGGTGAAACAGCCTTCCCGCGCCTTTCACTCGGAACGGACGGACAAAATAAACGAGTTTGCTCGTTTATTTTGCCCGGCTCTTGGCAGTGATATTTAGTTCGTTAATTCTTGGGAAACTTTGGTTTCCCAAGAATTAACGAACTAAATATCACTGCAATTGGCAACGCCAATTGCATAGCCATAAACCAAAAAAAAGGGACAGTCCACGCGTGCGCTTTGCGCACTTGGTACTGTCCCTTTTTTTTTGGGTTTATGGTGCCAAGAGACGGAATTGAACCGCCGACACAGGGATTTTCAGTCCCCTGCTCTACCTGCTGAGCTATCTTGGCACTTTTCTTCTGATAACTACGAAAAAAAATTATCGAACTTCCAAATCCCATACGGGATTTTCGCTCCGCGCGAAGGCTTCGCCTTCGTGCTCGCGGCCCCTGCAAGTATATCAAGAAGATTAACACGGTGTCAGTCCCCTGCTCTCGCCTCTGAGCTATCTTGGCACTTTTCCTTAATATCTTCCCGGTGGGAATTTATTATACTTGTTTTTTACAAAATCGCAAGGAAAGATTTTGAGAGAAGCCTTTTGTTATTAAATACAGTGTTTTTACGGCTCTTTTACGTTTTTTTGCTCTAATTGGGCAGGATTGACAGTACAAATGTATCGTTATAGCTTATGTTGTTCGGTGCCTGGCTCGCCCGCGCTTTTTTTTTCAAATTCTTTATAATATCGACCGCCGAGATAAAACAATTTCGTCTGGCTTGAATCATAATCCAGCCGAATTTCGTTATTATCGCCTTTTCCAAGCCAAATATATTTTTCCGTAAACTCATTCGGTTGGTGAGGAGCACCATACTTTTCCGCAAGAACGGCTTTTATACTTGATCCCACAAATGTATCGTTCCAGGTTATCCCCACCATCGCCAATTTTCCGTCTATGGGTGAAGTGAAGAACAAAAGAACTCTGCACTTGCCGCCGAACATCGTGTCTTCGTATTCTATTCTGGATGATGACTCGCTTAATATTGTTTTGTTCGCGGCGCTCAGTTGATCCTTAACTTCAAAAGTTGTCTCTCCCCATTTAAAATCTTCAAAATGGTACGCGTTCGCGGTAAAACACACCAACAACATTATCGTGAATACTATCCCCGCAAAAGATTTTCTCACAACTCTCCCCATTTGATATCGAAAGATCGCTTTATACGAACCGCATCCTAATGTATTTTACCTCGTCATCTTACAAAATACAAGTTTTGACCTACGGTTAAAATCTCTTTTTTATCTCACCTACTTTTATAAGCGCCTTTTTAATAAAAATCGGACCCAAAAATTCATGAATAACCGTCGCCCCTACGATCACGCTTATGATAATGTCCGCGATATCTTTAAAAACGGGGTTCTGATGTATCATTAGCGCAAGACCTATAACTATTCCTCCCTGCGGGATCAAGCCGTATGCCGTGTATTTGCGGACATTTGGCGAGGCGCCGGAAACCGCGGCGCCGATCGTCGTCCCGAGAATCTTTCCAATCGTTCTAAATATCGCAAAAAACACAATCAAAAGAAGAGAGCTTTTCAAAACAGAAAGATTAAGATGTAATCCGCTTAGCGTAAAGAACAGAACGAACACCATTTCTTCAACATGTTCCTGCATCATAAGAAAGATCTTTTCCTGCTTCTTGTTAAAATTCACGACAACTATCCCCATAGTCATCGTTGACAAAAGCTGATCAATTCCAAGGATTGTCGAAAGACCGAAACATAAAGCCAACAAACTAAGAATAATTACGACAAACACTCCTTCGGTCTCTTCTTCTCTATTTATCCTTGCGGTAATAAAATTAAACACAAGCCCAAAAACAATTCCGAGAGTTATAGATCCGCCGATAATAAACATGGGCGAGATAAACGCGTCATGAAAATTAAACGCCTGATGAGTTACAAGCGCCGCGGCCAAAACTATCGCGATGCTGTAATTTATTATTCCCAAAACGTCGTCAAAAGCGGCAACGCTAAGCATCGTCGCGGTAACTTCTCCTTTGGCGTTATTGGCGTGTTTTACCGCCAACCCCACGGAGGGATCCGTTGGCGACCCCAAACATCCTATCAATAGAGCCGCCGGAATAAAAACAGTGATCCATGTCGCGCCCGGAACGTGCGCACAAAACGGCATAACCGCCAAAAATCCTACAACTAAGGCGAAAAACGCGAATTCCCCTTCAAGCACGGTAATCCACAATATACTTTTCCCTAACTTTTTAAGTCGCGGATACAAAAGAGTCCCACCTATTGAAAATGTGATAAAAGCAAGCGCCATATTTTCAATAATGTTCGTTCTTTGGGCCAAGTTTGCCGGAATAAACGAACAAATATCGTGATTTAAGAGCACTCCCGCCAGAATATACCCCGTCACCTTTGGAAGTCTCACTTTCCTCGCCAATTCTCCAAAAATAAATCCGACAAAAAGCACAATGCCGCCGATTACCATTCCGTTCATGTTTTACTCCTTGTGAACATGTAAGCGTCAACTCATAAATCCGCTTCACTTTTTAAAGTAAGTTTTTATGTTTTTCTTCATAATGAAAATATTTTTGTTATTCTCTCTCTTATATTCTATTTCGTCCACGATATTCTTCACTATGTGTATCCCAAATCCACCGTGAATTCTTTTTTCCATAGACGAATTAACATCCGCAGGCGGCGCCTTTGTCGGATCAAAACCAACTCCGTCATCTTCCGTTTTTAAGGTCAGTATTTTTTCGTCTATCGAAAGATCCACTTTTATGGATCTCATTTCGTTTGTTTTGTATCCGTATGAAATGATATTCACAACAATCTCCTCAAGCGCGAGGTTCATGTCGAAGATATCGTCCGGAGACAATTTATGCTCTTCTCCAAACTTTTCAACCGTCTCTCTTATTTTTCGTATTTCCGAAAGATCGTTCTTTAACACTATTGTTTCTCTTTTTATATTCATTCCTATTCTTTCTCTTTTAAGTATTTTAAGGCGATTATGGTGATGTCGTCCGATTGTGAGACGCCTTTTGAAAATTTCTTAACTTTTTCCATCACTTTCTTCGACAGATTTTGACAAGTTACACCAGTTCTCGAACCTATCTCTTTTTGCAGTCTTTCTTCCGAAAACATCTCCCCTTCTTTATTAAATGCTTCCGTAACACCGTCCGTATACGCGAAAAATGTGTCTCCAGACGACAAAACAATTTTGGTGTCTTTGTATTTTGAGTTTTCTTCTAGCCCAATGGCGGGAAAACTTCCTTTTTCTAAAAATTCGGCTTTCTTCTTTTTTTCGCTGATAATTAGCGGAAAATTATGCCCTCCGTTCGCATACACGACTTTGCCGGTCTGTATGTTTAAAATACCGCAAAACGCTGTAAGAAATATGCCGGCATAATTATTTTCCGAAAATTCTTTATTGAGTTGTTTTAATGTTTTTGCGGGAGACTTTGTCTCTATTATTGCGGCTTTTATAAGGGTTTTTGCGACTGTCATAAACAACGCCGCCGGTACACCTTTGCCGGAGATATCCGCGATAACAAAACAAAGCCTTTCCTTGTCAATAAAAAAGAAATCATAAAAGTCGCCGCCGACTTCTTTCGCCGGTTCCAGCACCGCGTGCACATCAATTTCTTTTTTCTCGAAAAAAAGAGGAAACTCTTTCGGCAGCATTTTCATTTGTATATCATGAGCAATCTTTAATTCGCTTTCTATTCTTTCTTCCCGGGCGGCAAGAGAGGTTATTCTTTTTATATATCCTTTTAGGGCGCCTTTCATAAAAACAAATGCCTCGGCAAGCTGCCCCACCTCATCCTTCGCTTTAATTCGAGGAACTTTAAAGTTAAGATTTCCGCGCGCAATATCTTTTGTCGCCAAGACTAAACTTCTGAGCGGTTTTGTGATTGTTTCGGAAATAAAAAATATAACTGCTAACAAAACCAAAAATCCAGCTACTCCTAATCCGATCACAACACTATTAAGTCTGAGAAGAACATTCATTAATTCTTTTTCGGGAAACACTATTCCTAACGACCATCCGCTTGTAGGAACAGGAGTATGTAATATCCATACTTTTTCTTTAGTTCCTTCCGCGTAAAATTGTTCAAATTTATGCTTACTCGATATATTCTCGCACTCTATGTGTTTATGACTAAAAAATGTCTGATCCCCCTCAATGAGAAAAAAATCCTTGTTTATTATGAAATCTTTGTCCGGATGGGTTACAACTATTCCTTTTTGAGAAATTAAAAAACCGTACCCGGTTTTTCCTATTTTTATCGCAGAGATGATCTCTCTCAGCCACGACAAAGATACATCCGCTGTTACAATCCCCATAAATTTTCTTACTCCTTTAATGTCCTTATAAAAAGGAACAGAATAAGTTGACATCACGATATTTCCACCACCATCATCGTAATAAGGTTCGCTCCATATAGATTTGCCTAAGGTTTTTGGAATATGATACCAATCTCGATCAAAATATTGATAAGACTCGTTGCCTAATTGTGTGAACTTTATTTTTTCGTTGTTCTTATAAAAATACGGTGCGTAATATAAACTCTCTTCATTAAACGCGTAAGGTTCAAACGCGATAGTCATTCCGTATATTTCAGGATTATTTTTAATGGTCGTTTGTATTAAGCTTAAAAGGCTTTTCTCTTCATAAAGAAGAACGTTCTAGAAGATTAGCGATTTGTACCGGAACTTTCTGAACTAAAAAAAGCTTCGTCTGTATCTGATCCACCGCGGCAACTGCCAAAATATCCGCGTTTTCTTCTATTTTGCTTAAAATGATCTTTCGAGAAAAGATGTAATTATAACCAAAGATGGCGAAGAAGATAAGAGTACAGCTGGTAAGAATTGAAAACGTAAGTTTAAATGCGATTCCTCTATTTTGCAGCATATTTTTCTCAACATTTTATCCGGTTCCATACGCCTATGGAAGGCTAAAAATAACTCGGGTTCTCTTAAAATAAGAGTATACATGAGAACATTTGTTAAATCAATCCAAACCGCCATTCCGCGCCGAACCTACATAATTCATGTGCAACACCGACAAATATCTTCGTAAGGGCACGGCATGCCGTGCCCCTACGATGGACGTTCAAAAAGCATGATTCTGTTCAAATGGCTTGACTCGAACGGGTACATGCAATGTGCCCCTACAATTTGTTTTGTGCCGCCAACAGGATTGATTGTGTCACACAAACCGCCGGTCTTGTCTGTCCTGTCTGTCTCGAGCGAAGTCGAGAGAAGCCTGTCAAGGGGAGCCGGGGTCTCTCTCCTTTTGGGTAATTATTTTCTGTGATTGGTATTTGAAATTATCTTGCGCCGAAATGTTGAAAATAAAAAAACTGGGAGGGATTTCGATACAAACTCGTGTTTTAGATCCTTTCGTCGATGCTTTTCATAAGTTCTTTCATTTTTACCGGCTTCGACAAAAAAAACTGACCTCCGATCCCTTGAGGGGCAGCCTCTTCCGGAGTGATCGTCCCTGTCACAAATATGATCGGGATATCTTTGGTCTTTTCGTCGCTCTTTATTTGAACAGCGACAGAAGTTCCGTCCATCTCGGGAAACACCACATCAAGTAAAACCAGATCCGGACGAAATTTTTTTGCCGCGGAAAATCCGCTTCTTGCCTCATTTTCGGCTTTGACCTCATATCTGCCGGTTTCTTCGAGGACTTCTTTTATTAGTTCCGTGAATCCCTTTTCGTCATCGATAATAAGTATCTTTTTTCTCTCCATAACACGCCCCCCGTCCAACAAGATCCCAAAAACAAATCAGCCCCGCAAGTTTTTTTACCTATGGGGCTGATTCGTACGCTATATCCGTTCTTGATGCTTAAAACAATAGGTTCGTTCGCTACACTTTAAAAGAAGTTGTAAAAGATTCTTATTTTCCCCACACTTCTTCTTCCATTATTTCGATCTTTTTAGCGTTCCTTCTGATATCTTTTTGCAATTTTTTATAATCCGCGGCTTTTTCTGAAAGTTCCGTCTGCGCGACTTTAAGATCATCCTTGATCTCTTGTTGTTCTTTTTTTATCTCGGTAAATTGTTCCTGAATATCTTTCATTTTTCGCGCCACATACTCGGGAGTGCTTTCAAGAACCATGAAACCTTTTTTTCTATGTACCTTTGTTCCGGCGGGAACTATCTTTTTTGTGTTTCCTATGTAAACCACTTCCATTCCCGCCGGGACTTCTTCCGGCTCTTCCTGGGCGAACGCGCAAACCGAAAAACCCAAAACAACAGCGGCCGTAACATAAAAAAATCCTATTTTTTTCATGAATTCACCCTGTTTTATTTTTTGCGTCCGCCACCGCGGCTTTGAGATCCGCCGGATCTTTTGCTTCCGCCCTGTTTAGAATTTTTTCTTTTTGATTCGCCGCGTTTTTTATCCGAACCTTTTCCTTTTGATTCGCCGCGTCTTTTGTCCGAACCTTTTCCCTTCACGTCGCCGCGTCTTTTGTCCGCGCCTTTTCCTTTTACGTCCCCTTTAGGACCTTTTCCCGGAGCTCCCGGACGATGTTCTTTCATTCCGGGTCTCGGAGGTCTTTGTCCTTCTCCTCTTTTATCCAAACCCGGACGATGTGGTCGATGCCCTTCCTTCGGATGTCCGGGATGTCTTTGCCCTTCTCCTTCACCGGCGACACCCACACCTGAGGCGCCAACACCGGACTGCGCTTCTCCGGAAGGAGCAGGTCCTAATTCGCCTTTAAGCCGCTTGATTGCTTCTTTATGCCGCTGTATTTCTTCTCTTATTCTCTGATTTCTTCCTCCCTCTTGCGCCTCAACACTTTCCACCGGAAGAAGAGAAAACACAAACATCGCAATTACAGCCAAGCTTATCAATTTCTTCACAACATCCTCCTTTTTTGATTTGTGAATAGTAACAATAATAAGGTTTCAAAACCTTTCTTTGATCGTCCTTTATCTCTCACATTCTTTTTCTTCTCCACAAAGTATACATTCCATCAAATGCTACGGCAAGTATATTTGTTTTCAACTTTATTTTTCTCGAAAGCGCTTCCCGACGAAAACCAGCGGAAAAACTATATCGCTTATACAGCAAGGAACCCAGACAGCCAGAAAAAGAAATATAAAAATTACCACGGAGTAAAGTGGTGTCATCATTTTCCCTCCGGCCATGATAATATGAAAAAGTGACGCCCAAGTGCTGATCAAAACATGTCCCGCATGAGGAAATTTTGTCGACGGACGAAAATACGCAAGAACTATTCCCGCCAGCGCGAGCGGCACAATTATGTACCATTCTTCTATAAAACCGATGTGTGGTTCAGCTCTAGGCATTTTGAGTAAGATCTCTCCCAAATAGGGCATAATCGAATCGCTTAGTGTGGCGATCCCGATGGATCCGAAAAAACCTACCGCTAAAAGTCCCACTACGCCGCACTTCCCGCTTTTACCGCACTCTTTATAATTCCTATACATCGACGCCGTCACCAAAGCACTTAAGAATACATGCATCGGATGAAGAACATAAAACACGTTATATGCTTCTCTATACGGCATCGAATGCAGAAAAACCATAATAGCTATACCGGTAAGAGCGCCCAAAAAAGTAAATGGAGCATGTCGTTTCAGCTCGCGCGAAATAATGTGTTTCTCGAATCTATCCTTTTTCATAAAAAAGTTTCGCTTGTTTTATTTTACGCTAATAATTTTTCGAATATGTTAAGAAATTGTTTCGCTATTCTTTCGGGAGAATGTTTTTCAACAAACTTTTCCGCTTTTTCAGAAAGTTTTTTCCTTTTTTCTTCGCTTCCAAGAACCTCAATGAGTTTTTTGTTCAAGCCCGAAATATCCCTATAATGCATCACTTCTTTACGCCACGAATGAAAAAAATCGGATTGTGACGGAACAAAGATCGGACACCCCGTGCCAAGCGACTGGAACACGGTTGACGACACCACCGCGTGAAAACGACTTTGGAACTTATGAAACAACGCCGCGTCGGAGGCAAAAAGATAGTCGTCAAATTCTTTTGTCGATATCACTTCTTTTTTTCTTACAATTCTCCACTCCGCCGGAGTTAATGCTTCCAGCATTTGATGCTCAGGAGTGATCACGTACAAAAGTATCGCCTCCTTCTTAAGTTGCGGAGGTAGATCCCGATAGTAGGAATGGTATCCTCTGTGTCCAAAGACATATATTATCTTTTTGTCCATCGGCAGTTTTAATCGTTTTCTTGCTAACATTTTATCTTTACGCCGCGACTCGAAACACGGGAAAGGAATGTGTTCCGCGTCCGGATACACGTCCAGTAAAAAATCTTGCCGATGATCAAAATAAATAACTTTGTCCCAGTCTATCTGATAAAACCACGAGTGCGGACACATCACATTTTCATGCACCACATGAACTACTTTTGCTTTCTTTTTTATAACGGAAATTAAATTCGCCAGTTTTTCCGCCGGAAGCATTCCAAGATCTTCCACAAGAAGAATATCGTATTTCTCATCTAAAAAGGGACGCGGATCCAACTTGTTCGTCACGGGACGAGTTCCGAAACATCTTATAACATAATTTTCATCTTTTGCCGTTATGCCTTCTCCGTGATAATCGTTTTTCAGGAAAGAGAAAACCGTTAACTTGTGTCCCATTTTTTTAAGAGCCTTTCCGATAGGCTCGGCATGCATCGCGACCCCGCTTGTAGTGTTCCACGCCGCCATAATAGCAATGTTCATTTATCCCTCCCGCCGTTGCTTTCGTAGGGGCACGGCATGCCGTGCCCTTACATACGATTCACCAAATAAAAAACATTGTGAGGGCACGGCGTGCCGTGCCCCTACGAAGTTGCAGTTGGTAGATCAACTAGCTAACTATCTACCCAACTCCCTCGGGGATTTTCCCGAATGCCAATGTTCTTCTATCTCTTCCAAGCTATGCCCCTTCGTCTCCGGAACGAAGAAGTAGCAAAAGAACCATCCCACGATACAGATCCCTCCGTACACCCAAAAAGTGCCGGCTCTACCGACCTTCTCAATAAGTGTCAGGAATGTCATCGCAACCGCCAAATTGCATATCCAGCTAAACATTGTCGCCAAACTCATCGCGCGGCCACGTATCTTAAGCGGATATATTTCGGCAATGATCAGCCAAAATATCGGCCCCAAACTTATCGCGAACGACGCGACATACAGCATTAAGCTTCCGACCGCGATCCATTTTAACTCCTCTGACAAAGTCGGAAGAGAAAACGCGAAACCCAAAACTCCAAGACTTATTGTCATTCCGATAAGTCCTATTGCCAAAAGAGGCCGCCTTCCGATCCTATCCACAAATCTTATCGCGACTATCGTCATTAGAACGTTCACTATCCCAACACCCGCCGTTGCCAAAATGGCGACACCCGCGGAACTGAATCCCGCGAACTGAAATATTGTCGGTGCGTAATAAATAACAACGTTTATCCCCGTTATCTGCTGAAAGAGTCCAAGAACAAGTCCGATAAAAAGCGGCATTTTAAGCCATGGCTGAAAAAGCTCTTTCCATCCTCCGGTTTCTTCCCCGAGAGTTTCCGAGATCTCGTCTATTTCATGTTGTACGTCCGTTGTTCCGCGCACTTTTTTCAAAACTTTTCTGGCTTTTTCCGTTAAATTTTGAGTCATTAGCCACCTGGGACTCGACGGAAGAACTATCATTCCGATGAGTAAAATAAGCGCCGGAACAATTCCAAGAGCAAACATCCATCTCCAGTCTTTGTGTCCGGCGAAACTGTAATCAACAACGTATGAAAGAACTATTCCGCAAGTAATGGCAAGCTGGTTGAGTGAAACCAGCGCGCCTCGAATATGCACGGGAGAAATTTCAGAGATATAGAGCGGCGCCGTAAAGGAAGCCACCCCTATCGCCAGCCCTATCACTATACGCCCGGCAATCAGAACCGCCACCGTAGGCGCCATCGCGGTCCCGATCGACCCTAAGGCAAAAATTATAGCCGTCACAATAAGCACGCGCCTTCTTCCGAATCGATCCGAAAGCTGGCCGCTTGAAGCCGCGCCGATAACCGCCCCTACCAGCACAGCGCTTACAACCATCTCTTCCACGGTAGAAGAAAGCGCGAACTGATCTTTGATAAAAAGTACGGCTCCGGAAATCACACCGGTGTCATATCCGAAAAGCAGTCCCGCCAAAGCCGCAACACCGGCGATCAAATACACAAACACATTGGTTTTTTCCGCCGTCGGCGAAAGATTCTGTTCCATCTCTGCTCCTTTTGTGTTATTGGCTCAGGGCACCCGACCATTTTGTCCCCTCTTCAATTAATCGGACAAGGCAGGCCTTGTCCCTACGAATAACATAAAACATGCCACAACAAATCGTACGAACAATATAAAACATGCACAACAAATCGTACGAACAATATAAAATATGCACAACAAATCGTACGAACAATATAAAATATGCACAACAAATCGTACGAACAATATAAAATATGCACAACAAATCGTACGAACAATATAAAACATGCACAACAAATCGTACGAACAATATAAAACATGC
>JADHWG010000050.1 GCA_016783605.1 Candidatus Omnitrophota bacterium | reverse complement strand
CTGAAGAAATTAGGGCTTCTGTCAATAGCGGAGAGATATTCATTGGTGCATTAATTTTATCGAACCGCCGTATACCGAACGGTACGTACGGTGGTGTGAGAGGACGGCAGGTGAATTAATCACCTGCCTCCTACTCGCTCTTATACGGATAACGGTCCCCATTTTGTTTAGGCGATAAAATGGGTGGTTATAATTGTTGACAGTGAAGGGATGGTCGGCGGTATAATAAAGGAAATGCAATTGTTAATATCCTAAAAAGGAGTTTAAGATGAAGAAATGTTTCCGCGTTGTATCTGTGTTTGTATTGTTTACGTTTTTGTTCAACGGAGTTGCGTTGGATTCTTACAGGTCGTTTGGAATTGAGGAGAAGAGTACTTTGTCTCCTGTGTTGAAATTTTCTCCTTTAGCGGGAATTGAGCCTAAGGAAATATCACAAGTTGAGTTTGTATTGGAAACCGCTCTTTTGGATTACGCGGACGGCGAGAGTGAAGTGGATTTAGAAGCTATGCAAGACGCGGCGAACGAGGACTACGCGTATACCAGCGTGTTTGATGACACACATCCTTTTTTTGCTGAAAGGGAAGTTTTGGCGGATGGCAGGATCTTGGTAATGACGAGGGTTCTCAGGAATGAAGACGAAAAAATACTCAGGACGTATTACGCGGTGTTTTCGACTAAAAAAGTGGATGGTGGATTTGATGTACGCGCGTACACGGAAAAAGATTGGAAACAGAATGAAGAGATCATTCGCCGAGGCGGAGATCTGCCGAAAAGAAGATCGCAACAACCGGAAGACGCCAAAGCAATTGCCAGATATAAGAATGACAACGAAAGAGTGATTGACACCTTTATCAGAGAACGCATTTATGAGGATGATTTCGCGGAGATCAAAGGTCGGGCTGTCGCTTTATGGGGAAAATCACGCAAAGGGACGAGGGCGCCAAAAGTAGAGTTTCCTACGGACTATTTGACTTTTATAAAAAACAAGTTGGATGGATTTTTAAAACACTTTGGTACCAGTGTATGGGAAGCTTTAGAAGGGAAGAATCTTGTTTTCATCAGAGTTCCAAAAGGCGTAGATTATCCGGTTATTTACGAGAAGGATCCTATCTCCGGTGAGATGGTGCCTATACCGGTAAGAAGCCATACGAGTCAGCACGCTGTTTACATTTTTTTAGATGAGCACACGTTTGATGTACTAAGCAACGAGGACAGTAGGTGGAGTTTTGATATCAACGATCTTGTTTTACCGCGCTTAATTCATGAGATAGGTGTTATTTACGGTCTGCCGTACAGAATTATTGATGTTCTGGGAGTTAAAAGAACAATGAATAATTTGCTTAAGGCGTATCTAATGGATCAGTCCAAAATATCCATCAAAAACATAAAGCACAAATTCCCAAATCTAAAACTCAACCAAAAAGTCGATCTCAACGAAACGCTTTGGACACGTGATTATTTTATGGCTGAAAGAAAGCCTGTGCAGAATACTGATGACAATTTGGAAGTCTTAGCCAAAATGGTTGCTAAAGAATTTTATAAGGAATTTGATGAAAAAAAATGGGACCTGATCGTAAAAGAAGTCGAAAGAAGATTGGCGATATATTCTCTCAAGGCAATAATTTGGCATTTAATGGCGCAAAATCAGCTTACAGATCCTGACCAATTGTATTCCGTAACAACACAGAAAGAGGCTGATTGGGAACCATATACGCATATTTCTTCAAGTTTAGATACGTTTTTGCGTAAAAAGGTTATTGAGTGGACGAATGCCCAAGCAGTGGTAAAAGGTTCTGCTCTACGCAAAGAGGTAAAAAATCCAACTGTTATCGAAAGAGCCTACAGTAGTAACCAGCCAACTTTGCAAAGTTCATATGGACAGGAAAAAGAGCTTACGGATCTTGTACTAAAACCCATGTTTAAGGAACTTTTTGGTTACATGGATCCTACTGATTTTGTAGAAACAGCCGATTTCTCAGACAAAATAAACAGTCATTTAAAGGAAACAGAAAAAGCGGACAAAGGGCCGTATTGGTATACGGTGGAGGAGGATCTAAGGAGGCTTATAGCCGAAGGTAAGGTGGCAAAGATTACGAAAGACGGGCGTGTTGTGAATGTTAAGACGGGGGAAGAGATTCCCGCCTCCGCGGGAATGACAAAGAGGGCGGAAATGACAAATATGGTAGAAATAGCAGAGTTTGTGGATGCGATAAAAAAGAGTCTGGGAATTTTACGATCTGATCAAAATTGTATAGCCAATTTTGATGGTTTTGGAGATGCTGTAATTCATAAGTGGGCAAAAAAAAGATACAAAGTGGTAACAGAGCAGAGAGAAGAAGATCCCAATTGGTTTCGTTATAAGGTCGGCGAAAAATTAAAAAATCATGTTACAGGGTTAACTCAAGAGGCAAAGGAAATGGAAGTATACATTGTGCTGGACAGCGCGTACGCGTCTCCTATGACAAAAGAGTTTGTTCATGTCGGGCGCGAATCTAACAGAATTTGGCTTGGGGAACTATTTTTAAAAGAAGCGAGAAGAAGAGCGGATGAAAAGTCGTCCAATACGGGGAATATAATTTTAGGACTAATGTCCCGGCTCTTCATCGACGAAAAACAGCATGTTGGCAAGGACGGAGTTAATCATGGGGAAATAACAAAAGAAGAGGATATCGGAAAAGTCGTTGACCATATAATGCCTTTGGAAGAAAGGGAGTATTTGCGGGAGATAGCGGGCGTGGCGTGGGAAGAATCGATGGAAGGCAAGATGCCGTGGGAGCCGTTGCTTAAAGGAAAGACTGTCGGACAAAGTCCGAAGATGATAGAGTTTTTTGAAGTTCTCAAAGATTTTGCCACTAATGATTTAATACGGACCGCGCTTATTCAAGGAGCTGACGGGCACGGAAAGACAAAAACAATAGACGCGGTTCAAGAGATGATGTATGCGAACGATGCAGAAGTAATAAAAATAGATTGTGAACTCGTGAAAGATTTTACACTAGATAAAGTTTACGACATCTTATTTAAAAATTGGGAAAAGAAAAAGTTGTTGGTATTGGACAATTTTAATAAATTGAAACGACATACGCCCTTAAGTGAGATGTTGTTTTCTGTCCTTAAAAATGTGCGAAAAGGCGAAACTCAATTATATCTTGGTAAAGAAAAGCCGGTTGATATTTCAGGTCTAAAAATGTTATGTGTTGCGGGGATGGCCAAGAATAAAGGGCTTACATTCGATTCATACCCATTAGTGGCGTGTCCAGATAAATTAGGAATTTTAGAGGAATTTCAAAAAAAGAGGGGTTTACCAACGCTTTCCGCAAGAGAAGACGACATCGTTCGCTTGGCTGAATATTTTAATTTTGAAGAATCTGAGAGAAGACAAATAGATTATGCGCCGATGGATGAGTTTTCGGGTAAGTTTTTAGCGGAGATGATGAAGAAAAGTGGCGATGTTACTATTTGGGATGTGAAAGACGTTATGAAAAATATGGTAAGAAACAGGACAATTTTATTTGAGCAGAAAGAATTGCCAGAGAATTCGCCGGATCTTAAAAATTGGAAAGAGTATTGTGAAGAATACTTTTCGGATACCGTGATAACAATGGCGGATATTTTCTATTTGGGTAAACTAAAAATAGGAGAGACAACTATCTCGATAGAACCGCCATTGGACAAAATAATAGAAGAGTATTCTCGTAAAAATGAACTCCTGCCATATTTTAAAGAATTGGCGTCGGGAAAAGACGAGAGAGGGAATCCGATTGGTTTTTATAAAGGTCGTCGCGGAGAACAGCCGGGGATGCCGCGCGGCGGTCGTGGTTTTCCTAGCTATCCGAAACAGGCGCAAATATTTAAGAATGCCACCAAATCGGTGGATAGAAATGAACAGGAAAAGAAAAAATTAGAGACATTAACGGAATACGCCAACGAAGTGGGCAAATTGATCGCCCCGCCCGTGTCGCGGTATACGCTTTTTACTGCGTATGATCTGGCGACGGATGAAGAATATGATGAGGACATTAAAAGTTATAGGAGTAGGTTTAACATAGAAAGGATATCGACGGATAAACCGGAAGATATTGTCGAGAAGATCCTTGAGGTGATAAGAAAAAAAGGACTAAGCGGGGAAAACATTATAGTACAGCTTCCGGAGGAGTTTGCCGCAAGCAGATATGATATAGCGGAGCTTATAAAGGAAGCGCCCGGGATCAAGTTTATGGTAATAGATACAAAGGGATTGAAAGAAGAGGATAACGAAGATGATAGAAAAAAATATCGTGACATTATATATTCCATGATGGTTTTGGCAAGGAATATTGACGAAACTTCATCACCGATGGTGCTTAATCTTTTGAATTATTTTATTGATTATTGTTTTAAGGACTATTGTGATAGCCAAATGAGAGAAGCAGTAATCGGTACATATACGGCTTGTCTTGCGTGTAATGATATCTCGGAGATATTAAACGTGGTGCTGTCGTATAAATATATGACAAAACACAAACTTCCCGATAAAGCCTTGATCGCTAAAACGCTTGTTTCGGCGTAAGAAGAAATCCCCCCAGCCCCCTTTTTCAAAGGGGGAGAACACAAAGTGATCCCCCTTTGGAAAAGGGGGTTAGGGGGATTTCGATTTTTTAATTTTTTAATTTTTTCTTGACAAGAACGAGAGTTCGGGTATAATGTCTCGTGAAGAGGTAGTAAATGATGTGGGAAAATTTTACAAATTAGACAGAAATTTTCCGCCGCGCGTGTGTTTACGCCGGTGTTTACTACACGATAATTCCAAAAGGAGGAAGTGACAGATGGCAAAAGGAACAGTAAAATGGTTTAATAACTCAAAGGGTTATGGATTTATTACTCCTGAAGACGGAAGCCAGGATGTATTCGTACATCACAACTCTATTCAGGGTGAAGGCTACAAGTCTTTGGACGAAGGTCAGACCGTTGAGTTTGACGTTCAGCAGGGACAAAAGGGTATGGAAGCTGTTAACGTAGTAAAGCTGTAATAGGTTAGGACCAGTAAAAAAAATAGGGACTGTCCCTTCAGGGACTGTCCCTATTTTTTATCTTGACAGCACCAAAGAATTAGTATAAAATAAAGCAAGAACTCAAACAACCTCGTAGGTTGAACCTACGAGGTTGTTTTTTTTGAGGGGAAATAAAAAATATGCCGAATCAAAAAAGACGAAAAAATGTGCGCAATATCGCCATTATAGCTCATGTGGACCACGGGAAAACGACGCTTGTTGACGCGCTTTTAAAGTATACCGGATCTTATGAGTTTAAAGATGGCGAGACTGCCATTATGGATTCCAATCCTTTGGAAAAGGAGAGGGGGATAACTATTCTGTCTAAGAATGCCTCGCTTGAGTACAAAGGAGTGTGTTTAAATATTGTTGACACCCCGGGACACGCGGATTTCGGCAGTGAAGTGGAACGGATCCTGCAGATGGTTGATGGGGTTCTTCTTTTGGTAGACGCGTTCGAAGGGCCCATGCCTCAGACGAAATTTGTTCTTAAGAAATCGCTTGAACTTCATTTAAAGCCGATCCTTGTTATTAACAAACTTGATCGCGCGCACGCGCGACCCAATGAAGTGGCGGATATGACTTTTGATCTTTTTTGCGAACTCGACGCGACGGATGAACAGCTTGATTTCCCCATAGTTTACGCCTCGGGAAAAGACGGTTACGCGACGCTGGATCTTGATGAACCGGCGGAATCGGTGAAACCGCTTTTAGAGACAATTTTGCACAGAGTTCTGCCGCCGGTTGCCGATCCGGGGCGTCCTTTTCAGATGTTGGTTACAATGCTTGATTATGATTCGTATGTGGGGCTCATAGCGATAGGGCGTATTTTTCACGGGGGCGTACGTGTTGGGGATCCTGTAGCTCTTGTCAAACGCTCCGGCGAAATCTGTCGGGGAAAAGCGACAAAGATAATGAAATATCGAGGGTTAGCCCGAGTGGAAAGCCCTGAGGCGTCCGCGGGCGACATTATATCGATTTCAGGGATCGAAGATGTGCAGGTGGGAGAAACTTTGGCAAGTGTGGACGAGCCGAAGGGGCTTCCGACAATAAAGGTAGACGAACCTACGATCTCAATGAACTTTTCACATAACACAAGTCCCATTGCAGGCAGAGACGGCGGACGGTTTTTGACATCGCGGCATATACGTGAGAGATTAAAACATGAGGCAATGATAAACGTTGGGATAAAAGTTGACGTGACTCCGAACGGGGACAGGTTTAAAGTTTCCGGTAGAGGTGAGCTTCATTTGGCGATCCTTATAGAAACAATGCGCCGTGAAGGATATGAAATGGAAGTATCGCGGCCTCGAGTGATATTAAAAAAGATGGGCAAAGAGACTCTTGAGCCTGTGGAAGAAGTGGTTATTGAAGTGGATTCGGAATATCAGGGCGCGGTTATGCAGGCGCTTGGAGCTCGGAAAGCGGAGGTGCGGGATATTTCTTCGACAACATTGTCCACCAGCAGAATGGAATTCGTTATCGCTTCAAGAGCGTTAATAGGCTTTAGAGGAGATTTTTTGGTTATGACACGGGGAACCGGAATAATGTATCAAAACTTTTTTGAATATCAGACATTTAAGGGGGACTTACCGTCACGTCAGGCTGGGGTTATGATCGCGCAGTCGACCGGGAAAGCCGTTGCTTACGCGCTCTATAATTTACAGCCCAGAGGAGAGGTTTTTGTTTCGCCCGGAGATGATATATATGAAGGAATGGTTTTGGGGGTAAACAATAAGGGGGTGGATTTGGTCGTTAACGCGCTTAAGGAAAAGAAACTGACCAATATGCGCGCGTCAGGGTCGGATGACGCGATTCAGCTTATTCCGCCGCGAGAAATGTCGCTTGAATTCGCGCTTGAATTTATCGAAGATGATGAACTCGTTGAGATCACGCCGAAAAATATAAGGATACGGAAATTGCATTTAAATGAGAATGACAGAAAAAGAGCGGGTAAAAAAATAAATTAACTAAAAATACCAATCTACCGATTCCACCTCGTCTACCGATTCCACCTCGTAGGTGCAATCGAGAAAAGGTGGAATCCAGTTGCACCTACGAGGTGCAATTGGGGATGAGGTTGGTTTTTTATTGAGGAGATAAAATATTATGAATAAAAAATCTGAAACGAATGTATCTTTTGACGGGCTGGGGATCGCGCCGAAAATAATTGAAGCGTTGGATCGCTTGAAATTTACGCGGCCGACGCCTATCCAGCATAAGGCTGTTCCTATCGCGATAGATGGAACTGATATTATTGGAGTGGCTCAGACCGGGACGGGAAAAACTCTCGCTTTTACCATTCCGGTTGTTCAGCGTCTCGCGCGCAGTACGGGAAAGTGTTTGGTGGTTGTGCCTACCAGAGAATTGGCGATACAGGTGGATGAAACCTTTCGAAAAATAGCGCCGCCATTTGGTATAAACAGTGTTGTTATTATCGGGGGAGCTCCGATGCAGTCTCAGCTAAGGGCCCTAAAAAAGAAACCGCGAATCATTATCGCGACCCCGGGACGCTTGGTCGATCATTTGAATCAGAAAACGCTTCGTTTAAAAGAAGTGGAAGTTTTGATCCTGGACGAAGCTGACAGGATGCTGGACATGGGGTTTAAGCCGGATATTGAACGCATCATCAGATCCGTTCCCAAAAAGAGGCAGACAATGCTTTTTTCGGCAACGATTCCCGGTGAGATCGCCCAAATTGGTGCTCGGCATATGAAGCTTCCCGTTCATGTTGAGGTTGCCCCGTCAGGAACAGCGGCGGAAAACATCGTTCAGGAAGTGTTTATCGTTAGAAGAGAAGCAAAGAAAAAATTGCTCGGAAAGTTGCTTGAACAATATCGCGGTTCGGTGTTGCTTTTTTCTCGTACAAAGAGAGGCGCGAGCAAAATAAAACGCATGATCAAAGAAATGGGACATAAAGCGGCTGAAATACATTCGGATCGAACTCTCAGGCAGAGAAAAGAAGCGCTTGAAGGATTTAAACGCGGATATTACAGAGTGCTTGTTGCCACCGATATTGCCGCCAGAGGAATAGACGTTGTCGGAATAGAGACGGTTATAAATTACGATCTTCCGGATGATACGGAAAATTACGTTCATAGGATCGGCCGCACCGGTCGTGCCGGACATAAGGGCCGGGCAATATCTTTCGCGACTCCCGAGCAGGGAGGCGATATCCGCAATATCGAAAAACTGATAAAAACGGCGCTCCCCGTTTCGGAACATTCCGAGATCTCCGGTGAAAAATTCTCCTCACGCGCCGTGCCGCGGCCAAAAAATAAACGTAGGGGCACGGCATGCCGTGCCCAACGACATGCAAACCAAAGGTCTTCGCGTAAGCGCAGAGGCCCGGCACGTCGCGTTCGATAACATAAAACCCGAAATTTCCTTGTAAACGCGTAGGTAGGGGCACGGCATGCCGTGCCCCTACGATATTACCCCGATTCCGCCTACTTCGGTGGAATATCTTGGTTTTCGGGTGCTTCTGTATTATAATAAGCCTTCCATAAAATATTTATACAACAAGGGAAGAAGTATGTTAGGTAAATTAAAACCACTTATAATCGGAGATTTGAAAATTGAAGTGCCTATCATTCAGGGAGGCATGGGGGTTAGAGTCTCTATGGCATCTTTGGCCGCGGCGGTCGCGAATTGCGGCGGCGCGGGAACAATAGCAAGTGTGGGAATTCCTCCCGATACGGAAGAAAACAGAGCCGATGTCCCCAAATCCTGCCGAGAATATCTCGAGAAGGAAATAAGACTTGCCAGGAAGTTGTCCGATAAAGCTATCGGCGTGAATATAATGGTGGCTTTAAGCAACTATGAAGATCTGGTGAGAGCCACCGCAAAAGAAAATGTTGATTATATTATCTCCGGCGCCGGCCTCCCCATAAGTTTGCCGGAATTCGCTGAAGGGTCACGTGTTAAATTAATTCCATTAATTGCCTCGGCAAGAGGCGCTAAACTTCTTTTAAAAACATGGAAACGGCGTTATAACCGTTTTCCGGACGCTTTTGTTGTCGAGGGCCCGTTATCGGGGGGACACATTGCCGGTTACAGTTTAGAAGAATTGAAATCCATTAGAAATAAGATAACACGCGAGCCTCTACTTGAGAATACAGTGCGTGAAGTTTTGACGCTTGTGGGAGAATATGAAAAAGAATACGGAGTCAGTATTCCCGTTATCGCGGCGGGAGGTATTTTTGACGGAAAAGATATGGCCAAGTTCTTAAAAATGGGCGCCGCGGGTGTGCAGATAGGTACAAGGTTCGTGGCGACCAACGAGTGTTCCGTGGCGGATGAGTTTAAGCAATTATACGTTCGGGCGAATGAAGACGACCTTGTTTTTATACAAAGCCCGGTCGGTATGCCGGCGAAAGTGATAAGAACAAAATTTCTTGATGAAATATTACGCGGCGAAAGAAAAGAATTTGATTGTAATTATCGGTGTCTAAGAACTTGTGACCCCAATACGGTTCAATATTGTATCGCCAAAGCTTTGATACACGCCGCAGACGGAAACATAGATAACGCGGTAGTGTTTGCCGGAACCGATGTTACCCGCGTTAAAAAAATAATATCCGTAAAAGAATTGATGAACAAAATAGCCGCCGAAGCAATAGAAGAGCTAAACAAATAAAGTGTTAAATGGGGACGTCACCCATTTAATTAAGAGAACAAATTAAAAATGGGTGACGTCCCCATTTAAATCGTAGGGGCACGGCATGCCGTGCCCCTACTTCATAAAACACGAAAAAACAAATTTGTATAGAAGCGCGCCTACGAGACATCCTATTATGGGGCCGAGTACCGGCACCCATGAATAACTCCAATCGGAGTCTCTTTTTCCGGGTATCGGAAGAAGAAAATGGGCGATACGCGGGCCGAGGTCACGGGCCGGATTGATCGCGTATCCTGTGGGGCCGCCGAGAGAAAGCCCTATGCTGAGTACGAGAATACCGACCAAATAAGGTCCGGCGCCTTTGGAAATGCTGTTATGTGTGTTATTGATGCCGAGAACTCCGAGAAGCAGCATTGCGGTACCAATGATCTCGGTAAGGATATTCCATCTTCGTTTTCGTATTGCCGGCATGGTACAGAAAACCATCAGTTTACTGTCCGCGTTTTTTGTTCCTTTCCAATGAGGCATATACGCTATCCAAACGAGCACCGCTCCCAAAAAAGCGCCTACCATTTGTCCCGAAATATAAGGAAGCGCTTCTTTCGGGCTGATCTCGCCTATAGCGATGAATCCGATCGTGACAGCCGGATTGATATGCCCGCCCGAGATCCATCCGGCGACATATACTGCCATGGCGACAGCGAAGCCCCAGCCTGTCGCGATAACGATCCATCCGGAATCTTCTCCCTTACTTTTTTTGAGAAGTACATTCGCGACAACACCGTCACCGAGAAGAACCAATATCATTGTGCCGATAAGTTCGGCCGCAAAATTCTGCATTATGGTTTCCTCCTATTTGTTCAGTTTTATATTACCCAAAATCCCCCCAGCCCCCTTTTTCAAAGGGGGAGAGAAAACAAATCCCCTTAACCCCTTTTTTTTTAGGCGGAACAACTATAAATTCCCCCTTTGAAAAATGGGGTTAGGAGGATTTTTTACGTTTTCTTTTTTTCGATTTTTGATTTACACAAACAAGGTTTCTGGTTACTATCAAGTTAACTCCGCTATTCAGAATATTTTTGATCACTATATCGCCGACTTTGACCGGCGCTTTGAGAGTGACTCCGGAGGCGTGTTTAATTACGCTATGTGTGAGTTTTTTCGGTATGGTTTTTTCAGTTTTTACCGGAACGAATTCTATCCGCGCGCCTTTTACGCGAACCGTTGTCGTAACGACCCGTTCGGGATGAAATATCTCGGTTTCCGCGTAGGTTATGCCGCGCTTGCAAGTGTTTCCTTTAACTTCAATGATTTTTTCCGGTGTATAGGTCACTTCGAGATCACAGCCCATCGGGCAGGCGATACACGTAAGGTTTTTTATCGTCAGTTTCCTTTTCATTTTCCCTCTCTAACCGGGAAACGACCTCGTAGGTTGAACCTCGTAGGTTCAACCTACGAGGTTGTTTCCCGGTTTTTATTTTTCCTCCGCTTCGAAAAAGACTTCCACATGTTTCGCGCCCGCGGGGATCTGTTTGATGGGGATTCTCAGCATAATGCTGGGGAATATTTTTTTATGTATAGCTTTATAAAGAACTTCGGTATCGGTTTTAATAATGATCGAGACGTTTTTCGAGGGGCCCATGGATCTAAGCGAAATAAGCGCTTCCGCGCCGCGGCGCACCTTTGAAGGAAGCACATATCTTACCAAGTTCCCGGCTTTTACCGGTATTTGGGCGCCTTTTTTACAAGTTCCTTTTATGTACGCGGCCGCGGCTTTGCCGCAATATTCCGCTTCTTCCGAAACAAAGTCAACCAGGTCGTGCACCTGTAACACATTACCACATGAAAATATCCCGGGCACATTGGTCATAAGATCGGCGCCCACGACGGCTCCTCGGGTAATCGGGTCAAGTGTGACACCCGCTTTTAGTGATAATTCGTTTTCAGGGATAAGTCCGACGGATAAAAGCAGACAGTCGCAGGACAAAGTGAAGTTTCCGGTTTTTTTCGGATCAAAATGCGTATCGATCGGGGCGATGTGCACTTTCCGTATTCGTTTGTCGCCTGTAATATTCGTTATGGTGTGCGAAAGATAAAGAGGGATATTAAAGTCATTTAGACACTGCACGATGTTTCGATTAAGACCTCCCGGGTGAGGCTGAACTTCAACGACAGCCTTTACTTTCGAACCTTCCCACGTTAGGCGCCGCGCCATTATTAAACCGATGTCCCCGCTTCCGAGAATTACTATTTTCTTGCCGGGAAGCAGTCCATGAAGATTCGTCATTTTTTGCGCGAGACCGGCAGTTATGACCCCCGCGGGCCGGCTTCCGGGAATGGCGATGTTCCCGCGGTTTCTTTCGCGGCACCCCATCGCGAGAATAACGACTTTTGTTTTTATGGACGCAAGTCCTATTTCTTCAGAGAGAAGAACAACGGTTTTCGTTTTTCCGTTGTCGATTATGTCGATCGCGGCGGTATTGGTGAGGGGAATAATGTCTTCCTTCCGGGCGCTATCAATGTATCGTTCGGCGTATTCCGGACCGGTAAGTTCTTCTTTGAACCGGTGGAGACCAAACCCGTTATGAATGCACTGCATAAGAATTCCGCCAGGGGCAGATTCTCTTTCAACTACGAGAATATTTTTTATGCCGGAATTTTTGAGCGCCAGCGCTGCCGCCAACCCGGCGGGACCGGCACCTATAACAAGCGCGTCTACGGATTTAACAATTTTGGATCCAACCACTTTGGTCTCCTTTTTTGACCGGAATGGGGATTATCTCGGAACCCGGACCTTTTTTGCTTATTTTTTCCGGACGAATACCGGTAGCTTTTTCAATAATGTCCATTATTCGTGAAGTGCAAAAACCGCTTTGGCATCGGCCGCAACCGGCTCGGGTAATAAATTTTATGGCATCTAATGTAACGTGTCCTTTTTTGACCGCCGCTATGATCTCGGCCTCGGTAACATTTTCACATCGGCAGACAAGTTTGGCGTAATCTTTGTTGGATTTAATGAGCGCGCCGAATTCCGCGTAGTTTCTTGTGTCAATAAGTTCGCGAACTCTTTTTAC
>JADHWG010000049.1 GCA_016783605.1 Candidatus Omnitrophota bacterium | reverse complement strand
GTGAATTCTCCTTGAAACCACATAATGGGATATGCTATAATACGCCTTCGTATGGCAAAATAGGGGGCATAGCTCAAGTGGTTAGAGCAACTGACTCATAATCAGTAGGTTCATGGTTCGAGTCCATGTGCCCCCACCATAAACCATTCGTCTTGTACCACTCGCTTTGCTCGGATACAAAACTCAGGTTTATGGCACGGCCATAAAATAGAAAAAAGCGAAAGAATGGTTTATGCCCTAAACCCGAACGGAGAGAGTGGTTTGGGGCTGACAGGTTGGTCTTTATTTAGTTATTCATCTATGGTAAGACCTCGCTGGGCGGATTTCGTGTCCGCAGGCGTAGGAAACATTGGGCGCATAGCTCAGTTGGTTAGAGCGCATGCTTCACATGCATGAGGTCGGAGGTTCAAGCCCCCCTGCGCCCACCAGTTTCCGCGAATGCGGAAACAGATCCTGAGCGAGCGTTAAGAAATGCGACGATAGGAGCATTTTAGCGCGTCGAAGGACCCATTTTTTTCGCAAACGCGAAAATTGATTATGAGCGAGACGTAGAGATAGCGCAAAAACTTTGAATTTTTAGAATTAAAAAAAACGGATATTCAAATTATGAAACAAACTGTCAATATTAAGGAAGAGATAAAGAAGCTGGTCGAGGTTCAAAAGCTCGACGCGGAGAAATATGATCTACAGTCTATGCTTGAGACCTTTCCGGAAAAAATACAAGAGATGGATGTATTATTGGAGGCGAAAAAAAACGAAGCGCAAAATACCGGCGAAGAATTAAAAACTCTCCAAGTTTTAAAGAACGAAAAAGAAACGGAAATGCAGATCAAAGAAGAAAAGATCAACAAGCACAAAACGGATCTGTACAAAATAAAGAACAACAAAGAATATACGGCACTTGAACAAGAGATTAAAAGCATAGAGGCGGATGTATCGATTTTGGAAGAAGAAATTATCGGATATTTTGATAAAATTGAAGAGGCGCGTATTTTGAGTGAGAAGAATAAAACTGCTTTCGAGATGGAAGGAAAAAAGATCGAACAAAAAAAGACTGAAATTGCCGCGGAAGAAAAAGAGCTAACAGAGAAGTTAATAAAAATCGACAACGCTAGAAGCTCTTTGACAAAAGATATCGCGCCAAGAATATTGGAAGTCTATGAGCGCATAATAAAAAATAAGGGAAGAATTGCCTTGGCGAAAGTTAATGGGGACTTTTGCGGGGGATGTAATATGCAGCTGCGTCCGCAGATCGTTAATGACGCAAAACTGCAAAAGAATATTGTTTCTTGTGAAAATTGCGGAAGAATGATCTATGCCCAAAGCTGAACTAAAAAAAACACTGTCCATATATACTGACGGCGGAGCCAGGGGTAATCCGGGACCGGCTGCCATAGGTGTTGTTATTTTTAATGAACAAAGCGAAAGAATAAGTGAAATTTCGAAGTGTATAGGTCCTGCCACTAACAATGTCGCCGAATACTTGGCGGTTGTTTATGGTTTACAGGAAGCGGTGTATCTTCGGGCGCATAAAGTAATACTGCATGTTGACAGCCAGTTAGTTGCAAAACAGCTTAAGGGCGAGTATAAGGTGAAAGATCAACATTTAAGAAAATTTTTTGATATTTCCACGTCGTTATTACAAAAGTTCGGTATAATTGAAATTAGGGAGATTCCGCGCGCGAAGAACAAAGACGCGGACGATCTTGTAAATAAAGCGTTCGACAGTTGAGTGGGCGGGAAGTTTCCCGCCCACTCATCCTGAAGCCCAAAGGCTGAAGGATCTCTATGAACGATTTGAAGCAGATCGGGTGATTGCTTTTTGCCGTTTGCGGCAGAAAGAGGAAAGTCCGGGCTCCAAATAGCGGCGTAGCGGGTAACACCCGTCCATCGTGAGATGAGGATAAGAGCCACAGAGACGAGTCTTTCCTTCGGGAGAGGGTGAAACGAGGCAATCTCTACGCGGAGCAAGGTCAAATAGGGAAGGAATCAGGAAAATTCGGCACAAACGAATGGACTGGTGCGAAGCGGCTAGTTTCGCCAAACTTTCGGGTAGACCGCTTTAGCCATACAGTAATGTGCGGCATAGATGGATAATCATCGGGCAATTTTTTGTCTACAGAATCCGGCTTATAGATCTGCTCCAATAAACTGACAATGTTCATATAGAGCTTTCGTGATAGGTAGTTTTTAACAATGGAACAAATTCTGTCCGTTAAAAATTTGAGCTATACCTACAAGGCCGGTCGAGTTAATGTGAAAGCTCTGGACGATCTTGACCTTGAAATTTGCCGCGGAGAAATTTTTGGTTTTATCGGTCCTAACGGCGCCGGCAAAACCACCACCATAAAACTTATCTTAAATATCTTGCCCCTTCAGAACGGAAAGATCAAAATATCGGGCGAAGATTCCTCCAAACCGAAAACAAGGCTAAAAGTCGGATATATGCCGGAGAGCGCGGTTTATTCCCGATATTTGACACCCAAGGAACTGCTGTATATGTACGGCAGGATCTTTGGGATACGGAAATCGCTTCTTAAACAAAGGATTTCCGAACTGTTGGCTCTTGTAGACCTGGAAAAAGAGGGCTCAAGACTGATCGGTACATTTTCCAAAGGAATGATGCAAAAGGTCAGTTTCGCGCAAAGTTTAATTAATGAACCTTCCGTTTTGATCCTGGATGAACCCACTTCCGGATTGGACCCGGTTTTACGTAAGAAAATGCGTGAAACTATATTAAACCTGAGAGACGCGGGGAAAACGATCTTTTTCTCTTCACACGAGCTTTCGGAAGTGGAGCTTATCAGCGATAAAATTGGAATTTTGAATAAGGGACGTTTATTGGCAACCGGACCTACAAAGAGTTTTATGGGTAAAAAAGAAGAAGGGCTGTCTCTGGAAAATTATTTCTTAAATCTCATAAAGGAAAAACAATGACAGCGATTTGTCCGATCGTTTTCGCAACTATTAAAGAATTCATACGCAGAAAAGATTTTTATGTACTTTTGATATTGTTTTGCGTTTTACTGACGATCTCATCCATGCAAAATTTTTTTCAGATAGAAAATGTCTCGCGTTATGTGAGAGATGTAGGTTATTCTTTGACCGTATTTTTTTCATTTCTTATCGCGGTTACTGTTAGCGCGGGACAATTGCCTCGGGAAATTGAGAATAAAACCGTTTATCCTCTCCTTGCAAAGCCCATAAGCCGCCGGATGGTTGTCTTTAGCAAATTCTGCGCGAGCGCGGCAGTATCCGTTCTTTCGTTCTTACTGTTCTTTATCGCTTTTCTGGCGTTTGACGTCATGAAAACCGGCGGTCTAAATCCTCTTTTATTCGCGCAAGCGGCGATATTTGGAACGCTTTTTCTTTGCATGGTATGCGCTTTTGTGATATTTCTTTCCACATTTATGACTTTTGCCGCGAATATTACGGTCTCAATTTTGACATATTTATTCATAACCGGATTTTCGGATTCTTTGCGGGATTTTTCTATTTATACAAAAGGCGCGGCAGCAATCTGTTCGGAGATAGTATATTATTTGATCCCCCATTTTGATTTTTTCAATATACGAATTAGGCTCACGCACGAGTGGGGGACTCTTCCTCTATGGGTGATCGCTTCGGTAGGCGCTTATACGGTTACGTACTCATTTTTCTTGTTATATTTTGCCGGCGTTATTTTTGGGAGAAAAAAACTTTGACTCTAAAAAATATTTTAGTTGCCTCATCCTGCATAACACTAACTATCATATTCGCTCCGATCGTCGATACGTTTAATCACGCGGAAGCTTTGACAACTGACACACATAACGTTCCGCTGATCTTTCGAATGCTGGGTGAAGCGCGGGCGATGGTTTCAACATGGTCTTTTTTGCAGGCAGATGTGTATTTTCATGGCGGGGTTTCCGGTTTTTCCGGGGAACACGCCGCGTGCGCTCACGCCGCCGGTAAAAAAAAAGAACCCGATATGTTCACTTATAACATCCTGCGGCGCCTTTCAAGAGAAATTGATATTACCGATCATACTCATCTCGAGGGAGATAAAACAAAAGAAATCATTCCATGGCTGTATTACTCAGCGAAGATCGATCCTCATAACATAGACGCGTATACCACGACCGCGTTTTATCTCGCTCATACATTCGGTAAGGATAAAGACGCGCTCGATTTCTTGCGTGAAGGCTTGCGATATAACCCCGATTCATGGCAGATCAATGCCGAGATAGGGCGTATGTATTTTCAATCTTTTGAAAAAATCGAAAAAGCCGTACGTTTTTTATCCAGGGCATACGGTTTGCAAAAGCAAAATCCGCATGACAAATTCCAAGAGCGGTATGTGCTTACACTTTTAGCGGCGTCATATGAATCAATTGGCGAGGAACAATCCGCTCTAAAAACATATAAAATCCTCAGTAAACTCTTTCCCGAGGAAGAAACTTTCAAACTGAAAATCAGCAAGATTTCGAAACAATAACTCTTATTTTAATGAAAAATTGACAGGCAAACATTTTTATGTTATTATATGAACAAATGTTCATATAATATTATGATATTTTAGAAACCCGTTATTAGGTAACGGACAGGCACAGGGGCCTGTCCCTTGTATATTGTCACAATTCAGGTAACCGTCTATAATGGCACCAACATACAAAGGTTATCAATGATGATGGGGATAAAAGGGCCGGGCAGGCCCGGCCCCTACGATTTGTTGGGCATGTTTTATATCATTCGTAGGGACAAGGCCTGCCTTGTCCGATTAATTGACGAGGGGACAAATGATCGGGTGGCCCCGGTCACTATCGATTTGTTACCTGAATTGTGACAATATACACCCTACACAATTATTATTTTCTGGCATCTATAAAATTGAAATGGAACACCATTTTTTGGAATTGGGGGTTAGTAGGAGGTTAAAATGAAACGTACAACAATTATAAAACAGATCGAAAGAAAAATGAAAGAGCAGGAAGTTATCGATAAATTGTCGAGAACTTTTAATATACTTGGTGATCCCACAAGAGCCAGAATTATCTTTGCTCTGTCAAAAGCTGAGTTGTGTGTGGCGGAACTGGCTTCGATAATAAACGTGAGTCACTCAGCCGTGTCTCATCAAATGAGACCGCTAAGGGATCTCGATCTGGTGGAATGCCGGAAAGACGGCAAAAAAGCGTATTATTCGCTACGGGATGAGCACATAGAAAATCTGTTTGAAGAAGGATTAAGACATGTGTTGGAAAAATTGTAGGGCGCGTATTGTCACAATTGAGGTAACCGTTTATAATGGCACCAACATATAAGGGTTACCAATGATGATAGGGATAAAAGGGCCGGGCAGGCCCGGCCCCTACGATTTGTTGGGCATGTTTTATGTTATTCGTAGGGACAAGGCCTGCCTTGTCCGATTAATTGACGAGGGGACAAAATGGTCGGGTGTTCCCGGTCACTATCGATTTGTTACCTGAATTGTGACAATATACAAGGGGCACAGCATGCCATGCGGGATCAGAAAGTTTTAGGAGAAAAAATGGAAGAGATCAGTTTAACGAAACTTAAGTCAAAACAATCCGCGATGGTTAAAACCATCGAAGGTGGGCAGAGTGTTCGCCACCGGCTGGAAACCTTGGGGATACGAAAAGGAAAAAAAATAACTATGATCAGTTCTCATTTTTGGCGAGGACCTGTCACGGTTCTTGCGGGAAAGACCAAGATTGCCATTGGGCACGGCATGGCGCAAAAGATCAAAGTGAGTGTGGAAGAATGAGTCTTAAAAAAGATCCAAAAATACTTCTTATGGGCAATCCGAATGTCGGCAAAAGCGCGATATTTTCCAGACTTACGGGAGCCAAAGTTACTGTGTCAAATTATCCCGGAACCACTGTCGGATTTTGTCAGGGATATGTAACGCTTGAAAAAAATACATACGCGGTAGTGATAGATGTTCCGGGAGTGTATAGTCTTGATCCTTTGACAACAACCGATGAAGTTGCCATAAAAATGCGGGAAAAAGGCGATATGATCATAAACGTTGTTGACGCGACAAACTTGGAAAGAAATCTTTTTCTTTCACTTGAACTCGCGGAAAAAAACGCGCCTATGATCATCGCGCTGAACATGTGGGATGAAACTAAACATAAAGGAATTGAAATAGACGTCAAGGCTCTCCAAAAAGAGTTGGGCATTTTGGTTGTTCCGGTTTGCGGACTTACGGGGTTTGGAATAAAAGAACTGGTTGAGAAGTTGAAGTTGGTAAAAAAACGGACATTTAAAGCCACGACCAGGGAAGAAAAATGGGAAAAGATCGGCCGCGTGATTAATCTTACACAAAAACTTCATCATCATCACCACACACTTTTGGAAAGATTTGAAGATATGTCTACACGTCCCGCGACCGGGATTCCGATCGCGATGCTGGTTGTATATCTTTCTTTCAAAATCATACGGGGAATCGCGGAAAACCTTATTACATACGTGTTTAATCCGTTATTTGACAAGATATGGCTGCCGATCATGGAAAAACTAAGTCTTTTTCTCGGACAAAAAGGTGTTCTGCACAATGTCATTATTGGCAAACTTGTAAACGGGGAAATTGATTATGAAAAATCGTTCGGGCTTCTGACAACCGGACTTTTTGTGCCGATCGCGGAAGTGTTACCTTATATCTTGAGTTTTTACCTAATATTGGGCATACTTGAAGACTTGGGATATTTACCGCGTTTGGCGACTCAGGTTGACAACCTTATGCATAGGCTGGGTCTGCACGGCTACGCGATCGTTCCGATGATCTTGGGACTGGGCTGTAATGTTCCGGGAGCTATGGCAATACGTCTCTTGGAAACGCGCAGAGAAAAATTTATTGCCGGAACGCTTATGGCTATCGCGATCCCGTGCATGGCGCAGATAGCTATGATTTTGGGACTCGTTGGGAAAAGAGGCGGAAAGTATGTGGCCCTGATCTTCGGCATACTTTTTCTACTTCTTATCGTGAAGGGTCTTATCATGAACAAGGTGCTAAAGGGGAAAAGTCCTGAAGTTTTATGGGAAATTCCTCCATACAGAATGCCTCAGCCCACAGCTGTTGTAAAAAAATTGTGGATGAGAGTTTTTGAATTTATGCGCGACGCGGTGCCATACGTTCTATTAGGCGTTTTGATCATCAACGTATTGTCCGCGATCCATGTTTTTGATTTTTTGACGGGGCTCTTTTCTCCGATCATTCATAATCTTTGGGGTTTGCCGGATGACACAATGCCGGCAATGTTGATGGGTTTTTTGCGTAAAGATATCGCAATAGGAATGCTGGCTCCGTTGGAACTTACAACAAAGCAGCTTGTTATAACATGTACGGTTTTGGCCATCTATTTTCCGTGTATGGCAACATTTATCGTACTGCTGCGGGAATTGGGATGGAAAGACATGCTGAAAAGCGCATTTTTAATGATCTTGACCGCGATAATAGTTGGAACATTGATGAATATTATTCTTTGATCTTTCGGTTTAAAAATTAGTGAGACGAGTTTCATGAAAGAAACTGATTTAAAAAAGCTGGAAACTATCTGGCAAAAGACATTTACTCGAAAAGATTTTCTAAAGAAATGCCTTTTAGCCGGTGTCAGTATAGGGGCGAGCACCTATTTTTTTGATCTGGCGTCTAAGTATAAAGCGTTTGCGGCTATCGGTGAAAAACGCGGAATGCGTGAGGCAATGTTTTACGAAAAAATGGGTGATGAGGCGGTTAAATGTCTTTTATGTCCGAACCGGTGCGTTCTTTCCAACGGACAGCGTGGTTTTTGCAGAGTGAGAGAACCCGCCGATGGAAAGCTTTATACTTTGGTATATGAGCTTGTTTGTTCAATGCATGTCGACCCGATCGAAAAAAAACCGTTATTTCATGTGCTTCCTTCGAGCAAGGCTTTTTCAATCGCGACGGCGGGATGTAATTCCAGGTGCAAGTTTTGCCAAAACTGGACAATATCTCAACGTCCGCCGGAAGAAACGGACAATCGTATTTTGTCCGCAGGTAATCTTGTCTCAAGCGCGAAAAATAACGGTTGCAAATCTATCGCGTACACATACACCGAACCCATTGTTTTCTACGAATACGTGATGAATGCCGGTGCGGCCGCGAAAATGAACGGAATTTTGAATATTATAGTTACCGGCGGCAAAATTAATCCGAAACCGCTAAAACAGCTATGTGCCGTCACTGACGCGGCGAACGTGGATTTAAAAGCTTTCGATGAAAAGTATATGAAAGAAGTTTGCGCGCAAGATCTTGGAAACATTCTCCAAACTCTAAAGATACTGAAACAAAACGGCGTATGGGTTGAAATTACAAATTTGATAGTGCCCACGTTAAACGATAATATGGATACCATTCGCAAGATGGTGCGATGGATCAAGTCAGAACTTGGAGCGGATGTGCCTCTTCATTTCTCACGATTTTGGCCGCAATATAAACTTAGGTCGCTTTATCCAACACCGGTCGAAACTTTAAAAGAAGCAAGAACACTTGCGATGGGTGAGGGACTACAATATGTGTATGTGGGAAACGTTCCGGAAGTTGATACCGAGAGTACAATATGCCCTCGCTGTAAAAATGTAGTTATAAAACGTCTTGGATACAGAATTGAAGAGATACATCTGACAACCGGCGGCATTTGTGAGTTTTGCGGAAATAAAATCCCCGGCATTTGGGGATAGAAAAATGGGTTTGTGTTTTCGAAAAAAACACAAATATAAAGGGCACGGCATGCCGTGCCCCTACGAAACAATTGGGGGTTAGGGAAAATTCATTAAACGGATAAAAAACAATCCAAAACCAAGGAGGAAAAATGAACAAAAAATGTTTAACTGCAATTGTGTTGGTGGCGTTATTTGCATGTTTTACGGTAACACAAACCGCTCACGCTTACGGTAAGCATTCCGGATATTCAGGGAAAAAGGGACATGGATGCAGTATGTCAGAAGGTAAATTTAATTGCACTTTATCTAAGGTACTGAACAAAAAAAAGGAATTGGTTCTTAATCCAGAGCAAATTTCACAAATAAAAAAACTTTCTTCGGAAGTTAAAAAGAATTTAATAACCCGCGATGCTAAGATCAAAACTCTTAAAGTTGAAATAGATACTTTAATGTGGGAGTTCCCATTTTCGTCTGAAGGCGTAAATGAGCTTGTAGCTCAAATGTACAGCCTTAAAACCGAAAAAACTCAGTATGTGATCTCTGCGTACAGTCGGTTGGAAGCGATACTGACGGAAGATCAGATTCAAAAGCTGAAAGACCTATAATAATATGCAAAGGAAAATTTTTTGGACACTGTTAACCACGGCATTCGCTTCAATGCTGGGGTTGGGGATAATTTCGCCTTTTCTTCCGGAATTTGCCTCCGAGCATGGAATTAACGGGTTTTGGCTCGGTGTCATTTTCGCGGGATATGGGATCTCACGAGGCTTTATTATGCCGATAGTTGGACGTATTTCCGATAGGCGAGGGCGCAAAATATTCGTAACCGCCGGTCTTTTGCTGTTTTCTGTTATATCCCTCTTTTATCCTGCCGCCAAATCCGTTTGGTCGCTTACGCTTGTGAGAATGATCCACGGGCTGGCGGCAGGGATGATAATGCCGATAGTAATGGCCTATATCGGTGATTTTACAGAAAAGGGGACTGAAGGAGTTACGACCGGCGCGATGAATATGATGTTTTATTTCGGACTGGCGGCAGGCCCCTTCTTGGGAGGCTTTTTAGATCATTTGTACGGATTCAATTCGATATTCTACACAATGTGCGGTTTGGGACTCTTAACTTTTTTGACGGTACTTTTTTTTCTCCCTGAAAGCAGTCCTATGAAATCTCAAATTGACATAGTCGAACACACAACTTTTAGGAAATTGATGCACTCCAGTTTCATTCGAGCCATTTTAATAATAACGGTCGTTATTACTTTCATGCTGATCTCTTTCATCGCGCTATTACCGTCACTTGCCGCAATTGACCACATTGACGCGATCCATATCGGAGTAATCATTTCTGTCGGGATCTTCTTAGGCGGTATATTTCAAATTCCATTCGGCAAACTTGCCGATAAATTGGATGAAATAGGCAAATTGATAATGATCGGTATAGGTACATCTTTAGGCATGTTTTCGTTGATTGTGATGCCGTTTTGTCCGAATTTTGACGCGTTACTTATCGCCGGAGCATTCATGGGAATGGGAGCCGGAGTTTCAGCGCCCGCGTTGAGCAGTATTGCCGTAATTATCGGGCGAAAAACAGCAATGGGCACATGGATGGGCATATTTAACTGTGTTAAAAGCATTGCTTTTGTGGTTACGCCGTTAGTCGCGGGCATAATTATGGATTATATGGGCCTTAAAGCCGCGTTTTATTCCATAACAATGATCGCGTTTTTCGGAGGATTAGGATACGGTTATTACGTTTTTAAACGATATAAAGAAATTAGAAACCCCAGTTAACCAATAATTTCCCCATAGTTTATTCCACTTTCAATAAATTTTCAAAATTTTCATTTTTTTTATCATTCTTCGAAATTTGTAAAAAATGAAACAATTAGTTGTTCAACCTCAATAGATAGATACAGTTATGCGTGTGAGCAAACTTCGCTTGCGAATAAAAAAACCGCATAAATTTCATACAAACAAAAAAAATAAAAAAAATGAAAAAAATTGAAAGTATTTGCCGACTTTTTTTGTCTTTAGTGGTATAGGGGCAAACTGTTTGCTCCGGAAAATTTTGACAAAAAAAGGAGGAGTTATGACTGAACATGAATTTTGGAACTTTTTAAAGGAGAATAAAAATTCGGAAAAGATCCCGCAAATTTCAGGATATAGAGATATATCTGATCCGGAAATGCGCGCGATAGGGAAGTATTTTGAGGCGCATTCTCTTCTTCCGAAAAACTATGAAAAACTTTCTTTCGGAAAATTGGTGGACATGAGTCAACTATTATTTGTAAAAAACGTCAGTACGGTTACAAAAGAGGCAATTTTGGTAATATTGGCGCACCAAAATTCAAAAGAAATTTTGGAGATCTTAAAAGATTACGCGAAAAATCCGGATAAAGGTCTTGAAATGTTCAGTAATTTTGCGTTAGGTGAATGCGAAACATGGACTATTTAGACCAAAATTACACTTTTTCTCTATTAAACGTAAAAAACTAGAACACGATAGGGGAGAGTAAAAACAAAAAAAATCACAAAAAAAATATTTTTTGTGAAAAACTAACGCGCGATCTATAAAAAATACGGTTTGCATTTATGGATCACGCGTTAGTTTTTTTTAAATAACAATGTGTATTATTGTCGTTTTATAAAGGGCACGGCATGCCGTGCCCCTACGGGGCTTTGGCGGCACAAGTTGCGCGCTCATATTTGCCCTATAAGAGGACTTTTTTTTCAAAAACCGGACAAGTTAATTAAAAATTATTAAGTTTTTTAATGAACAAAAGCATACGCAAAATAAAAACAAAATTTAATGATCTGTTTAAAAACAAATAAAAATACTTTGCACACATGCATTATTCTATGATTATTTTAATTTCGCGGCAAAAATTTTGAGGAAGAAAGAAGAAAAATAATTAAAATAGAAAAAATAGGTCCCTCAAGCATAAAAACGGAAAAACACACATTTCACAGTATCAAGTTAACATAAGATACATTATCGGCGCTTATGGGACATGTTAATTTCGTTGTCTTCCGGCATCTATCGCTTTTGTTTTAACTGCGTTATGAGACTTATAATCTTCAGCCTGTGTTCTTCTTTTGGCGGATGTTTTCCTTGAAACCATCGTCGTACAGTGCGTCGATCTACTTTCAATGCCTGGGCTATACCTGATTTTGAAAATCGCCCTGTTTTATAAAATTCATGCAATTTCTTTAGTTCATTCACGTCCTCATTCATGGTTTTGCCTCGCCTTCCTTCATCCCCTGCCTATATTTGTCCCGTTTTCGAGTCAAATATAACCCATTTTCAGGAACATTTTCATACAAGAGATTATGAAGCTTAATGCTGTCTTTATGCGCGTATCGTATCACATAAGAAACTGTATTTTTGGTTTTTTGTTTATAGATCTTTCTTGGTGGCATTTTCAATTTTTGTAATTTTTTCTCAAGTTTTTCTATAAACTCTTTCGAACTGCTTACAAAGCTTGATTTTAGTGGAGACCCTGGATTTCTTTTTTCAAAAAACACTGAACCGTCGCCATCAAAAACGCCTCTAATAAAATCGACGATAAATAAATCGGGAATATCTGGAAAATCAACAGTAAGGCTCTTTTTTGGCAATACTCCCAAGCGTTTTAGGCTTTCTGTCATCCTCTCCCTTGTGAATCTAAAGCCATATAATCCCTTCTGATGTTTCTGCGATCGAATTCTATGTTTCGACTCCATAACATCTCTGACTTTCTCGAGTAAATCTAGATCATTAATACACAATGATACAGTGCCAGTTTGAGAAACACAGCCATCGGTAATAATTAATCCCAAGATATAGGCCATCTCGGTAGACCATTTTTCAAAAAACATTTCATTTATATCGTAATAATCCTGAGGAACTTTCCCTCTTTTTTGTGCCTCTAATCTTGCTTCGGATCGGGTGCGCCTTATTAAACGTTTATCACGGCAATATTTCCATACTGCGACTCGTGTTACACCATATAAACGACTGATATCTTCAAGAGACATTTTTTGTTCTAAATATAGTCGTCGCAATTCACCTACAGTTAATGCCGCTCGCAATTTTTTTGCCATGATGTGTATACAGTATCATAACATTTAGTACATATCAATATCGCCTTTTGGTTTGGGGTGAAAACTTGACTTGAGAATTTATTCACGATATAGCGGATTCACGAAGACGGATTAAATACCACGCAACAACGCATATCCTCTCATATTCCGTCACGTAGCATCAATAACTGACGAACGTCAACTATTATTTCCGTTGACGACAACTATAATTACCGTTTTTTAGATAAAAAAAATAGTAGTCGTAGTCCTCTTTCTTTTTTTGCTTCTTTTTTTCTTTCTGTTAATAACTCCCGTTTCTGTGGATAAGTTATTGTTTTTTTCTTCCTGTGTTCCGATTCTTAGCCTGACTCATTCTATAACTCGACAGG
>JADHWG010000048.1 GCA_016783605.1 Candidatus Omnitrophota bacterium | reverse complement strand
GGTTGAACCTACGAGGTTGTCAAGGGGGGGGGCAACCTACGGGGTTACGGATCGAGGTCGCGGGCGGTTATGCCGACATACTCCGCATAAAAAATACCAATACCACCATCGCCAGGTTATGGCTTATATGGACCGCGATGGACGCCGTAAGCGATCCCGTTTTTTCATAAAGATACGCCAATAGCACTCCAAGGGCGAATATCGGAACAATTCCCACAATATGCGCGTGCAGCAGAGAAAATACCACGGAAGTGATTATTACGGCAACCGCCGCGCCCATTTTTTTCTTAACGGCTTTATACATGAACCCTCTAAAAAAGATCTCTTCGGCGACGGGACCGAAAATCGCCGCGAAGATCGTTGAAAAGAATAAAACTGTCGTGTTTTTCTCGTTGATAAAGATCCTAACAACCGACTGCACCGGCATCTGAACTTTAAAAAATTCCGTTATATAAAAAGTGGCTATCATTATCCCGAAAAGTATCGGAATGATAGCCACATATCCGATAGCCGCGTAACAAACACTCTTAACAAACCCTTTCGAAGTTAGTCCCACGGCACTTATTTTCTGACCATACTTTTTAACGATAAAATACCAAATTACGCTGATCCCCACAACATTCATTACGAGCGTATTAAAAACCATTCGGAAATTACTGTTACACAATAAAGCGATACGCGTAATAAAAAATTCCTGTAATATCAACAATACATATCCGACAGAAAGAAATATCAATACCACACGAATGACATCGGCAATATTCCAACGCGGCGGAGCGTGCGGGACAATATTTATCTCAAGCGGTTCTTTTTTGATCCATCGTTTCACAAAATAGATATCAAAGATCATCCCCACAAACATTCCGAAAAGTATACACAAATTAAGCGCGGCAAGAACAACATATAATACGGGGTTTCCGGAGGCAAGCTCTTTCAGCTTCTCCTGACTCATTTTCACGCTCGGCGGCACCCGATCCGATATCCGGACACTTTGAACCGACTCCGGCTCGTCCAAATATCTTTCCATCATATGACCGATAAGCATCAATGAATTAATGAGAAGCACAAAAGCAAACAAAACCACATACAATTTATTCTGTCGTATAAATCCAAAAAATCTCTTCATGATAAGGATATGCGGGCACATGCAATGTGCCCCCGAATGTTTAAACAAAGTGATCAAAAAATCCGTAGGGGCACGGCATGCCGTGCCCTTAAATTAATACCAATTTGTTACCTGAATTGTGACAATATACACCCTACGAATTGACGCGTTCCTTTAACCCAGATATTGCATTAGAACATGGATGAAGAATGCTAAGATTTTTGAGTCAAAAGGCTTGCAAAAAATTGAAGATGTACTTGATTGTACATCAAGATTTTTTGCAGGTCTTTTGACCAAAAAGATTTGTGTTCTTCGCCATGTTCTAATGCAATATCTGGGTTTAACCTGCTATCCAACCTTATTTAAATGTCTCAGCCTGAATTTCGCGCCGGCGCCTTCCGCTTCCTTCCGACACTCGCTTATCCCTTCTTCACCGATCAGGTCCAAACACGTCACTTCAACTTCAATACCTTGGGTAACGCATTCTTTTATGAAATTTGAAATTCCGCCGCGTGCGGCACTCCCGAAACAAGGATTGCACAGTCTAGCATATTCTTTTTCTCCCGAGGCATTCACACTGACCGAAACCTTGTCGAGGACCCCTTTAAGTTTTTCCGCAATAGAAAACCCATTTATGAGGTTCCCTTCTCCGTTAGTTGTAAGACGCACTTTACACTTTTTTTTCTTCGCGAAAGACGCGACTTTTATTACAGTTTCAAGCCTGAGTGTCGGCTCTCCGAACCCGCAAAAAACTATTTCTTTATATTTTGATATACCTTTCAGTTCTGAAATTATTTCTCGCGCGGTCGGCTCTGTTTGAAGCAAAAGATTGTGACCTTTCACAAAATTGGAATATTTACGCGTGCAGAAAACACACCGATTTGTACACCGATTCGTAACATTTATGTATAGCGAATCTCTTATCGGATACACTATCGCCGCATCTTCTTTGATCCCTAAAGAAAAAAGTTCATTCGCGTTATGCGTCGTGATCCTCGCGATGTCTTCCCTTGACAGGCCGTAAACTTCGGAATAAACATCCAAAAGACGCACTATATTCGCCGGTTCGTTTCTTTTTCCCCTAAATGGCTCCGGTGATATATACGGTCCATCCGTTTCCAAAAGAAGTTTCTCGGGAGGAACATGTTTTATTATGCTCCTAAGCTCCCCGGCCTTCCGGAACGTAATGTTTCCGGCAAATGAAATATAAAGCCCCATCTCCAGCAGTTCATTGACAAGCGCCCGATCCGATGAAAAACAGTGGCAGACTCCTTTAAGCGAACGCGCCGCGAATTTCTCCAATATCTTCACCAACTCTTTATCTGCGGAACGATTGTGAAGGATTACCGGCAGATCAAGATGAGAGGCGATGTTTAAGCTCTTTGTCAAAAGCTTTTGCTGATTGATCAGTTTTGAATAGTTCCTGTATAGATCCAGCCCGATTTCCCCTATCGCGACAACTTTATCATTTCTAAGAGCTATATCCCTCAAATCGTCAATTTCCTTTTTCCCGGAGGAATCGGCATCGTGCGGATGTATCCCCACGGCGGCGAAGATCATCGAATTCTTCGCCGCGAGTCGAACGGCTTTAATACTGTCTTCAATATTTGTCCCGGGAACAATTATCCGGCTGATCCCTTTTTCCTTAGCGCGTTTCAAAACATCTTTTAGATCTTCCTTATAATCCGGATGCGTCAAATGGCAATGAGTATCCACCAAATTCATGATTTATTATCTCCTTGAATAATCACGTTGCAGGTTACAGGCTTTTCCGCCGAAGGCGGACCCGCCTCCGGCGGGAAAACGTGAAACGTGCAACGTGAGACATGCAACCTATATTTGTTTTTAATTAGTTTTCTCTTCCAACTGAATTTTTTTAACCGCTTCTACAAAATCTCCATAACTCTCCGGACTGTTTAAATATGTTCTTACTCCGGAATCCATACATTTTTCTTCGTCACAACTGAACCCTAAATATGAATACGCTACAACCGGAACGTTCTTAAGAATTTTATCGACCGCAATTTTTTCTAAAAACTCTCCGTCTTGAGAACTTTCTTCCGTGTATTCCAATACTATAAAATCAGGTTTTCGTTTTCCTGCGTTTTGTTTCACCTCTTCCAAATTTTCCATACTCTCGACATCATATCTTTCCGATAAAAAAGCTTCCTTAATGTTTTCAATGTGATCGCTTGATGATGCCCCGACCAAAAAAACAAGCGGATTTGTCCTGTCGGTAAAGATCCTTTTTATTTCACTGATAAAGTCCCCTATATCAAAAGGTTTTTGTAAAAAACCTTCCGCTTCAATGTCTTTAAAAAGTTCGTCCAGATCCGCCCTCGCGGTCAAGACCAAAACCGGATACCTCGCTCTTCCGTGCTGAGTAATGATCCTGTTATAGAATTCCAACCCTCCCATTTTCGGCATATTGATGTCCAGAATGATCAGATCCGGTTTGATCTGCTCAAGTTTTCCAAGAGCGTCTTCACCGTTACGCGCGGGAACAACAATATACCCTTCTTTCTCCAACCGAAATTTCATCATTTCCACAAAATCAGTTTCGTCATCAACAAATAAAATGGTTTTTCCCTGCATTTTAAATCCTTTTCCCTTTTTGGAACTTATTAAGGGGCTGTCGCAAAATACACCCAAAATGTCATCCTCGCGAACGCGGGGATCTGTAACATATTGTATATTTTAGACTTATAGATCCCCGCGTTCGCGAGGATGACAGGAAAAGGTGTTTTGCGACAGACCCATTAATCTTTATCTATCATACGCCAGTGAAAAATGAAAAGAACTTCCGCTACCAAACTTTGATTCGGCCCAGATCTTTCCGCCATGCTGATCAATTATCGCTTTACATATCGCCAGTCCCACTCCGGTCCCTTTTTCCCTGTTTTTAGAAACATTACTGAATCGTTTAAATTTTTTGAATAATTTCGGAAAATTTTCCTTATGAATACCAATACCCGTATCGATCACGCTAACGATCACTTTCCCCGCGGACTTATCAACCACGCATTTTATCGTTACACCGCCCGTGGTGGTAAATTTAATGGCATTATGTATCAGATTGTTCAGCACTTGCGCTATTCGATCGCGATCAAATGAAACTTTGCCAATACCCGCATCCGGTTCGGTTTTGATATCGATCCCTTTTCCCCGAGCCACAGGCTCCTGGCTCAGAACGACTTCTTCAATTAATTTATCAATTCGATTTGGCTTCACTTTAATATGAATAACATCAAATTCAAGCCTGGAAAACTCCAATATGTCGTCAATAATGCGGTTTAGACGCCCCGCGCTATTCGACGCTTTCCCAAGCAGATCCTTTTGTTTGACGTTTATCTTGCCCGCGGATTCTTTCATCACAAAATCAACAGCCATTCGCATCGCCGCCAACGGCGTCCGAAGTTCGTGAGAGACCATCAAGGTGAAATCTTTTTGCGCTTCGTATAATTTTTTTAATTTCTTGTTTTGTTTCTTTACATTTTTCGTAAGACTTCGGTTTTTTTCTTCCAGATCATATTTATTCAACGCCTCTCTCACGGCAGATTTCAGTTCCTCGTCATTCCATGGTTTATTGATAAATTTATATACTTCACCTTTATTTATGGCTTCTGTCGCCATTTTCAGATCCGCGTATCCCGTAAACAAAATGTTCACAGTCTCGGGATATTTGTCTTTTACGCCTCTTAAAAATTCTATCCCTGTTATCTTTGTCATTTTCTGATCCGACATTACCACTTTAACCGGATTTTGAGCTAAAACCTCCATGGCTTCAGTATGATCCGTCGTCAAGAACAGCCCGAAGGTCTCGCTTCGAAACAAACGTCTCAACGAATTTAATACATTTTTCTCATCATCAACGATGACGAGATCTATTTTTTTCATTTTTCGCCTTTTATCGGCAGACAAACAATAAATGTCGCGCCTTTACCCTCTTCACTTTTAGCCTCAATACTTCCACCGTGTTTTTTTATTATGCCGTGCGAAATGGAAAGCCCGAGTCCCGTGCCGCGTCCGGGTTCTTTGGTAGTAAAAAACGGATCAAAGATCTTCGATATATTTTCGACGGATATTCCGCAACCGGTATCGCTTATTTTAATGACAATACGCGTTTTTTCAGCTTTTGTGGAAACCGTTATATCCCCGCCCTCTTCCGGTATGGCTTGCACCGCGTTCATTAAAATATTCATAAAGACCTGAGTAAGTTGACCGGGATGACAACGCGTTAAGGGCATTTTTTTCAGATCTTTATGTACTTCGCATTTATATTTCATTTCGCTCCAAACGATCTTTAGAGCGCTTTCAACGCATTTATTCACATCCGCTTCGATCATTTTTGTTTCATCCACATGCGCGAAAGTTCTTAATCCATCAACGATATCTTTCACTCTGTCGGCTCCGGTCTTTGTTTCCTTGAACAAATTGTCAACGTCTTTAAGAATGTATTCAAGTCCGGTATCTTTTCGCATTTCCACGATCTCGGAAATCTTTTTTTTATTGCTTCTGCCCTTCCGTTCTTCGTCGAATAAAACGTCATATTGCTCCAACAATTTTTTGAACACTTTCACATATTCTCTTAACGTGTTTAAATTGCTTAAGATAAATCCCGTTGGATTATTAATTTCATGCGCTATACCCGCCGAAAGCTGACCGAGACTGGCCATCTTTTCCGACTGAACAAGCTGAACTTGGCTTTTCTGAAGCGCAACGTTCACTTTTTCAAGATCTTTCGCGGTTTTTATCAAAGTTTTATTCGCTTTCGCCAGTTCCTGAGTTCTTTCTTTGACCCGAGTTTCCAAGTTGTCCTTCGCGTCTTTTAACGCCTGTTCCGCGTCTTTACGCTGAGTAATATCCAAAAAATACTCGATCATTTCCGAGACGTTTCCTTCATCGTCAAAAATGGGATACGCGTGAATTTCAACATTTCTTCGTTTTTTATTTTGATCGTAATGAACATGTTCAACACAAACCGGATGCTTCGTTCTTTTTACCTCTTCAAGCGGGCACATATGTTCAAGCCCCGTACACGGATTATTCCTTTTATGCGTCATTTGGTAACAAGTAACTTTATTGAGATCTTCCGCTTTGATCGGTTCTCCGGATAGCGTTAATTCGTGTTCGTACGCCGCGGAATTGGCGATCCTGATCTTGTAGGTAAAAACATCTATAACGTAAAAAGGATGGGTAAGAGATTCGATCGTTTTATAAAAAAAATCATTCTGTCGGTGAAGTTTTTTTTCCACCTCTCTGCGTAAATTAACAATATACTGCGCGTAAAACCCGAACAACATAAAAAGCACCGTAACAAAAGATCTCATCCATGTTTCATGAACACTGGGATAAAAAAAATGATGAAAAAACGATTCTTTTTGCGGATTAAAAAAAGCTACGTGCACCAGCGTTTCAAACAGCCAAAACAAAAAACCTATCAAAATTCCGATCAAAGCCACTTTACCAAATATCGAAATTTTTTTCACCTTCGAATTTTTCATGCGACCTCTCTAATATCGTATATCGTATGTCGTATATTGCATATCGCAAAAGATCCCCACCAAAGGCGGGACCGTCTATCCGCCTCCGGCGGAATTTTTAAACGATCTACAATATACAAAATTCAATCATTCATTCGTGGAAATAGCGGCTCTTCTTTGGCGACCTTAGTCCCAGCCGGGAAACTCCGCCAAGTTTCTACATTTTTCAAATTAGTAATTTCTTTAGTATCCACTTCCTCTTCCAATCCGAGCTGACACCATATCTTCTTGGAGGTCTGCGGCATAAAAGGAAAAACGGCTATCGCGACTGACCGTAAAACTTCCAACAGATCCGCCATGATAAGTTTGATAGCTGAGATATTATTTTCTTTCGAATATTTCCACGGAGCGGATTCTTCGATATATTTATTTGCCGCACCCACCGCAAACATAATTTGTTCCAAAGATTCTTTTAGCAAAAGCTCCGGACTTTGCATGAATTCATTTATTTTTGGGAACAAATCGGAGACAATTTCCATGATTTCGGCGCTTCGAGCCATCTGCTCTTTAACAAGGTCTCCTTCTTCGGGCGCTTCAGGCGCGACACCGTCAAAATATTTCTCAACCATCGTAAGCGTCCGGTTCAAAAGGTTCCCGAGATCGTTCGCCAGGTCATTATTATACGTCAATCTGAATGCCTCTTCCGAAAAATTACCGTCCAGACCGAAACTAATGGTTTTCAGCAAAAAATAACGAAGTGCGTCAGGTCCGTATTGTTGGCTTATTTGAATGGGATCGGCGACATTTCCAATGGACTTGGACATTTTGTTTTTACCCATTTTCCACCATCCATGCGCGAAAATACATCTCGGAAGTTCCATATCCAAACTCTTCAGCATTATCGGCCAATAAACCGCGTGATGGCGGAGTATATCTTTAGCGATCACATGAAGATCGGCCGGCCAAAATTCATCAAATTTTCCCAACGCGGAAAGTGCGGAAATATAATTTATAAGCGCGTCAAACCACACATACACGACATAATCGGCATCAAACGGCAGTTCCACCCCCCAAGACATGCGTTCTTTCGGACGGGATATGCATAGATCCGTCAGTTCTTCTTTCAAAAATCCAAGAACTTCATTCTTGCGATATTTCGGCATAATAAAATTCGGATTCTGGTTAATATGATCCACCAGCCACGATTGATATTTGCTCATACGGAAAAAATAGTTTTTTTCCTTTATATGTTCGAGCGTCCTTCCGCATTCGGGACAAACTCCAAGCGGGGCCTGTCCCTCGGTCCAAAAAGTTTCACAAGGTGTACAAAACCAGCCGTCATATTCCCCCTGATAAATATCCCCGGCACTTTTCATTTTCTCGAGAACGCGACCAACTTCTTTCTTGTGTGAAGCATCCGTTGTACGCACAAAATAATCGTATTCAATTTCCAAAATTTTCCATATCTTTTTGAAATTCGGAACTATCCCGTCAACAAACTCTTTCTCTTCACCTTTACTAAACCCGGCTTTTATACTCGCCTCTTCGATTTTTTCTCCGTGTTCATCCGTTCCGGTAAGAAAAAAAACGCGTCTCCCGAGTATTTTATGATACCTGGCAATCGCATCAACGGCAACCTGAGTATAAGCGTGCCCGACATGGGCACTGGCGTTCACATAATAGATCGGTGTCGTAATATAAAACTTCTTTTCCTTCATTTTATCCCTTTACCTCTTTCATTTCTTCCACGCTTACTTCCTTTATTTTGCCTTCCCCCAAATCTATCGTAAAAGATTTTTTAAGCGGATTTACCGCTGTAACTTTTCCTTTCCCGTGAGGTGTTTTGACCTCTCTTCCGACTTTAGGTAAAGTTTTTGATATTTCCTTATAATTCTTATACTCATATCCCAAACAGCACATAAGCCGTCCGCAAAGTCCGGAAATTTTTGAAGGATTAAACGGAAGGTTCTGAACTTTAGCCATTTTGATCGTAACCGGGTCAAAATTCTTCAAGAATGCCATACAGCAAAGTTCTCTCCCGCACGAACCGAATCCCCCCAACAACCGCGCCTCATCTCTGACCCCGATCTGTCTGAGTTCAATACGAACGCGAAAAATACTTGCCAGATTTTTTACGAGATTTCTAAAATCCACACGATTGTCCGACGTAAAATAAAAAATGATCTTGGATCTATCAAAAGAATATTCCGCGTCAACGAGTTTCATCGGCAATTTATGCTCGGCGATCTTCTTTTGGCATACATTCATAAGATCTTTTGTTTTAGCTTTATTTTTAGCGATCTGTTTCTCATCCCAAGGATTGGTTTTTCTGATAATTTTACGTAAGGGTTTCCCGCGAGTGGCAACATCGGTCACTTTTTCAGCGGGAGAAACTACCGTTCCATATTCAAGCCCTCTATCAGATTCAACAATTACCCTCTCCCCGACATCAAATTTCATCCCCGCGGAAATAAAATATCTTAACTCACCGCTTGTCCTAAGCTGTATTTGTATAATCTCAATCATAGCTGTTCCCTTTTTCGTTCGGTTGTCAATTCGAGACGCAAGGGCACGGCATGCCGTGCCCCTACACAATTCCATTTGCCGTAATCATACCAATCATTCGGGCACATGCAATGTGCCCCTACAATTTGTTTTATACCGCCAACGGTATTGATTGTTTCACACTAACAACCTTCGTAGGGGCACGGCATGCCGTGCCCCTACGCACATTTGCGGCAAAACCTGCGCGGCTAATTTGGGATTGGAGTTTCCCAAAAGAGCGCGTTTTATGCTTATAAGGCGCTCCATTACCTCATATATCTTCTCAATAGAATATTCTTCAAAAAACCGGTACATTTCGGAATCCGATATACTTTTGTCAAACATTACTTTTTCCAAATTTTCTTTTCCCATCGCAATGTCGCGAAAAAACATTATGAGCATTTCAATATCTTCGGCAAGATAATTTTTGCCTTCTCTATCCCAGTTAAAACACGCGGGATCATCATCTCCGGTGATGTCTATGATCAGCTTTAATATTTCCCGTTTTCGCCGATGCATATCTTCATTGATCATCTCAAGCGCGCCTCCGGGCGACCCTTGAGAGAAATACGCCAAGAATGCCGCCTTCTCTTCATCCGTCTCGCCGGAAGAAATGATTATATCCTTGGTATCTTCCGCCGACAACGAAGAAAACCGAACCTCCACACAACGAGAAAGAACCGTCGGAAGTATAAGTTCCTTCTTATCCGTGATAAGCACGAATAACGCTCCCGGTGGCGGCTGTTCCAGCATTTTCAGAAAAGCGTTTGACGCTTCGGTGGTCATCATATGCGCCTCTTCCAGCACGCATACGTTGAAATTCGATTCATACGGTTTTAAACAAAATTTGCCGCAAATATCACGAATTTCCTCTATCTTTATATTTTTGTTTTTTTCAGGAACGACCCAACATATGTCGGGATGTTCCAATTTTGCCGTTTTCACGCACGCCGGACATTGTCCGCAAGGCTCCGCCGGCCCTTGACCCACGCCGCAAAAAAGCGCCATAATGAACGCTTTTGCCGTAAGCGCGCGGCCCGTGCCGGCGGGACCGGTAAAAAGATAACTTCCGCGGGCTCTCTCCTTCCGAAGACAGTTTGAAAGAAATTTAACAGCCGTTTTTTGTCCCTTTATGTCACTGAAGAAAGGCATCAATTTCCTTTTTTACCAATTCAAACGTCTCGTCTATATTTTCTCGCGTTTCAATAAGCTTTATTCTGCGCGGACATTCCTCGGCAATTTCAAAATAACCCTGCCGAACTTTTTCATGAAATTCTCGAGGCCTTTTCTCCATCCTGTCAGGAGAAGACTGCCCGTTCGCCCGTTTAAGTCCGGTTTCAACATCCACATCCAGCAATATCGTAAGATCCGGCACAATACCTTTTGTTGCCATATAATCCATATCAAATATCATTTTTATATCGGTCCCGAGCGCGTATCCCTGATAAGCGAATGTTGCCGCGCTGAAACGGTCGCATATGACAATTTTTTTCGCGTGGAGAGCCGGCTCGATTATTTCTTCGACATGTTGAGCTCTATCCGCTTCAAAAAGAAAAAGTTCCGCTTCTTTCCCAAGCAGTATTTCATCTTTTTCCAAAAGAATATCTCGTATCCTTTCACCAAGAAGCGTACCTCCGGGTTCCCGCGTATGAATGACATCATATCCGCGTTTTTCCAGATCATCTTTTATTCTCACCGAATGCGTGCTTTTCCCGCATCCTTCCGGTCCATCAAACGTTATTAATAGTCCCTTTTTCAGTTTTTCCGCCATACCGGCCCGTCCTCCGTGTCTTCAACAACTATATTTTTGTCTTTAAGCGCTTTTCTTATTCTATCCGCTTCGGAATAATCTTTTCTTTCTCTCGCCTTTTCCCGAGAGGCAACCAATTCTTCTATTTCTTCCAATTCTCCTTCGGCAACTTCCCGTTTTGCCAAACGCAAACCGAAAATATCAGTGAATTCCAAAAACTGTTCTTTTAGAACCCGAACGGCAGACGCTTTTTCTTCGCTCGAGATATCTTTTCGTTCGAAAATATCATTTCCTTTTTTGATCGTTTCAAATATGACTGACATCGCCAAAGGCGTATTAAAATCATCATTCATCACTTTTCTAAACTTTTCTTTTAGATCACTTGCTATTTTTTTCAAGTTCGCGTTCGGCACGGTCTTCCGCGGTGCTTTCTTCTCGAGCTTTACGGCCTTATCAATAAATATCATTATTCGTTCTTTAATTCGACGCGCCTCATCAAGCTTTTTATCGTTAAAATCAACGGGACTTCTGTAGTGACTGTTCAAAAACACTATTTTCAAGATATCAGTGTCTTCACATTTCCTTAAGAACTCATCCACCGTCACAAAATTCCCCAAAGACTTCGACATTTTCTCGCCGGATACCGTTAAAAGCCCGTTGTGTATCCAATAGTTGGCAAAGGTCTTTCCTGTCGCCGCTTGGGCCTCAGCGATCTCATTCTCGTGATGAGGAAAAATAAGGTCAAGTCCTCCTCCATGAATATCAAAACTGTCTCCGAGTAGAGCCGTACTCATAACGGCGCACTCAATATGCCATCCGGGTCTGCCGTCACCCCAAGGACTTTTCCAAAAAGGCTCATCGGATTTCGCTTTTTTCCACAAAGCAAAATCAAGCGGATCTTTTTTCCCAAACTCCGGCACAACACGCGCGCCGCTTATAATTTCGTCTTTACTCTGTCCCGACAACTTTCCGTATTCAATAAATTTTTCAACACTAAAATAAACACTTCCCTCGGAAACATACGCGTAACCCTTTTTTATGAGCTTTTTAATGAACTTTATCATTTCCCGGATATTTTCAGTCGCTTTAGGTTCGGCATCGGGCCTACTGATACCCATCACTTGCATCCGCTTATGATATATTTCAAGATACCGCGCGGCGACTTCCCGCGTTTTTTCTATTAAACACTCTGAAAATGAACGATTTTCCTCGGATAGCTCGGTTTGAGCCTTTTTTATGATCTTGTCGTCCACATCTGTCACATTTCTCACAAAATAAACATGAAATCCGGAAAATTCCAAATATCTTTTTATCCAGTCAAATATATAACTCGATCGAACATGTCCGATATGCGGCGAGTCATAAACAGTAGGCCCGCAGACATACATTTTGACTCTGCCCTTTTTTAAAGGCTTAAATTCTTCCTTCCGCCTCGACAATGTGTTGTATATTTTGATCATGATATCGTTTCAGGTTTCAGGTTTCAGGTTTCAGGTTTTCCGCCGGAAGCGGACCCGCCTCCGGCGGGTAACCTGTAACCTGCAACCTGTAACTTGTTACTGTGTGTCCCTATATTCCTCTATTTCGTGTTCAATATGATCGATTTCGTGCTGAAGTTTTTCAAGCTGTTTCTGCAACGGGTCGGGCAGTGTCGTATAATCAAGATTGATTCCTCCGGGAATACGCTTGCCGAGTTTTCTGGCGATGCGTCCGGGAACACCGACGACCGTTGAATTTTCCGGAACACTTTTTAAGACAACCGCGTTCGCCCCGATAGAAACGTTGCTCCCGACAGTAATGTTCCCAAGTATTTTCGCGCCCGCGCCGATGACAACATTATTTTTAATGGTCGGATGACGTTTACCTTTCTCTTTGCCCGTGCCTCCCAGCGTCACACCCTGGAATAACGTCACATTATTACCGATCACCGCCGTCTCTCCGATAACCACCCCCATTCCGTGATCAATAAAGAAACCCTTACCGATAACGGCGCCCGGATGAATTTCTATTCCGGTTATCCATCTGGCAATTTGTGATAACGCGCGAGGTAAAAGCGGAATAAAAACCTTTTTCAACACATGCGCGACTCGATAAAACAAAATAGCGTGGAATCCGGAATACGTAAAAATAACCGTCAAAAAATTCATCGCCGCGGGATCGCGCTCCATAGCCGCTTTGATCCCGTCATAAAAAAACACGCGCGCGATGATGCTATAAATAACCGCCGCCGCTACAATCCAAAATAAAAAGTCCACAATACCCCCCAACTTCGTATGTCTTTTTTCGTATATCGTATGTCGCATATCGTATATCGTAAGAGAATTCCCGCCGAAGGCGGGACCGCCTCCGGCGGAAAAAGTTCTTCACGATATACGATATGCGACATACGATATGCGATACAAAAATCTGCTCTTTAATTAATTTTCTTCAAAAGAACCGCCGCGTGGGCGGCAATTGCCAGACCCTTTCCTATTTCTCCTATTTTTTCGGACGTTTTACCTTTCACGTTTATATTGTCCTTCGAAATTCGGAG
>JADHWG010000047.1 GCA_016783605.1 Candidatus Omnitrophota bacterium | reverse complement strand
AAATAAATAGGGACAGACTCTATTAAATTGACGCAAAAAATAGTGTCTGTCCCTACTTTTTCCTACTTTTTCGCTACTTTTTCGTGTTTTTAGATTCTTTCGACATACAACATTCTTATTTTTGCCGTTTAAGATATTCTTCGGCTAAATCCCATAATGTTTTACCGTTTTCTGTAACCCAATGCCAATTTCCATTTATACCACCGGGGTCTTTTCCTTCCGGATGATGACTTTTTAAAAGTTGCCATGTTAATGCAGAAATCGCATATTCTTTTTGATCTTGTTCCCATTTTACTGCATTACTTTGGCCTAGTTTGCCAGTAATGGTGGCAATGAACGTAGGATCGCTTTCTTCATATTTCAAATAATCGGGTAATGCATTCTTAAGATATATTTTGTTTCCGGCTTCGAGAAGCCTATTTTCAATAATAATTTTCATTGTTCTGGGACGATATCTAGATTTGGAAAGTTCCTTTTCTTCTTTTTTCTGAATTTCGATAAGATATTCTTTGGCTTCTTGTAATGGAATTATTTTGTTAGGGACAATGATTATTTTAGTGTCAGTTTTGTACGGCTTAATCTTAACACAGGATATATCCAATCCATTTTGATTTAGCCATAATACTGTGGTTGTAATTTCTTGAGAAAAGTCTTCAGAACCTAAAATTATTCTGGGCTTATTGGAAAATTCATCAAAATTATCAGAATTGGCAAATTCTTGAATTTTTATAAGAGAAGATTCTTCTGTAACATTTTCTTCCTTCAGAACCTTTTTTTGATAATCTACGTAATAAGGGATTAGACTTTCTATTGTCATTGATGAGAGCATAGCGGCATATCTAATCGCTTGTAAATCTGCATATCCCGCAAAAGAATCTCTCTTCAATTCGATAACAACAAGGTTTCCAGCTCTATCAATTGCCAAAACATCTAAGCGATTATTTGAATTTTGAAACCTATCGAATTCAATGCTAACGACTAATAGTTCTTCGCCAAGAAGTTCAGGGGACTCACGTATCCATTCTTGGATATGTTGTCTTTCCCAAATATTAAGATGACTAAATGAATCTTCTACAACTTTTTCCACCGCTGTTAATTTTTCGTTGACTACAAATATCATTATACAAATCTCCTTTTTTGGGGAGCTCTGAACGTAGATCCGTTCATTGCAGATATACGTGTTAAGTACATCCTATACTCCTGTTAATACGTCTATAGAAACATCCAGGGCTCGTGCTAATTTAATAACCGTTTCAATCTTCGGGTTTTTTATCCCTCCACTTTCCAGTTTTATCATGGTGTGGTAGGAAATATCGGCTTTTCGGGCTAGGCCTTCTTGGGTTAGGCCTTTTTCTTTACGTAATTTGGCTAATTTTTTTAAATACATGGATCTCCTTGACTTATATTGCGATGATATGTATTGCAATGCATATGCAGCTCATTTATCTACACATGGTTGCACATAAAACGTTGGTATTTGCTCTCCTAAACCATAACAATTGCCTATTTGTTCATCTTAAAACCACAACAACCAACACGCATAACTCTTCTATCTAAAGCATGTTATGTTTTTTATCTAATTAATTATCTAATTTGTCTAATTATTATCTAAAACCTTGCGCTTTTTAGATAATAATACCCATTTTGGAGCTCTGGTAGATCTTCTTCAATCAAACTTTTTCTTGTTAATAGACGTATATTTCTGTTTGGGATGATTGATATTGTCTTTCATTTGCGGTTCTATCAGTCTTTCGATAATCATAGGCTTTAAATAGTGATTCCGTATTGAATCTGGATTTCTATCTAACAAAGCTGATATCTCCTTCAGGCTTAGATAGCGTCCATCACATAATTGACATATCACATTTTCCACTACAATCTTAGGTGCCTTTTTGGAATTCCTAACTGGCTCTGCGATACTCCTTAAAACTTCCAAATGTTCGGAGCTTTTGGGCAAATGTTCGGAGCTTTTGGGCAAATGTTCGGAGCTTTTGGGCAAATGTTCGGAGCTTTTGGGCAAATGTTCGGAGCTTTCCTCGATAGAACCTACACTAATAAACTCTCCTGCGGGGTGCCTTCCCGGTAAATAATAAGACGTTCCTCTCCCACGCCCTTCACTTTCTAACAATTTTTTTTCCACCAACCCATGTAATATGTCAGACAAATCTTTAGGGTGTTCCTTTGATAATTCTTTCAAACGTTGATGTGTAACACTACCGTCTGTTTTTGCTAAAACTATCGCTAATTGCTCCGTATTTTTTAACTTACCAAAGACAGCTTCACCGATCTGTTCTTTTATTTCTTCAACTTTTTTTTCAGGAAAAAGACTCAACATCGTCAGTATCATAATTGTTTGATTCTCTTCAACCCTTTGTTCTAACAAAGGGTTTCGCCAATGCTGATTTTTCCAATTTCGATAAATCTTTGGCATTCCGGATCCTGCTTGTTCTCCCAATCCGCTTAATTGAAACATCTTTTGTAAGTTTCTATTTCTACAATCGCTCGTTCCACCACGTAAAGCAATAGATAACGGTATCCGTAACAACCCTGGATTTCTAAATCCAAACAAATCCGGTCTTTTCACAACAAGTATCGAACATTGAGCTGAATAATCCGCGTGAATAATTGTGTTAACCAGTGCTTCCCGCAAGGCCTCATGAACCGGCGTATCTTCAATCCGAGTATCTCCTTTTAGCTCAAAAGGTACTTTTAATCCTTCCGTCAGTTTTTTGATAACAATTCTGTAATAGTCGTACAAATTTCCGGACCACTCAAAATCGGTAGTAATCCTGTCTATCCACCGTTTATCTGTTTCAGAATCTGATCTTTCTTGATAATCTAAAATATAGTTTGGCACAACATTCAAAATAGAACGTAATTTGCCGAACATAAGTAATCCCGCTAACGTCAATCCTTGCTTTTTTGTCTTTCGATCCGTTGAAAATCCTCCGATTTGTTCTAAAAATTTTTCATCAGAATAATCATTAAATGGATGAGTTGGTTTCCGATTAGAAAAATTTTGTCTATAAGTTTTCAGAGTATTTTCTTCAATATCCTCAACAGTAAAACCTTCCAATAATGTTCCATCGTTTGTATCATTAACTTGTTCTCCCAGCATTTGTTTTACTATATTCTCCGGACATTTATAATCCCCCTCATTATTTCGTCTATATGTACCCGTCAAAGGATTATTTCCGACAAATACTGGTTTTTGTTTTCGCGTTGCTTGAGGCACATCAATTACAATAATATCAACTCCGTTTGAAGTCTCTTTTATTATGTTTCTATCTACGAGCAAATTATTACTTATTTTTTGCTTGTTATTCAAACCGTCCCATAATTCTTTTATAACTTTTTTTCTGTTAGAAATTCCGACAAAATCATATCCCTTTTTCTTTTCAGCAATACCTAAAATTATGTAGCCACCTTCAGTATTAGCCATTGCGGAATAGCTTTCCCAAAAACTCTCAGGAACTTTTCCTTGACCATCTTTTCCGAGAGCTCTCTTGAATTCCATATAAAAATCTTCTCGTAAGGAATTAATGTCAAACATGTCATTTTTCATTTGTCCCCCTCTTCTAAAACAAATGTTTTTCCACTATAACTTTTTCCACCTCTATTAATTTTTCGTTAACTACAAATATCATTATGCAAATCTCCTTTTTTGAAGAACTCTGAACGTAGATCTATTCATTGCCCCACATCTATCTTCCAATTACTTTATCAACACTAATTCCTAAAGCATTTGAAATTTTTATAACCGTTTCAATCTTCGGGTTTTTTATTCCTCCACTTTCCAGTTTTATCATGGTGTGGTAGGAAATATCGGCTTTTCGGGCTAGGCCTTCTTGGGTTAGACCTTTTTCTTTACGTAATTTGGCTAATTTTTTTAAATACATGAATCTCCTTGACTTATATTGCGATGATATGTATTATAATACAGGGCACAAGGTGTCTTGTTATTGGGGTATTTTAACTCTAAAACTGGCTAAATTCAAGGGATTTCGATGAGAGGGATTCGTATTTTCGGTTTTATTGGGGGAAGTTGATCGTGGGGGTGGTTATTGTGGGGGTGGTTCGGCCATTCGGTCAACCTCGTAGGATGCAAAGAGCGCAACCTACGAGGATGACTCACATTTGTTTGGGAGTGGTTAGTCGTTTGGTCACCCTCGTGGGATGCGGAGAGCGCAACCTACGAGGGTGACTTTTGTTTGTTTGTTTGGGGGTGCGAAAAAGGGCACGGCATGCCGTGCCCCTACGGAATTGGGGGGAGAGAGAGAAAGTGCCGTGACCTTTTTCTCACTCCACTCTTTAACGCTTATTTTGTAATTATTTGGTCCTGCCTTACTTTTAATTATGGTGAATTCGCCATAATTAAAATGTGGATTATGTATTGTTTCTCAAATACCACGATATTCCACATGGGGTTAACCAGGTTTTACCTTTTCGTTACGCTTTCTTCCCTTTCAGCAATTTTTTATCCTCCGGGGCTTGCAGGTAGTTTTTTCTGCTGGTAACTTTCCTGCCGCTTTTTTTCTCCAGATCTTTACGGGCTCCTCCCGCGACTTCACCGCCTTGTTTCGCGGATTTTTTGTTTTCCTTAAAACCTTGAGAGTTCTTATTCCGGGCGATCTCTGTTGTTGAGGCTTCGCCGAGCATGGAGAAAATAAGTTCTAAACCATTCATATGATCCCGCAAATTTTCACGGTTGAGATTTTTGAATTTTTTGTATTCGGAAGGTGTCATATTAAAGGTCGCTTTGGAAATCTCGGCTGTTAAGATCGCGTAATTCTTCTGATTCTCAATACCTCGCTTTTGCCATTCGTCCGTCAATTCTTCACGTATGACAATGCCCCGCATACGTTTTTCAATCCATGCGTCCGAATAGCCTTTCGCTTTATACAGCATCATTGTACGTTTAGTTGCCAATTCCGGATCTTCAATTTCTTTGACTCTTTCATATCCAACTCTTGCAAGCCAACGTTTGAAAGGCTCGGCTTTTGGGGAAGGAACTGACTGGATAAGCCTGAACATCGTTTCGGTATTTGAACAATCTGTTTCTCGCATTTTTCCGTCAGGAGACTCTAATTTCAACTGTACGATATTTTCGTACAGTTGATCATAACCCTCTTTTTTCAACTTTCGTTTAAGATCGCTCCAGTATCTCCGAGAATTGCTTGCCCCTGTCAAGGCTTCAATAACGTCAACAACAGAAAACCACCACTCGTTGTTATAAATTGTCCGTCTTATCTGTTTTCCCTTAAAAACGGCTAATTTGTAGACTTGCTCGATCTCATTAATTTTTTTGTTTTTTGTCATAAATTACTCCTCAAGATTTGGTATAACGGTTACGACCACGCCTTGCACTTGGAAATCGTTTACTGCTATTATGGGTTTATGTTCTTTGTTGGTTGAACGCGGTTTCAACACTACGGCGTGAGGAGATATCGAAAACTCTTTTATTGTGACTTCGTTATCGACCAACGCGACGATCATGTCGCCGTTTTCCGCGGTTGATTGTTTTCTTACCAAAATAATATTGCCGTCCGTAATGCCTTTTTTATTCATGGAATCGCCTTTTGCTCGTACAAGGTAATATTTGTGCGGTGGCCGTGCCAATTTTGTTGAGACAGGGAATTTTGCTTGAATGTTTTCCTCAACAAAAATTGGCATACCGCACGGGGCTGTTCCTAATAGAGGAACGTCTATTGTTTGCATGTTTCCTTTATTTTCAAAGTCTTTTATGATCTGTAAAGAGCCTGAGGCGTTTCTTCGCAGAATGCCTTTGAATATGAGTTTATTAACCAAGAGAGACGCGGAACGCGGCGAGCGGTAACCGAGAGTTTTCATCAAATACCGCAAGGAAGGGCATCGTCCGAAATTGATCATTGAGTTTCTTATTTCTTTTATGGCGGCTTTTTCTTTATCTGAAAGAGATAATGTTTTCATGTATACGATTGTATACGGGATGGATAAAATGTCAATGTTTTTTTGGGTGGGAACCATTTGGTCACCCTCGTAGGATGCGAAGAGCGCAATCTACGAGGATGACTTTTGTTTGTTGGTGTTATGATATAAACTGGGGACATGGTTTACACTTTGGACCGAGGGTTTGGTGATTTCGATGAGAGATTATCTTCTGCTTAGAACGCTATGAGACGTCTATGATTTCCTCATCAAGTTTATGCAGGCCTATGGCAATGGCTGTTTTTAATGTGTTCTGATAGCCGGTTCCGGTAACGCGGCCGATCTCATCGGCTTTAAGAAAAACTTTAATGGGAAGAATCATATTGACTCTTTTTATTTTGCCTTTGCTCTTTGATATTTTTGTTAGATCAAAAGCTTTTTCCATATCAGTCTTATCGTAATATTTTGCCTGGTTTTTTAGTTTTTGGTTTGAGTCCAATTTTTTATTGTGTTTAATAGTCATTATTAAGCCTCCCTGAAAAGTTTTTTCTCGTTTTGTCTCATACGTCTTACGGTTATGAGATTTTTTGTTTTATTGTTGAAAATCACTACTATCCCCTTATGCAGAGTGAAACCCATTATAAGCATAACATCTTTATCTTTTTTACTCGGGATCGATATTGTGTCCACTATGCCGAATAGCAGCATATTAACTTCGTTCTCTAAAATACCTCTTTCTGCCATTCTCTCAAGAAAATGTGTACTATATGTGTATCTCATACATATAGTATACATTGAAATGCTTTAAAATCAAGTAGAAACGGCAAAATCTTATGGTTTTTTTCGGTCAACCTCGTAGGATGCGGAGAGCGCAACCTACGAGGATGACTTTTGTTTGTTTGGGGGCGTGAAAAAGGGCACGGCATGCCGTGCCCCTACGGAATTGGAGAAAGGGAGAAAAAGGGCGGACACGCGGGTCCGCCCCTACGGAAATTGGGGGTTATTTCATTAGTATTAGTCTGGGGGTGTCTCCGGAGCCGCTGGATCTTAGGGTTGTGTCGGGGGCGCTTACTTTTGCTTGTACTTTTATGGTGTAGTTTCCGGCGGGGAGCTCTCCGGCCCAGGTTAGGATCATTGATGCCGGGTTGGAGGTGCCGGAGGGGGGTATTGTCGCGCGGAATGTTTTTACGTCGTATTCGTTGCCGTTTACCATCAGACGAACGGAGCCGCTGTGGGGGCCTTCTTTTTTGGATCCAAGGATCATTTCGCCTTCGAACAGGATGAAGGCGTTTGCTGCTGAAAACTTTTTTGTGATGGACAAGCCCGGCATGTCTTGCCAGGCTGCGGATGATGTTTTCCATGAGGGGGCGTCTGTCAGGGTTCCTATGAGCATGTTATCGGTTCCGCTTTTTGTTTCAATGTTTTCCAGTTTCAGGAAGGGATATTTTGTGTAGAGCGCGTTTAAAGTTTCTTTCAGGGTGGCGGAGCCTTCGACAACCAGGTCGACATACCATGTGTGCATATCGTTCACTATGGCGCTCCATTTTTTCCAGCCGGAATCGTTGTTGGCGTTCAGGCAGAGGTCGCGGATCCTTGCCGCGGGGAATTGCGCTTCGATGAAACCGGCGGTGGTGTTAAGGGCTAAGAGAAGTTCCATTCTATCCATTTCCGCGTCCATTCGGATCAAAAAGAGTTCGCTTGATGTGATGGGGGCTTGGGTTCTTGGAGAAAAAGGAAGCGGGAGAAAAAGCCATAACGCGACGAGCGTGCATCCCGTGATTATCGCGATCATGGTTACTATGTTTTTAAATTTCCTGGTACTCATTGCGCCTCCTCTTTATTTTTATAAACTTTTTTGCTGTAATTTTATGCAAGTTTTCTGTCGTGCACGAATGATACCGAAAGCCATAAAGGACTGTTGAATAAGTTTTTTAGCCGGGTTTCGACTTCTTTGTGTATGGTGTCCATTTCGCTTACCGGGCGCGCTTGGTTCGGGTCTTCAGAGACGAAGCTTACTTCAACGACGAGTTCTCTGCCTGACTTGCCCACACGAAGAATAATGTCGTCGAAGCCTCTTTTTTCAGCGATCTCTTTCATCGCGTCTTTTGACACGCGGTAGACATTTTTTTCGGGCGCCATGATCATCATTCCTTTTATTCCGCTAATAAGGGACACTATCGGGTATCTCGCGAAGAATAAGACCGCGGTTATGACCATAAGGGGGTCCATATATCTGGCGTATTGTTCATATCCGGCGCGTTGAAGCAGAAAAGCGATGAAAAATCCTACGAGTACCGCAAAGCTCAGAAGTGTGTCCATAAGCCATTGCGAGCCTTGGGTTTTTATCAGGTCGGAGTCGGGGGCTTTTTTTCTTCCGGTGCGGGTGATGTAATACCAGCTTAGAAAGCACCCTATGACTCCTATCGCGGCGTAGCCCATGCCGGATACATTGTTTATTTCCCTGCCCCCGGAAAAGAGTGAAATGGCGGCGTAGCCGAATGCTTTCATACATACGGACAAAAGAACCAGCGACTGAACAACGACCACTATGGGTTCAATAGCCGCTCTGCCGTAGGGGAAATTTTCGTCGGAGCCCATTGCTATGCTTCTTGCGGCGTAAAAATAAATGCCGGTCATCACAAGGCTGATAAAGGAATAGATGCCGTCGAACATTATCATCTGGGATTTGGCCAATATGCCCCATACCAGAGCTAATATCGCAAAGAAGAGTGCTCCGCAGGCGGAGAATGTTAAAATATTCTCTTCATGGTGTGTTTTCATTCAGTTCCTTTCTCGGTGTTATTTAGAATCGATCTCCTATTGCTTTTCAGCGGCAATTACTACAAAACCGCCTTCGCCGAAACCTTTTTTGGCGGATTCTACGGATTTAATTTCTTTCGGGTTTTTAAATATCGTTTGATAATGGGAAAAGTTATTAAAATTCGCGGTTTTGAGAAGTTCCGTTAGATCTTTCACGCTAAAAAAACGCGCGTTCTTATAAAACACTTTTTCTTTTTTTTGGTATGCCGTGCCTAAAAAGCTTTCTTTGTCCACTATCCCGATAATGATCCTGCTTCCGGGTTTTAAAACTCGCCTTGCCTCTTTTAATACCTTCAATGGATCGGAAACAAAACATAAAGTAACAATGATCGCTACATAGTCGAATGTGTCATCCGAAAACGGAAGATCTTCTCCCGAAGCGCGATGTGTGTTCACTCCGCGTGTTTCGGCGAGCTTTAACATTTCTTTTGAAGGATCGATCCCCGTTCCTATATTCAGTTTCGCGGCAAACCTTCCGGTTCCGACACCAATCTCCAATCCCTCGCCGTATTTCGGCATTGCTTTTCGTATCGCGTCGACTTCTGACAAATAAACGAACTTATTTTTATCATACCACGCGTCGTATTTTTTATAATGTTTATCAAAAACAGAATTCATAAATTAAGTTCCGACCACCATCCGTCATAGAACTGTTTTAAATGTTCGTATGACTCTTCATCCATCGCGTTCCTTTTTATATCCTTCTCTTTAAAAGAAAAGGTGTAACCCGCGCAATATGACATAATGATACGGTTGGCATGATTTATTTTTTTGAAGGTCTCTTCGCATTTTTTCTTATCGGCGCCCTTACATCTGTCGGGATGATATCGTAGGCTGAGACGGCGATAACTTTTTCTCACTTCTTCCAAAGTTGTCTCTTCTTTCAGATCCAACAATTTTCTGGCAGCATCTATTTCCTGAATGTTTGTCATGTCAAATTCTACTCCATTAAGATAGGGGGGGGGCAACTCTCTATTTTTTCCGCGTCAGGATGATGTCGCCCACTTTGCAGTTTACGTCTTTGGCTATTACCGGACACTTTGCCATAAAAAGAAAGAATATTGATCTTTTTACGTTCGACAATGCTTCGAAATTGCCTTGTCCCTTACTTATGACTATATCCGCTTTTTTGAATGTTTTCAAGAACCGTTTGGAACATAAAGAAATTATCGTGCCCGGAGCGTCCGAACCGGAGGAAACAATATCCGCGTATTTATCTATTCCCGCCACGCGGGCGTCTTTCTCTAAAGCGTCGTTAATGATGGGTTTTTCTTTTACGGCATAAATGATCTTTTTATCCGGAGCGTTCTTTTTAATTTCTTCTATCAGTATGGCATCGAATACAACTTCACCCGCGTTATCCGCCAAATATAAAACGGTTTTCGCTTTTTTTAACGCGCGTTTGAACGCGTTGTAATTAAATATCGTTTTTTTCTCTGTTCGAATGATCTTATCTTCATCGCGCAATATCTTCTCCAGTTCTTTTTTTACGTTTATGGAATTTTTTACTCCGTAATCGATAATGTTGCCGGCTATCGCAAGTTCTATTGCCGTTAATAGATTGTCTTTTGAACGCGCCACTTTTTTCTTCAGATCGGGACGGGCTTTCAGCGCGAGCCGATTGCTTTTTTCTTTGATTCGCGCGTAAGGATCCTTTTTCTTCGTTAATTTTTTTACCACGCCGTGGATAATTCTCGCCATTTCCGGCGGGCTGGAAGTCAGCTCGAAACTCGGAACGCTTAACGCGACTTTATCCATTATCTTTTTCTGTGTTTTCTCATCCGCGCCTGAAAGCCTGGCGGCTTCAAGAGCTTGCTTAAAAAAACACGGCACACATTCCAAATATGTTTTCATAAAGCATCTATCTCCAAAGAATTGCCGAGTGTCCGGGAAGGTATCGACCCGATGATGTATTTATATTTTTTCTCGACCATGTGAAATTATCCGATCTCTTTCAGTAATTTTCGCCACGCGGCGATAACCGGTTTTCTCGCAATTCCGCTTTCGTGTTCTAAGATCGTTTTGCCGGCAACCATCGATTCCACTACACATTTATCAAAAGGGATCTTACCGAGCAGAGTTATTTCGTTCTTTTTGCAGTATTCTTCGATCTTTTTTGTCATATCCTCATTAAGGTCATATTTATTCACGATAACTTTCACTAAAATGCCGAAATGTTTCGCGACGCGGATAACCCTGTCGGCGTCATGCAGCCCTGAAAGTGTGGGTTCGGTGACTATCACGGCGCAATCCGCTCCGGAAAAAGACGCGATCACCGCGCATCCTATACCCGGAGCTCCATCTACGATAACCCAATCCGCGTTTGTTTCTTGCGCCAGTTCCCGCGCGCGTTTTCGTACGACGGATACAAGTTTACCGGAATTTTCTTCGGCGATACCGAGTTTCGCGTGAACCATCGAACCGAAACGGGTATCGGAAACAAACCACTCGCCCGCGACATTTTCTTTCATTTCTATCGCGTCCGCGGGACAAGCAAAAGCGCAGAACGCGCAACCTTCACAAGAGATGCCGTCCACGATATAGCTGTCGCTTATCGCGGAAAACCGGCAAAGTTTTACGCATTTTCCGCATTTTGTACATTTTGTTTTATCTATAAAAGCCGTTTTCCCGCTTTTAAAAATATGTTTTTCTTTAACGCTCGGTTTTAATATCAGATGAAGGTCCGCGGCGTCCACATCGCAATCCGCCATAACTTTATTTTCCGCAAGCGCCGCGAACGCGCCGGTTATTACGGTTTTACCCGTTCCGCCTTTTCCGCTCGCGATAACGATCTGTTTCACCAATGACCTCCTTTTATACCTTTGCCGCCGCGTTTTGAGCCGCGATAACGATAGGATACATCGTTGGCGCGGATGTTAAATATGGATGCGTCGCCATTTGCAAAGTTTCCAGTTCCGACATTGAAACTCTTTGCTGAATCGCCATGCCGATAATGTTTATCACCTCACCCGCCGAAATACCGCCGACAACCTGACCTCCCATAAGAATTCCGGAATGTTTGGAAAAGATCAGTTTCACTTGTATTTTATTCGATCCCGGCAAACTCCCGGGATGTTTGTCAATGGTTTCGGAGGCGGATGAAATAATTTCAAACCCCTCTTTTTTCGCGCTTTGTTCGGTAAGTCCCGCGGAACCCAGAACCAAACCGTCAACATATGTTGAATATATCGCGATAGTCCCTTTGTTCTCGCGAACGACTTTCAGCCGATAAAGATTCGCCCCGGCTATTCTCGCTTCCGCCGTCGCGGTCGACGCGAGCATAACGGACGCGCGGCGCCTGGTATAAAAATCTTTCTTCTCGGCGCAATCTCCCACCGCGAAAATATCCGGATCACTTGTTCTCATATATTCATCCACCCATATGCCTTTTCCTTTTCCTATGCCAAGCTTCGCGTTTGAAGCGATATCGGTGTTCGGCACGGCTCCTATCCCCAAGATGGCGCCGTCTATTTTTATCTCTTCACCGCTGTCGAATCGCACGCCTTGAACTTTTTTTTCGCCCAAAAATTCTGTCACTTTATTGTTCGTTAAAACCTGAACACCTTGCTCTTTTAGTTTCTCTTCCGCCAGCACAGAGAACTCTTCATCAAAAGAATTTCCGAGAAGACGCGGCAGAATTTCGGCCAAATACACGTTTAGTCCGCTTATTTTGGAAAATTCATCGGCAAATTCAACGCCGATGAACCCGCCGCCTAGAACCAGCACGTTCTTCGCGTCTTTTAATTCTCCGATCACCGTTTTTAGATAATCCATATCTTTGAGTATCGGATAAATCCCGGCTTTATCTATTCCCGCGATTGGAGGCTTTATCGGATTAGAGCCAAAAGCCAGTATCAGTTTTTCATATTTATATTCCTCGCCGTCGGAAGCGGCAACGATCTTATTTTCACGATCCACTGTAACGGCTTTACCTAAAATAACGTCTATATTATTTTTTTTCAAAGAGTCCATGCCGAGTTTATTGTCATCCGGGTTTTTTAGGCTCCAAAACATATACGGTATCCCGCACGGGATACATCCGTTTTTCACATCTTTCATTACTAAAATATTTTTGTCCGGATAATACCTTTTTGCTGTAAGCGCGCTTATTATCCCAGCGGGACCCGCGCCGATAACCAGAACATCTGTTTTCTTGACCATAAAGTTCCTTCCTTTTTTACATCCACTCAATCATTACACAAAGTCCATGAACCGCGCTGATACCGTTGTCTTCGCAAAAAGATATCGCGTTTTCACTTTCGGCTCCCGGTTGAAACCAGACTTTTCTTATACTTTTTTTTAAGCATTCTTTCACGATCTTTTCGGTCACGATCGGGGGTGTGACAAAACTTACGACATCCACTTTAAAGGGAATGTCCATTACGCTTTTATAGCACTTAAGCCCTTCAACTTCATCTAGGCGAGGATTGACAGGATATACTTCGCGTCCCTTTTTTAGCAAAGTTTTAAGGATCTTATAAGCATATTTGGTTTCATCACGGAAAGACCCGCACACCGCGAAGCTTTTCTGAGCCAAAAATTCCTGAACCAGTTTCTCCATTTATCCCGCGCCCTCTTTTCTCTTATTGGGACTGTCGCAAAATAGACTACATCTGTCATCTATGAAAAAGCATGTCAAGAGATACAGTCTCCCTGAAGGCAAAAAATGCCATTTCTGCCATGCTTCCTTCCACCGTGCTAATCAAGCACAACTTTCATAGAACATCTTTCATAAAACAGTTTCTTGTAAATCTTCTTACATTACTTTTTTATGAAATACCTCTCACTCTTTTA
>JADHWG010000046.1 GCA_016783605.1 Candidatus Omnitrophota bacterium | reverse complement strand
CCATTTTGTCCCCTCTTCAATTAATCGGACAAGGCAGGCCTTGTCCCTACGAATAATATAAAACATGCCCAACAAATCGTAGGGGCCGGGCCTGCCCGGCCCTTTTATCCCCATCATCATTGATAACCTTTGTATGTTGATGCCATTATAAACGGTTACCTGAATTGTGACAATGTAATAAGGGGCACATGCAATGTGCCCCTACGGGATTACGAGGTTGTGGGCGGAACTTTTCTCTCTTTAAATACTTCTTGCATTGCTTTCTGCTTGCGTATATAATATTTTTTATCCGGGATTTACTGTTTTTTTTATCTGTTAGGCGCCTTTTTGCTTGTTCACAGCCTGTGGATAACTTGTTGATATCCCGTTTAGTTCATGTGGAAAAGTTATTTTTTTTGTGGATACTTTGTATAACTGTTTTTCTTCATATCAATGGAAAATTTTTGGGAAAAAGTCTCTTCTATTCTTCGATCCGAAGTGAACGACCAAGTCTTTGCCGCGTGGTTTGACCCCCTCACTTTCATTTCAAAAACCGATAATAGTGTCGTTATCGGTGTTCCTAACAAATTCTTTGAAAACTGGATGCGGGAAAAGTATTCGGGTCTTATAAAAACAGCCGCGGAGCAAATTGCGGGGAATTCTCTCTCCGTTGAATTTCAGATAGTCGCTCCTTCGAAAGAAGAAAAAAGTTCACCTTCGGCAGGAGAAGTTCCTTCCTCTTTTCAAGCTTTGGAAGCAAAAAAAAGATCTCCGGAGCCCTTAGTTGATGATAAAGAACATCCCGGCGGATGGCTTCGTTCGGTATTCGGCGGCGCGCGTGTGGCGCCGGAAGTCAAGGCTGAAGCGAAGGCCGGCAATATTGGTCTTAATCCATGTTATACTTTTGAAAATTTTGTCGTAGGTCAAAGTAATCGTTTCGCGCATGCCGCGTCTCTTGCCGTTTCGGAAAAACTTTCAAAAATATATAACCCCTTGTTTCTTTACGGTGGTGTCGGGCTTGGAAAGACCCATCTTATGCAGGCTTTAGGACATGAAATTTTAAAAACTCATCCGAAAGCGAAGGTGCTTTACATTTCCAGCGAAGAGTTTACAAACCAGCTTATAACCGCGATACGAACAAGAACCACTCCGAAGTTTCGTTCAATGTATCGCAATGTGGACGTTCTTTTAATTGACGACATACAATTTATCGCCGGAAAAGAATCCACTCAAGAAGAATTTTTTCACACGTTCAATGCTTTGCATGACGCGCATAAACAAATCGTTCTTTGCAGTGACAGGTCTCCGCGTGAAATTAAAAGTCTTGAGGAACGGCTGATCTCCCGATTCGCGTGGGGTTTGATCGCGGACATTCAACTCCCGGATTTTGAAACAAGGATCGCTATAATGGAAAAAAAGGGAGAAAGCACTTCTCAAAAAGTTTCAAAAGAAGTTTTATATTTTCTCGGTGAGAACATTAAAACAAATATTCGTGAAATGGAAGGAGCGTTCATTCGAGTTGTCGCTTACGCTAAACTCACCGGGGGAGAAGTTTCCGTTTCACTCGCGAAAGAGGTTCTTAAAGATATGATCTCTCAAGAAGAGAAAAAAATATCTATCGATCTTATACAAAAAACCGTCTCTTCCTTCTTTAATATAACGAAAGAAAACATGTTGACAAAAAGAAGAACTCGGGCTGTTGCTTATCCAAGACAGGTAGCGATGTTTCTCTCTCGAGAAATGACAGATCACTCTCTTCCCGATATAGGCACTTTTTTTGGAGGAAGGGACCATACGACGGTTCTGCACGCGTGTGACAAAATAGGAAACGAGGTCAACAAGGAAGAAAAAACCCAAGTTTTGGTAAAAAAACTTCGGGAATTGATCACAGGATAAAACTCGTATATCGTATGTAGGATATCGTATATCGTAAAAAATTTCCGCCGGAGGCGGACTCGCCTCCGGCGGAAAAAGTTCTTCACGACATACGATATACGATATGCTATATACGGTTCTTTCCTGTGGATATCTTTTTTTAAGGGTCTTTCTTATCCACAACTTATACAAAAGATAACCTCTTTCATTAAAGAAGGTTACAAAGTTATCCACATATCCACAGGCTCTTTTATTATTACGACTTATTTTTGAAAAATTTCAGAAAAGAACTAAAAGCTATAAACAGGAGGACTCAAATGGAACTAAAGATCACAAAACAAAACTTATCAGATGGGATTCAAACGGTTCAAAACGCTATTTCGCAAAAAAGCAGTCTTCCTATATTAGGAAATGTTTTGCTGGAAACCGACAACAGTACATTGAAGCTGACAGCGACAGATCTTGATATAGGGATATGTTCGATCGTTCCGGCGGAGATATTAAGTGAAGGGTCCATAACCATCCCGGCGCGTAAGTTTTTTGATATTGTGAGATCTTTCCCGGAAGACAGTGAAATTTCTTTATCCATGAAGAAAAATAATTTTGTAAACATAAAAAGCGGGAAAGCGCAGTTTAGAATAATAGGTCTTCCAAAAGAGGAGTTTCCGCTTCTTCCGGTATTTAAGGATAAAGATTCCATTGTGATGGAAAACAGCACACTAAGAGAAATGATGAATTTAACGGAATTCGCGGTAAGTAAAGACGATACTCGGTATGTTTTAAATGGAATGCTTTTTACCATAAAAGGGGAAGATGTATGTATTGCCGCGACCGATGGGAGAAGATTGGCTGTAATTAGAAAAAAATTACCTAAACAAACTTTAGTGGACAGAGAAGTTATAATTCCGACAAAAACCGCGCAGGAAGTCAGGCGAATGTTGACCGAAGACGGAGAAGTTGGAATAAAATTCAGTGATAATCAGGTACTTTTTTCGTTCCCGAGAAGTTTTATTCTTTCGAGGTTAATAGAAGGGGAGTATCCGAATTATAGAAACGTTATTCCGGAACGGACGGAAAAAGAAATTAAAGTGGCAAGAGAGGATTTTTTGTCCGCGACGAGGAGAGCGAGTATTTTTACGGATCAGGATTCGCTTGCCGTGAAACTCAGCATAAAGAAAAAAAAGATGACGATATCAAAGAACACGCCGTATCTCGGAGAGGCGAAAGAAGAATTGAATATAGACTATTCCGGGGCGGACGAATTTGAGATAGGGTTCAATCCGAAATATCTGACTGATGTTCTAAAGAATTTACCGGAAGACGAAATTATTTTGGAAGTAAATGATTCAAGTAAGCCCGGTGTTATAAGAAAAGGGGAAAATTATACATACGTGATTCTTCCCATGCAGGTGACAGGTTAGGCCGTTTTTATAAAGGCGCGATTCGTAAGGGCACGGCATGCCGTGCCCCTACGTATTTTAAATTTGTTACCAGAATTGTGAAAATATAAAAGGGGCGGTCCCCCGTAATCGACTTATGTACAGAAAACACGGAACCGGACAGATAAGAGACGTTGTAGGGTCGTTCCTGAAAAAGATTGAAGGAGGCGCGGCGAAAAAAGGAAGCGCCGTAATAGAGGCATGGCGAAGCGTCGCGGGTGAGAAAGCAAAGGAACACACGCTTCCGGTGAGTTTGAAAAAAGGAACACTTGTTGTCGCGGTTGAAAATTCCGTGTGGCTTTATAAACTCACTCTTGAAAAAGAGATATTATTAAAAAAATTCAACGAGAAATACGAAGGAAGAAAAAAAGCTGAAAAAATAAGGTTTAGAGTGGGAGTTATAGAAGACCAGTTGTTTTAACCGCGTAGGGGAACATTGCATGTGCCCGCATTTCAATATCCCACCGCGTGGGTTATTCGGGGGCACATGCAATGTGCCCCTACGAGGTTGACTTCGGCAATGAGAGAGGCAACAAGAAACACGAAAGGAAAAGAATGAGTAAAGAGAAAGATAAAAATAAGAAAAAATATGACGCGACAACCATACAAGTTCTTGAAGGGTTGGAGGCCGTTCGAAAAAGACCCGCTATGTATATAGGAGACACTGGCAAACGCGGTCTTCATCATTTGGTCTATGAGGTTGTTGACAATTCCATCGACGAAGTTATGGGCGGGTTCTGTGACAAAATAGATGTCGTGATACGCGCTGATGAAAGTATAACGGTAAAAGATAATGGAAGAGGTATTCCTGTAGACATGCATGCCAAACTAAAAAAACCGGCGGTTGAAGTTGTTATGACCACGCTTCACGCGGGAGGGAAGTTTGACCATCGTGTATACAAAGTGTCGGGCGGACTTCACGGTGTGGGGGTGAGTGTTGTTAACGGGCTTTCGGAAAGACTGGAAGTTGAAGTTAAAAGGGAAGGGAAAATCCATCACCAGGAATATAAGTTAGGAAAGGCCGCGACAAAATTAAAAGTTTTGGGGAAGACAAAATCAACGGGGACGAGTGTTACATTTAAACCGGATGAAAACATTTTTAAAGAAACAACCAATTTCAGTTTTGATATTTTGGCCGTCAGGTTAAGGGAACTCGCGTTTTTAAATAAAGGCGTAAAGATAACACTCAAAGACGAACGAACTGACAAGAGCGCGGAATATTTTTATAAAGGCGGCATTGTATCGTTCGTGGAACATATGAGCAAAAATAAAAAACCGATCCATAACAAAATTATTCACTTGGAAAAAGAAAAAGACGATGTCATTTTAGAAATAGCGATGGAATATAACGAAGGATATTCGGAAAATATATACAGTTTTGTTAATAACATCTCGACCACCGAAGGCGGAACGCATCTGACCGGATTTAAGTCCGCGCTTACAAGAACCATAAAAGGGTATGGGAAGTCTCGTGGTCAGGTAAAAAAAGAAGATGTCTCCGGAGACGATACGCGGGAGGGGTTAACGGCGGTTATCAGTGTAAAAATACCGAACCCTCAGTTCGAAGGACAGACGAAGACCAAACTTGGTAATTCAGAGGTGGAAGGGGTTGTCGAGGCGGCTGTTAATGAAATGCTTGGGGCGTATTTTGAAGAGAACCCTACGACGGCGGGAAAAATAGTAAAGAAAACGCTCACCGCCGCCAGAGCGAGAGAGGCGGCAAAAAAAGCGCGTGAATTAACACGTCGAAAAGGGGCGCTTGAAAGCGGTTCTTTGCCGGGGAAACTGGCGGATTGTTCCGAAAAAGACGCGACTCTCACGGAACTGTATCTCGTTGAGGGAGATTCGGCGGGAGGGTCGGCGAAGCAGGGAAGAGACCGGAGATATCAAGCGATCTTGCCGCTTAAAGGAAAGATACTTAACGTGGAAAAAGCGCGGGTTAACCAAGTTTTAAGCAACGAAGAAATAAAGACAATGATAACGGCGCTTGGAGCGGGGATAGGCGATGAGTTTAATGTGGAAAAGGTTCGATACGGGAAGATCATTCTTATGTGTGATGCCGATGTTGACGGGTCTCATATCAGAACGCTCATTTTAACATTTTTTTTCAGACATATGAAACAGCTTTTGGATAAGGAACATATTTTTATCGCCCAGCCGCCGCTTTATCGCGTAAAAAGAGGAAAAGCGGAACAATATATTAACACCGAGCAGGAAATGAAATCGTTTCTTTTAAATCAGGGAATGGAAGAAATGGAAGTGAAAAGTGCCGGTGAGGAAAAAGCGTTCACGGCGAAAAGATTAAAAGAGTTCTTGGATATTTTGGTAAAACTTGAAAAATTATCTCACGCGATAGAAAGGCGTGGTGTTAAATTCGGCGAATATCTTGAAGCGAAGCAGGAGAAAACAAAAAAACTTCCCCTATATAGGATAAAAGCGGACGGGGAATACAAATTTTTGTACAGCGACGAAGAAATTTCGAAATTTAAAGGAAAGGGCGATGAGGAAAAAGAAATAGAAATGGAAGAGGAGCAAGACGTGAAACAAAATGCCGCCGAAGACACGTTGTTCATACAGGAATTCTATGAGGCGCGGGAACTGGAAAAAATATCCAAAGAGATAGAAAAATACGGAGCGGACATAAGAGATTATGAAAAAAAGATTCAAGAAAAAGATGAGCCGAAAAAGAAAAAAGCGAAACCCATCTTTACAGTAAAAGGGGGAGACAAGATTTTTTCATTGAGCGAGCTCTTAAAAAAAGTGGTGAAAGAAGGGGAGAAGGGGCTGGCGATCCAAAGATATAAAGGGTTGGGAGAAATGAATCCCGAACAGTTATGGGAAACAACAATGGATCCGGAAAAAAGAACGCTTCAAAAAGTTACGATCGAAGATGTTGTGGAAGCGGATGAAATGTTTACCGTACTGATGGGAGACAATGTGGAAAGCCGCCGGGCATTTATCATGACGCACGCGAGGGACGTTAAAAACTTAGACGTATAGTTACAGGTTGCAGGTTTCAGGTTGCAGGGTACAAGTTACAGGGTATCCGCCTTCGGCGGATAAGCCTGAAGCCTGAAGCTTGAAGCTTGCAACCTGAAATTTGCCACTGACTGCACCTACGAGGTGCAGTCAGTGGGGAAAACAAGAAACGGGAGATGAGAATGTATACACGGAATGAAAAAATAATACCGATCCATATTGAAGAGGAAATGAAAAATTCTTACATCAATTACGCGATGAGCGTAATTGCCGGACGCGCGCTTCCGGACGTGAGGGACGGACTTAAGCCCGTTCATAGGCGAATTTTATACGCGATGAAAGATATGGGGATGCTGCATTCAAAACCGTACAAAAAAAGCGCGAGAATTGTCGGAGAAGTTTTGGGTAAATATCATCCGCACGGCGACTCGGCAGTGTATGACGCGTTGGTTCGAATGGTTCAGGAATTTTCTCTCAGGTATCCGCTCATAAACGGGCAGGGAAACTTCGGATCCGTGGATGGTGATTCCGCGGCGGCGATGAGATATACCGAAGCGAGAATGCAGAAGATCACCGAATGGCTTTTAAAAGATATAGAAAAAGAAACCGTTGGATGGAAACCGAATTTTGACGGTTCTCTCGTTGAACCGGAAGTTCTCCCGTCAATATTGCCGAATCTTCTTCTTAACGGATCGAGTGGTATCGCGGTCGGCATGGCGACAAATATTCCGCCGCACAATTTAACGGAAGTCGCGGACGCCGTATGCCATCTTGTGGAAAATCCGGATTGTGCCGTGGAAGACCTGATAAAGATCGTTACCGGACCCGATTTTCCCACGGGCGCGCTTATTTGCGGTCGGGAAAATATCGTAAAGGCGTATAAAACGGGGAGGGGCGCTTTAAAAATGCACGCGAAAGCGCATGTGGAACAAAAAAAACAGGGAAAAGAAAATATTATAATCACGGAAATTCCGTATCAGGTGAATAAGACTCGTTTGATCACGTCTATCGCGAGTTTAGTGAAAAGCAAAAAGATCGAAGGCATTTCGGATCTAAGAGATGAGTCCGATAGAGACGGGATGAGGATCGTGGTCGAAATAAAGCGCGCGTATAACGCGGAAGTTGTTATGAACCAGCTATACAAGCACACGCAGATGAAGGAAACGTTCGGGGTTATAATGCTCGCGATAGTGGGCGGACAGCCGCGAGTTCTCAACCTTAAAGAAATGCTGGAACTCTTTATACAGCATCGCAAAGATGTTATTATCAAGCGCACAAAATTCGATCTGGCGAAAGCCGAAGAAAGAGCGCATATTCTCGAAGGATTAAAGATCGCGTTAAAGAACTTGGACGAAGTTATCAGGTTGATAAAAAAATCCAAAGATCCCGTGGAAGCGAAGCTTGGTTTAATGAAAAAGTTTGGTCTATCAGAACGGCAGGCGTTGGCGATCCTTGCGATGCGTCTTCAACAGCTTACAAATCTGGAAGTGGAAAAACTTGAAAAAGAATATCTGGAGCTTTTAAAACTAATTGAAACGTTGAAAGGGATATTGGCCAGCGAAAAAAAGGTGTTAGGGATAATTGGCGACGAAACGCGTGACATAAAAGAAAAATTCGGAGATGAAAGACGCACGGAAATTACCGGCGCGGCGGAAGACATTAACATTGAAGACTTGATCGCAGAAGAAGATATGGTTATCACGTTAAGCCACTCCGGATATATAAAAAGGTTTCCCGTAAGCGGATATAAAAAGCAAAGGCGCGGCGGGAAAGGAGTCACCGGCGCGGAAACGAAAGAAGAAGATTTTGTGGAACATCTTTTTGTCGCATCAACTCACGATTATATGCTTGTTTTTACTTCCGTGGGAAAATTGCATTGGCTTAAAGTTCATGAAATCCCGCAAGTCGGTCGCAGAAACAAGGGACGGCCGATAATCAACCTTTTAGGCGTTTCTCAAGATGAAACCATCTCCTCCGTTGTTCCGGTTAGGGAATTTACGAAGGGACATTTTGTTGTGATGGCGACAAGTCAGGGAAAAATAAAAAAAACGCCGCTTGAAGCCTTCAGCAATCCGCGAAAGGGAGGCATAATTGCCATTACGCTTGGGAAAGGCGACAGATTGATCAGTTCCGTTCTTTCTGAAGGGGGAGACCAGATCTGTATAGCCACTGAACAGGGAAAAGCGATTCGGTTTAAAGAAAAAGATATTCGGTCAATGGGGCGTAGCGCCCAGGGGGTAAAAGGAATTACTCTCAGGAAAAACGATAAAGCCGTTGGAATGGTAAGTGTTGATTCCTCCGGCACGCTTCTTTCCGTAACGGAGAGAGGCTACGGAAAAAGAACGGAATTCGAAGAATATCGCTTGCAGTCAAGGGGCGGAAGCGGGGTAATAAACCTGAAGATCGTAGCTAAAAACGGAAAAGTTGTTGGAATAAAAACCGTGCGTGAAGAAAACGAAATTATGCTGGTATCCATACAAGGCATGGTTGTGAGGGTGACGGTTAAAGGCATAAGTAAGATAGGAAGAGCGACGCAAGGCGTGAGGCTGATAAATCTAAAGCCTACGGACAAGTTGACCTCAGTCGCGAACGTTGTAGCGAAAGCGGAAGAAGAAGTCGCCCTCGAGGAGGGAGAAACTCCGGAACAACCGCCCGCAACCTCGTAGGTTGCAGGTGATAAGTTGTCACAATTTAGGCAACAAATCGGGAATTTATTTAAAATACGTAGGGGCACGGCATGCCGTGCCCTTACCCTTACGAATTGAGCCTATCCGTTATGCTTTTGATTAGTACAAAAAGATGTTGCAAAGTGGGGAAAGATTTTGTACAATAGGGGACGCTTTCATCCACGATTTTTAGAGTGAGAGCATGGGAGAGAAAGAATTAGTGCGTCCCCATCGTCTAGCCCGGTCAGGACACCAGATTTTCATTCTGGCGACAGGGGTTCGAATCCCCTTGGGGATGCCATTATTTCGAGCATCAAAAACACTATAGCTGAGGAGAAAAAGAGAAAAAGGGACTCTGAACGCGAAAAGCCCTCTTCACCTTATTAGCGGGGGAGGGCTTTTTTATTTCAAATAGGAAGGAAGATATTTCGTTATCATCACCAATTCCACCTACGAGGTGGAATTGGCGGTTCATACCGTAGGGGCACGGCATGCCGTGCCCTTATAACTCTTTTTTGTCATTCCCGCGAACGCGGGAATCTATAGTACAAAATGGAGCGGAGCGATAGAAAAAAGGCAGGTATATGAATATTGAACAAATGTGGGAAAAAGCGCAGGCAAAGACAGAGATAATACGCGGCCGGATCAGAGCTCTGCCCACTTTCGCGACAACGCGAGTTCAGTATATTTTTCTTGCTGAATCCGCGGTTAATGAAGGAAGCACTGTTGTCCGCAATGGAAAAGTCATTATCGAAAAACCTTTGATCCTTCTTCCGGAAGATCTGCCGCAATTTGAAGGATTTGATTTTGAAGAAGATCTGGAGGTAGAACAAGCCGCGATGCAGATGTTCTTTTTAATGAGAGGAATACGGTTTCCGTCGCTTAGATATAATAACAGAGTGGACACTTTAGATCTGGAAGACGAATCGCTGTCCAAAATCATAGAAAAATATAAGAGAGAACTTGAACAAAAAGAAAACGTTAATACGGCTTTGATCATCGGACCTGAAGACTGTTGGCAGTTTTCAATAATCCTTTACATGGCGAATTTGATCTCGCGGTGCATTAAGGGCGACATTATGAACATTATCGGAAAAATTAAAGGATAAAGAGAAAAATATGTGTGGAATAATCGGATATACAGGCGCAAAAGACGTCTCGGAAGTTCTTCTTAAGGGATTGGCTCGTTTGGAATATAGGGGCTACGATTCCGCGGGGCTTGCCGTCTTAAAAGACGAAGCGATAAGAATAGTCAAAAAACAGGGGAAACTCGAAGTTTTGGCGGAAGAGGTCAAGCAAAGACCCATAGAAGGAAACACCGGGATCGGTCATACCCGATGGGCGACACACGGGGAGCCGAGCGATCTGAACGCTCATCCGCATAACGATCATACCGAAGACGTAGCTATCGCGCATAACGGGATAATCGAAAACTATAAGCAATTGAAAGAACAGTTGGGAGAGAACGGACACATTTTTAAATCCGAAACCGATAGCGAAGTTATCGCCCATCTTATAGCAAGCGAATATCAGGGAGATTTAAGGTTGGCTGTCGCCGAAGCGGCAAAAAGGCTTAAAGGTTCATTCGCGATTGCCGCGATACACAAAAAAGAACCGGACAGGATTATCGGTATAAGGAAAGATAGTCCCCTGATCCTCGGGTTGGGAGAAGAGGAAAATTTTATTGCCAGCGATATCCCGGCAGTTTTGGAACATACCAAAGAAGTCGTATATTTGGAGAATAACGAAATGGTGGATATCAAAAAAGGAAAATATACGGTCTACGATGAATTCGGTTCGCAAGTTGAAAAAATTTCAACAAAAATTGAATGGGACATCAAACAAGCGGAAAAAACCGGATTTAAACATTTTATGCTGAAAGAAATTTTTGAACAACCTGAAGTTTTGAAACAAATGTTCCAAAAAAGGATAAAGAACGATACGGAAGTTGTTTTCGATGAATTGATTATTTCGGAAGATGTTTTTAAAAAGATAGAGAACGTTATTATCGTGGCTTGCGGAACCGCGTATCACGCGGGACTGACCGGAAGATATATGATCGAAAAATACGCGAGGATCCCGGTTAGTGTTGACACCTCAAGTGAATTTAGATATAGAGATCCTTTGGTGGACAAAAACACTTTGGTAATAGTTATTTCTCAGTCGGGCGAAACCGCGGACACCCTCGCGGCGCTCAGGGAAGCGAAAACCAAAGGCGCGAAAGTTTTAGCGATATGTAACGTGCTGGGGGCATCGATCGCAAGGGAATCGGACGGGGTGATATATACTCACGCGGGACCCGAAATCGCCGTTGCTTCAACAAAAGCATACACCGCGCAGTTGGGTATAATGTATCTATTCACACATTATTTAACGAAAGTGAGAGGAAAAGCGGATAATTGTCCGCCGGATTTTCTGAAAGAACTCAGCCAAGTGCCAAAATTGGCCAAAAGGATGCTTAAACAGTATCGAAGAAATGAAAACAAAATGAAAGGGTATGCCGCGAATTTTCATAAATATTATTTGGCGCGGAACAATAAAAGCTGTTTCTTATATTTGGGACGGAACATAAATTATCCGAACGCGTTGGAGGGCGCGCTAAAACTGAAAGAAATTTCATATATCAGCGCCGAAGGATATCCCGCGGGCGAGATGAAACACGGGCCGATCGCTTTAATAGACGAGAATCCATGGGTGGTGTGTTTGGCGGTAAAAGGCGACACCTACGAAAAAATGCTCTCTAACATTCAAGAAATAAGAGCGCGAGGCGGAATAATCGTCGCGATAGTCTCAGAAAGAGACTCGACGTTAAAAGGAAAAGAAGCGAATTACGTTATCGAAATACCGGAAACGGAAGAAATTTTTTCGCCGATCCTTGTCGCGATACCGCTTCAGCTTTTAGCGTATCACGTAGCCGCAGAATTCGGATACGATATAGATAAACCAAGAAACCTAGCGAAATCCGTGACAGTGGAATAACCCGGCTTGGAGTGGACGCGACTCCATTGTCATCCCCGCGCCCCATTGTCATCCCCGCGCAGGCGGGGATCTGAAACACAAAGAGCGGAATAAGACAAAGCGGCCGCAGATTTTTTGCGGGCATTGACATATAGCTAGAGCTAATATATAATGTGTTTTCTTGAAAATAGGGGCGATTAGCTCAGCTGGTTTAGAGCGCTACCCTTACAAGGTAGATGTCGTAGGTTCGACTCCTACATCGCCCACCAGTTTTCGCGAATGCGAAAACTGATCCTGAGCGAGTGTTCAGAAATGCGACGAATAGGAGCATTTTAGCGAGTCGAAGGACCAGCATCTCCTTTTTCTTAAAGAAGGGACCCCAATTCCACCTACGAGGTGGAATTAAAACCTTGTTTCTTAGATCTTGATATTTTTCGTCACCCCCGCCTAAAACTTGCGGGAACAAGCTTTAATTTTGCTCTTTTTTTGTCACCCCCGCTTAACGCTTGCGGGGACAAGTTTGAATTTTGACATTTGTCATTTACACAGTGGGGTGGTAGTTCAGCTGGATAGAACGTCGGACTGTCGATCCGAAGGTCGCGGGTTCGAGCCCCGTCCGCCCCGCCAAACTTCGCGAAGCGGAGTTTTATCCTGAGCAAGCGAGAGAAATGCGACGAAGAGGAGCATTTCGGCGAGTCGAAGGACCATAAAAACAAACCAAAAGCCCTATGACCGCAAAGTTGTAGGGTTTTTTGTTGCCTTGTTTATGTATTCCAAACCCCGTTCATTTGTCTCAATTTGTACGAATTTTAAATGGGGACGTCATGACGTCCCTACTTAAAATAGAGAAAAAAGTTGACAAAAGTTAGCTTGCGTGATAACCTTTATTATGGGAATACGAGAAGTAAATTTTTATAAAACAGCATCTGGAAAATGTCCAGTAGCTGAGTTTTTAGAGGAGCTTCCAACGAAGCAAAGGCGAAAGGTCGTGTGGGTGCTAAAGTTGTTGGAAGATTTGGATTTTGTACCAAAAGAGTATTGGAAAAAACTAAAACCAAGTGATATTTGGGAATGTCGTGTAAAATTTGGATCAACTATTTATCGAATATTTGGCTTTTTTGTGGGGAATGAGATAATTTTAACGCATGGTATAGTCAAAAAGACACAAAAAACACCAAAAGAAGCAATAACAAAAGCAGAAAAATATCGGAAAGAACATATACAACGTAGGAGGAAAAAATGAGTGATTTACAGAAATTTATAAAAATGCAAAAAGATAAAGATGAAAAATTCGCAAAAGATTTCGATCTTGGATATGAAGAGTTTAAAATCGGAGTGATATTAAAGAAGGCGCGAGAATTATGTGGATATACCCAAGAGAGACTAGCTCGGAAATTGCATACAAAAAAATCAGTAATATCACGTATGGAAAATCATGCCGAGGATATTAAATTGTCAACACTGGGGAAAGTAGCGGTAGCGTTAGGAACGAAAATTAAAATCAAAGTGATATTAGATAAAAAAAAGAAGCATACGGTAAATGCTATATAAATAAATTCTGAAGAGGTAAAGGGGTCAAGTCTTAATATTTTACCCCAAATCCTAATTAGAACGGTGCGTACAAAAAATACTCCTTCGGTATCTCCAAAAAGGGGAATATTTCGGCTTGAGAATGACCCTAATTCAGTTTAATTCATCGCTATCCGCCAACTTTGGCACTTTTTCTTACAA
>JADHWG010000009.1 GCA_016783605.1 Candidatus Omnitrophota bacterium | reverse complement strand
TGCAACCGGTTGCACCTACGAGGTGATGTCGAGACGAGGTTGTTTTGGATGGTTGCTGTTCCATAACGCAAAAGGATTCACCGGGTGAATATAAAAAAGTTCATACACTCCCTTTTTATTCTTTTCGTTCTGGCCGCTGTCGCACCGACAGTAACGGTTTACGGCGCGGTTACACACTCGCGTCGTTCCGTGAAGATCCCCCCCCCTCCTTCGTTATCGACTCAGAACCATCCAATGCAGCCCATATCATGGAAACTCGTCGCGGCGGCAATGGGCATCATTATGGGAATAATGCTTTTAATGATGGGGCTTTTATGGGTGGTGTCGCTCAATATAAGAGTGAAACTAAAAACACGGCAGATACAGCTTTTAAGTGAACAAATGATGACAAAAGACAAACTTGCCGTTCTCGGCAAACTTGCCGGTCAGATCGCTCATGAACTGCGAACTCCGTTAAGCATCATCACTAATTCCGTATTTCTTCTGCGCCATGAAGGCATGAAGGATAAGAAGTTGTTTGAAAAGCGTCTTAACGTTTTGGAAGAAAAAATAAAACTCACCAGTAATATTCTTGAAAGTATTTTAAGTTATTCCAGAGTGAAAGCGGATATCGCGACCACCATTTCCATCAAGGAATGCGTTGAAGAAGTTCTTAAAGATATGGCCATCCCGGAAGATATCGCTGTAGAGGTTTCTTTTAAGGACGAAGACTTTTTATCCGTGTTCATGGATTTTCATCAGCTCTACAGTGTGCTACGCAATTTAATTTTAAACGCCGTAGATGTTATGAACATTAACGGAACGCTTACAGTGAAAAGTTTTTGCGTAAAAGATAATTCTGTCGTAAAAGTTTGCGTATCGGATACGGGCCCCGGCATAACCGAGGCCGACAAGGGTCAAATTTTCAATCTGTTTTACAGTTCTAAAATTACGGGAACCGGACTCGGACTTCCGATCGCGCAATCCATTATTGAAACAAATAACGGAAAATTGTATCTTGAAAAAACCGGCACAAACGGTTCCTGTTTCGCTTTGGAACTTAATTCGGCAAAGAAAATTAAAAAATGAAGAAAAAGGAAAAAAGCGATAAACCGCGAATTCTACTGGTTGACGACGATAAGGATATGTGTGAATCCCTGTCCGATGTGCTCACTTTGGAATCGGATTACGATGTCAGTTTCACGATCAATCCGCTTGAAGCGCTGGAGATCGTAAAAAAAACCGATTTTGCCATGGCGATCATTGATTATAAGATGCCTGAAATGAACGGATTGGAACTGCTCAAGCGCATTAAAGAACTGAGACCTAATATGATCGTCTTTATACTCACGGCGTTTCTTTCAACCAACCTCATAGAGCACTCCAAAAAAGAAGGCGCGGAATTGGTCCTGTCAAAATTCATCTGGCCAACTGAGATCCTGAAACATATTCAAGAAGCTATTCCTTCCAAACAGTGATTTCACTCGAAAAAACCTATATGAAAGTCAATATTATCCCGAAATGTCTTTGTGTTCACATATCTCACGCTTTTCTGTTGAAAATTCCCCTGACATATGCTATTGTGACTCTGATTTTGACCTGAGAATAATGTTTTCACCGATTCCACCTCGTAGGTGGAATCGACATCAATCGTTTTCCCCTTTCTAAAACAACCTCGTAGGTTGAACCTACGAGGTTCAACCTACGAGGTTGTTTTCGAAAGGCTAATATAGTTTTGATTTATGTTTTGCTAACTCTACACAAGAAAAAAGGAGTGTTCAAATGATTTTAGTTCCTCTCATCGGAGTTTGCGGTATAGCATTCGCCGGAATAACGTATGTTGTGCTTTTAAAAAGACCGGAAGGTTTGAATAAAATGCGTGAGATCTCCAATGAAGTCCATCGAGGCGCGATGGTTTTTTTAAAACATGAATACAGGATAATTCTTATATTCGTGGTGCTAATGTTCGTCGTCATGGCAAAATTTTTGTCGATCGAAGCCGCGATAGCATACGCGACCGGCGCCTTTTGTTCCATGCTCGCCGGGTTTATCGGAATGACCGCGTCAACGCGTTCAAGCGCCAGAACCTGTGAAGCCGCTCGTTCTCATGGTGCGGGAGAGGCGCTTTTAGTAGCGTTTAAAGGCGGCTCCATAATGGGGATCACTGTCGCGGCGCTAGGTGTTTTAGGGGTCGGCGCATGGTTTCTCATCACGAAAGATACGGGGATAATTACGGGATTCGCGCTTGGCGCCAGTTCCATCGCTCTTTTCGCGCGCGTCGGCGGAGGCATTTTCACTAAAGCGGCGGACATGGGATCCGACCTTGTCGGTAAAATTGAAGCGGGCATTCCTGAAGACGATCCGAGAAACCCCGGAGTTATCGCGGACAATGTCGGAGACAATGTCGGAGACACCGCGGGAATGGGAGCGGATCTTTTTGAATCATATGTCGGTTCGGTGATCGCGACGATGGCGATCGGCGCGGCGATGGCAAATCCGTTCCAAGCCATGTCGTTCCCGATAGTGCTCATTACCATCGGTCTTATCGCTTCCGTCATCGGAGTGCTTTCAATGAATCTTTTAAAAAACCTTAACGCGCAAACAGCGCTTAGAAACTCAACGCTTATCGCCTCGGTGTTGTTCTTGGCCGGCGCGTTTTTCGCCTCGAGAATTACCTTCGGCTCCATAAGACCGTTTTGGGCGATCCTTTCGGGACTCGTCGCGGGAATTCTCATCGGATTGGAAAGCGAATATTTCACTTCCTCAAAACCGATAAGAGATATCGCCCGGCAATCACAATCGGGTCCGGCGACAACTATCGTTTCGGGACTTGCCGTGGGTTTTGAAAGTACTATCGCGCCGATTCTCACGATCACCGCGGCAATGCTTGTTTCATTCCACTTTGCGGAACTTTACGGCATAGGACTGGCAGCGGTCGGGATGCTTTGCACTATCGGGATAGTAATGTCTACCGATTCTTATGGTCCGATCGCGGATAACGCGGGCGGAATAGCGGAAATGGCGGGACTGGATAAAGGCGTACGAAAGATCACGGACAAACTTGATTCTCTCGGAAATACGACAGCCGCAATCGGTAAAGGTTTCGCGATAGGTTCGGCCGCGCTGACAGCGCTCGCGCTTTTCGCGGCGTTTCAAAAAGTTACGGGGCTTGCCGCGATCGATCTTATAAAACCACTGCCTGTGGCGGGACTTTTTATCGGAGCTCTTGTCCCATTTTCTTTCGCGGCTATGACACTTAAAGCTGTTGGACGCGCGGCGGATAAAATCGTTCAGGAAATTCGCCGACAGTTTCGTGAGATCAAAGGACTTATGGAAGGAACGGCTAAACCTGACACTCAAACATGTATCGATATCGCGACAAAAAGCGCTCTAAAAGAAATGATACTCCCGGGAATAGTTGCCATTGTGAGCCCGTTTCTTGTCGGCACATTTTTGGGGATCGAAGCGCTCGGCGGTTTTCTTGCCGGAGCAACAGTATGCGGAGTGCTTCTGGGGATAATGATGGCTAACGGCGGCGGCGCGTGGGATAACGCGAAGAAATGGATAGAAGAAGGTAATTTGGGCGGAAAAGGAACTCCGGTTCATCAAGCCGCGGTTGTTGGCGACACCGTAGGCGACCCGTTCAAAGATACGACAGGCCCGTCGATGAACATCCTGATAAAACTTATGGGAATGGTCTCGCTTGTATTCGGCACGGTTTTTATTTCGTTCCATGAGTGGTTTCTCGGGTTGATAAAATGAGGAGAAAAACAATGAATCTTAATGACGCGATCCGCAAAGTGCCTGACTTCCCGAAACCGGGAATATTGTTTTATGACGTTACGAGCATTTTTATCAACAGCGAAGCATTTAAATATGTTCTCAGTGAAATGGAAGAACTTTATAAAGACACGCGAATAGACGGCATTATCGCGATCGAAAGCCGCGGATTTCTTCTTGGCGCGCCTTTCGCATTAAAAAGATCGTTGCCGCTGGTCCTGGCCAGAAAAAAAGGGAAACTCCCGGGGGACATTGTTGAGCAAAGTTATTCTCTTGAATACGGCGAAGCGACACTTGAGATCCATAAGTCGGATCTAACCCCCGGCAAAAATTGGCTTATCGTGGATGACCTTATCGCCACCGGAGGCACTTTGGAAGCTGTCGCGAAAATGATCGAAAGTCAAAAAGCGTCCGTCGCGGGAATATTTTCAATAATAGGTCTCCCTTTCCTGAACTATATGGACAAAATCAAACACTACAACCCCAAAACCCTAATAAACTACCAAGGAGAATAACACCCCCCTTAAATCGCACCTCGTAGGTGCACCTCGTTGCACCTACGAGGTGCGATTTAAGAGGGGTAAAAAAAGCCACCGACCTTGCAAGGTTGGTGGCTTTTTTGTTATATAGAGCTAAAATTATCTCGGGTTGTATTTGCCGCAGGTGAATTTTTCACCTTCGGGGCAATATTTTAGAGCTTCACATTTGGCCCCGACGGAATTAAACACTTCCGGAAGCACTTTTCTGCATATTTTGAGCATTTCTTCGGCTAAACGTCTTATTTCCCATTGAGCGCGATGACAGCATCTATGAGCGAAAAAATGTTTTAATTCACGCGCGTTCATTGTGACCACTATCTTTGTCTCCGCCGCTTGAGGCAAAACGAACCGCGCGTCTTGATTAGCTTTTTCGCCGACGGTTCCGTTTTTCTCAAGAAGAGACAAAAGACCGTTATATCCTTCTTGTATATCAGTCATTAACCCCAAAAAACGCTGTTTTAAGTCATCATTTTTTTCAAATACAGGCGGCACGATATACTTAAATTCCGATGCTTTCACATACCTCTGACTCTGTTGTGAATATGACGCTATGCGATGCCGAACAAGCTGGTGCGTAAGCGCGCGCGAAACTCCTTCGATGGCGAACGTGAATTTTACGTGTTCAAGCGGACTTTCATGCCCGCTTGCTACAACTTTTTCTATAAAGGCGGTTATCTTCTCGGATGTGTCAGGATTAGCGGTCGCGTTAAGCGAATTTGCAAATATATTTCCAGAAAAATCCGCGGAATAACACTGCCTGCACGCCGAATATATTATTTCTTTCGCGTTTTCGGTTTTTCCCAATAATTCAACTTTTAACAATGCCTCTCTCATTTGCCCCTCCCTATATGTATCCATTTTTAAAAACAGCTGTATACCATTATACCTTCTTACCGATCAAAATCAATATTTTCAGTCGTTTAAATCCTCAATGGTCCCGACTACAGGAACTCGCTCTCCGTTAAGAGAATTAAGCGGAATGAAAAGATCTTTTTATCTTTGTTATCTCGCAATAAGGCTATTGCGTCATGGAATAAGAATATTCCGTTGACAAACTAACTTTTTCTTGATATAATGTCTTGACTTAAGGAGGTTTTTAAAATGGATAAAAAAATCAAAAAAACAATAAGAAGATACGTGTCGACATTATCAATTGTTTCATTAATTCTTGGGCAAATCATGCAACAGTCCTTTGCTTATGAGAATTTAGCGGCTTCTCTTGTACATGATAAACATATAAATCCGGATAGAAGTATCGAAGGACTTGAAAAGATAGCCAGGACACTTGAACCCAATGCGATAGCCGATGGGCAAGCTTTGCTGGATTTTGCAGAGGGTAAATTACCGCAAAAAATCAGGATTGAAGACGTGAGCCAACCGATTGTTCAAAGCATAAGAGAAGCAACGGAGCTCGCGATAAAGCTTCATATTTTAAACAAAGGAAAAATACCGGGAAAACATCATAAGCGAGCGAAAAAAACCCTGGAAAATTTGATCTCATTTTATCATTGTTGTAATGAAAACCTGTACCTATTCAAAACTGATGTGCGGGATCGAGAAGATTATTTGCTGGGTTTTAACAGGGAAGGATTGATTGGATTGGATTTGAAACTTGCTAAAACACTATCATGGATCTCTTTCAAGCGGCTTGCCCTGTATGTATATCGAGAAAATATTTCGGAACATATAAAGATCGATGGTAAAACCAGCCAAATAGACGACAGCGATTATAAAATAATTTATGGAGAAATAGCATCGGCAGTATTTGATGAAAAAGAACTGGAAAAACTGGGGGGGGACTTTTGCAGGCACATAAATTTTACTGAGGCATGTTTGTCAAGAATAGAACGAAAGCGATTTGATCCTGATAAAGAAAAAGATATGGTAAAACGATTTATTTTTACTATTTTTGAACCGGACAACAAAGCAGAAGGCATACAGCCTTCGGAAAATGATGAGCTTATACCTGTATCTTTCGGAAAACGTCAGACAAAAAACTTTTTACCTCGATCGCACTCAAATTGCGGAGGAGTATGGATGTCTTATGAATTGAATAAGGAGAAGTTCAAGTTGCAGTCCGCGCCTCCAATATTGGAGTTATTACAGACTTTCATTGAGTACAAAATAATTAACCAGACAAATTATAATGAAGTTAGTGTCTTTTTTAAAAAACTGCTCGATAGAGTACAGGGTTTGAACGCTATTGAAGAGGATGCAGCATATCTTGCCATAGAAACACTGGTAGAGGCCTGGCTAATAACGGATAAAAATTATAATAAAATCCTTGATCTTATAGGCAAGATAATAGCGGAAGCAGGGATGTTTAAAAGAGAAACTTTCAAGAATTTGAAAGAATTAGCATCTTACATAGGAACAAACGCAAAAGGCCGGTATTACTTTCCTAATATTCTGGAAAAACTGGATATAGACTATTTAATCTCTTTAATCGAAAAACCAGAAGTAAAAAACCTGCCGCCAGAGCGGGTATGGATAGTTTTTGATTTCTTACACACTTTATTCAGCTCCAAGGGGATCACTGAGAACAACATAGGGAGAATTAAAGAAATTACCGTAAACGCAACAAAAAAAGGAGAGAAAGACTATATCGAAATAGTAAAAGCATATAAAGCTTTTTCAGAACTTAGTGATGAAAAAACACTGTGTAGCCTTAACCTTGAGGATGATACGAATGAATTTATGAATGGGATTGAAGACGACACCCTATCGCCAATGGCGTACGTAGATGTTATGAAGACACTTTATAAAAATCATGTTCCGCCGGAATCGGTCAGCATATGGCGTAATGACCAAGAAAAAAAGGATAAAAACATAACAACACGAAAGATAACAGCTGATAACGCGGAGAAAAAGAAGAAAGCATCTATCAACAGTCATACAGAGATTGAATTCCGTGCGGAAATATTTAAATACAATCTTTTGCGCCGGCTACAAAAAGAACCAAAAAAAATATTCGCATTCGCATTTGATTCAGATATTGGCGAGGACCAAAAATCCTGTATCATGCCTGTATTCACAGCTATGGATCAAATTAAAAAAATGACGGATAAAGGGGGACATCCGTTATTTCCCAATCTCAGAGTGATCAGAAAAAAAGGGGCATCGGGTGAATTGATGAGAAAATTAAACGAATTAATAGATACTGGTGTATTGGATAAGAAACGGACATTCCTTGTTGCCAGGAAAGAAAATATAGACACCAACAAGTTCAAATCACTTGAAGGTCATTCATGGATAGCCGCCATAGATGATACCAGTAACGAAAATGATATATACTTACCGGTTTTCGAGGCGCTTTCTTTGCTGATAATGTCTTCTCTGCCAACAACAGATATAGATTGTATAATAAATTTTTATTACAAAATTTCAGAAAAGACCGAAAAAGAATTGCAGAAAATGATCAGGAATAAATTGATCCTTGTTTTACCCAAGGCTATCCATATGCCTCCACAGCAGTTGAGAACAACATACGAAAATGTCAAAGATATTTATTTGGCGGCATAAAAAGGAAGACTTGACATATTGATTGCGGCGTATTATAAATATGTTACGCTGTTTTAACACAACCCCAAATTCCACCTACGAGGTGGAATTTGGGGTTGTATTATTTAACGATTGGAGCATATGCGTAAAAATCGGATCTTACTCTTGTTTGTCATTTCGTTCCTTTTCCTTGGTTCCTTCCTATCTCTACACGCGAGCGTTTCAAATTCTCCGCGAATAGGTGTATGGATAACAGTCTTCTCCCCTACCGAAATACTGCAAAAAACTCAAAACGTTGACCGGCTTATTGAAACTTGCAAAAGATCCGGTGTAACCGATGTCTATCTTCAAATTTATAGAGCTAATAAAGCTTATTACGATTCGAGAATAACTGATAAAACATTTTTCGATTCGGTCTTGGCCTCAACCGGGCAGGATGTTCTTAAATATTTACTGGCGGAGGCAAACAAAAACGGCATTAAAGTGCACGCATGGATCAACCTTTTGAGTTTGGCCCACAATAAAGACGCTTCAATATTAAAAAAATACGGACGCGAAATATTGGCTATAGATCAATACGGAAGACCCGCCATGCCTATGAACGGAAAAGACGAACTTGATGAATATTATATACGCGAAAATCAGCTTTTTCTGGAACCCGGGGACAAACGCGTAAGAAAATATCTTACTTTCATCGCGGCGGAAATCATTAAGAAATATCCCGGATTTTCCGGACTTCATCTTGATTATGTCCGTTATCCCGCTGTTGTTCCGTTTGTTCCGGGAGCAAGATTCACTTCACACGGCATAAGTTATGGATATAGCGATGCCAATACAAAAGCATTTAAAAAAGCTGAAGGGCTTGATGTGAAAAAGATGGCGCATTCGCGAGAAAACTTCTTAAAATGGGACGGATGGAGAAGAAAACAGGTAAGTACACTTGTCAAAGACATCTCTAAAAAAACGCGAAGAATAAAGCCAACACTCGAAATTTCCTGCGCGATCGTACCTTCTGTGGGCAGAACATATCTGACCACGTTTCAAGATTGGACCAAATGGTTGAAAGATAAAACCGCCGACTATGTTGTGATTATGAACTATACGGATGACTCGCGGCTTATGGAACTACAGACCGATTCTATGCTTTTGCCGGACTTCTCAAAAAAAGTACATATCGGGCTTGGCGCGTATTTATTAAAGAACGATCCGGAAAAACTCGAAGATCAGCTGAAATATTTGAAAAAAGTTTCACCGGTTGGAATCGTGCTTTTTTCTTATGACGATCTCGCCCGAAATCCTCGCCTGCAGAAATTTTTAAAAGACAATTTTATGTAAACAAAAAAACACCAAATACGTAGGGGCACGGCATGCCGTGCCCTTATGTGATCGGTGATTTGTGTGGCAGAAAGGGCACGGCGTGCCGTGCCCCTACGTATTTCAAATTAACTCCCAATTTGTTACCCGAATTGTGACAATGTACACCCTACGAATATGATTATTCCATGTAAATGATTCGGCACATTATTTATCCCAACGTCATCGTAGGGGCGCGGTTTCCGCGCCCTTTTTGTGATCGGTGTTTTGTGTGAAATAAAGGGCACGGCATGCCGTGCCCCTACGAAATTGGTGTTTTTCATTATGATACTGTGCCGGAGGCTTTACGTAGGCGATTCATTACCGCGAGGCCTAATCCGTCTTCTTTGATCGCTTCGGCGACTATTACATCTACGTTTTTTTCGTCAAACTCGCGTAATATGTGAAACAGTCTCGTCGCGCAAGTTCTGCCGTCAGATCCCGGACCCAAAACTTGCGCGTCAAAGTTCTTATATTTCTCCATATGTTCCTGTTTTGCCATCACCCCGACTCGAAGTCCGTAAGACTTCATTTCCCATAAAGTTAAAAGCGCCTTTTCAACTTGCCTGGAGTCGCGTGAGATAACAACAACTTTCGCTTCAGGAGAATAGTGCTCGGGGTATTTCCCGGGAGACGAAACCAGTTCCGCTTTCTCGTCCAACACTTTCACTTCCCCCACGATCGAACGAAGTTCTTCCACACTGATACCGCCGGGTCTTAGAACAATGGTTTTATCCTGATCAAATTCCACAACGGTTGATTCAACGCCTATTTTAGTTTTACCGCCGTCAAAAACGATATCTATTCTTCCCGTCAAGTCATTAACAACGTGTTTCGCGCTTGTCGGCGAAGGTCGACCGAAAAGATTGGCCGAAGGCGCGGCGATCGGAACCCCCGCCAGGCTTATAAACTTTTTCGCGATCGAGCCCGAAGGCATACGCACGGCGACCGTGCCCAGCCCTGTGGTCACTATATCCGGAACCAAGTCAGTTTTTTCAAGAATTATGGTAAGTGGGCCTGGCCAGAAACGGCTCATAAGTTTTTCCGCCAAAGGCGAAATATTCTTTGCCAAACGATATAGATCTTCTTTTTCGGAGATATGCACTATTAAAGGATCGTCGAGCGGACGCTTTTTTGCTTCAAAAATACCTGCGGCGGCTCTGGCATCAAGCGCGTTCGCGCCCAATCCATAAACGGTTTCCGTCGGAAACGCCACAAGCCCTCTATTATGGATCGTCTCCACGCCTTGTTTTAGGAGGTCATGGTCGATATTCTGCGGATCTATTTTTAATATTCGTGGTTTCATGATTTAAATAAGTTACACGCTGCACGTCACACGTTTTTTTGCGCACCAACCGCAGATAACTTCGTAGGGCACGGCATGCCGTGCCCCTACGAGGTTGCCTGCGGACGGCACGGTAATAACCGATAGACGAACACGTTAACCATCCAGTTCTTTTCCTGTTAATATTTTGTACGCCTCTTTGTACTTCATGGACGTTTTAACACTTATTTCTTCCGGAAGGGTCGGTCCGGGAGGTGTTTTGTCCCAGTCCAAAGTTTCGAGATAATCTCTTACGAACTGTTTGTCAAAACTTTTTTGAACGCGGCCCGGTTCATAATCGTCTTTCGGCCAAAACCTTGAAGAATCCGGAGTAAGCGCTTCATCCATAAGTATTATATCTTCACCGATCTTTCCAAACTCAAATTTTGTATCGGCAATTATTATTCCTTTGGACAAAGCATAAACGCTCGCCGCGGTATAAAGCGCCAAACTTTTTTCTTTTAAAAGCGCGATAACGTCTTCTCCGACGATTTCGGCCATCTCTTCTTCGGAAATATTCATGTCATGACCAACATCCGCTTTGGTTGAAGGCGTGAATATGGGTTCGGGAAGTTTTTGCGAATTTTTTAGACCTTCCGGTAATTTGATACCGCAAACCATGCCGGTTTTTTGGTAATCTTTCCACGCGGAGCCGGAAATATAACCTCTCACAACGCATTCGGCCATGATCGGCTCGGCTTTTTTTACCAGCATACTTCTTCCGGTGAGCATATCTTTGTACGGCGCGAGACGTTCTTCCTTCGCAACCATTTCATCCGGATCGGCGGTGATCACATGGTTCTTGATCATGTTTTTGGTAAACTCAAACCAAAAAACCGAGATCATGTTGAGAACTTTGCCTTTATCGGGTATCCCGCTGGGCAGAATAACGTCAAACGCCGATATCCTGTCAGTGGTCACAAAAAGAAGTTCTTTGCCCATGTCATACACGTTACGGACTTTCCCCTTTTTTAGAAGAGGTATATCTTTCAGTTCCGGTGACAATAAAGGTTTTAACGTCTGCATCATATCCTCCCGATTAAATTAAACGTTTTAATCTTGCGTGTTTTCCAAAACAAACGGAGACACATAATCGCCATTGGCGTTTTGACAATCTTCTAACCGTTTTTTTTGATCGTTAAGCGTTTTTATTAAAATTGCCGGCGTATCAAAAACTTTCTTTTGATAGATCGCTTTAATTCTTTCTATCTTCGCGATATTTTCCCTTATACGCAATTTAAACTGTTCTTCATATTCCTCTTTGGAATATTCTTTATCGAGCACTTGTTTGAACAGCACTTTTAGATCTTCATATTTCGGGATATATCCGGTTGGTGTTTTTATCGCGTCCGCCTCTCCGGCGACTCTAAGTTCCATCCACTTTAGCCATACATGTTTATCCTTTATGCCGTTGAGATATTCTTTATCTTCTCCTTTAAGGAAATAGTTCACATGAAAAATAAGCGGAATTTTTTCAGCATTTTTCACTATATCAAGATTGTTCTGAATATATCTTCCGATCGGAATGGAAAGAAAATCCAAGTTGGCCATCAGATTAAATTTTCTTACCCCTTCCGCGCCGAGCGTGGCGGAAGTGGTTTCCGACTCTATCGCCGCGGCCTGACTTAATATGCCGTGTTCCCAATCAAAAGACTGTAGCGCCGGAACGCTCGTATCGGAATCTCTTCCTCCGTATATAACGCCTCCGATTTCCACACCTTCTGGGTTTTCCAGGTTTTCATCACAATTTTTTAGGTTTTTCAGTTTGATGGTATATCTCGCGTTCTTGTGTGAAAAAAATACCTCGTTATCATCCGGTCCTTTTTTTCCGTTTGTCCATTCGCCGGAAAAATTTACCCCTCTTTCGGGTTCCGCGCGTCCGTCACCAAGCCAGCGCGGGTTATTATCCGAGTCAACAAGCACGTTGGAAAAAATAACCTCGCCCGGAGAAGTAAGCGCTTCAAATATTTCCGGATCGCTTTTTTCGCTCACGTTCTGAATGATCCCGAAAATTCCTCGTTCAACGTTTACCGCGCGAATTTTGCCGTCAATTTCTCTTAAATACGCGATGTCGTCTCCGATTATTTTTTCATCTTCAAGCATGGCTGTCGCAGTCTTTCCGCAGGCACTCGGAAATGAACCGGTAAAATAAGTAACTCTCTTTCCGTCATTTCCGTTAACTCCCATAACAAACATGTGTTCGGTAAGCCATCCTTCTTCTGAAGCGCGTTTTATCGCGAGGCGCATAGATAACTTCTTTAAGCCGACAGTATTACCCGCATACTGCGTATTTGTGCTGAAAACCATCTCTTTTTCAAGATCGATATACACGCGGCGATTGTACACGTCAGAGCTTACGCCATTTTTTAATGCACCCGCGGAATGAACAAAACGAAAAAACCTTTCAGTGTTTTCGTTCTTACGGAATTCTTCATAACCGCTTCGATACAGAAGATCTTCCGAATGCGCGACATAACTGGAATCTGTTATCTGTACGGCGGGAATCGAAAACTTTGAACCGGTCGGTCCTAGACAGAAAAAACATACATACATTTCTTTCCCCGCCATCATGTTCTCAAGAAGAGTATGTATTTCTTTCAGCCCTTTCACTCTGTCTTCGGACCTTATATCCGAACCTAAGACCTCGTCAGGACGAAGCAGATATTTGGTATTTGATTTATCCCGCGCCTGGTCGTAATATCCGTCGAAATGAACGGAATGCCCTTCTGTTTTAAGAGTTTTTTCTTCTGCGTTTTCCAAAGTTTTTCCTCTTAAGTACGCGGCATCTTCTTCCGAGTCGGTTCTGACGAAAATTGAGGCGGGATTACACAATTTCACATATTTTGCCACAAATTCGAATACTTTTTCGTTTTTTAGCGCCTCTAATTTTTCAAGGTTTTTCCCGTCACATTTATCTTTCAATATATCCATGTATTCCTGCTTCATCCACTTTTCTCCTTTTTCTTTTAGGCCCATACAATTAATCGTTCCCACTCGCCCCGCAAATCCCGCGACAGAAACTCCCCGCGCGGTGCATTAGACCATATATGTTATAATAGAACGCGCGCGGTGTCAAACATTAACGCCCTTTCTGTCTAAACCTCCTCATATCGTCCTATAAACATAGACGTTACACTAAAAAATCAATGTGGCGCACGCAATGGGGCACATGCAATGTGCCCCTACAATTTTATTGAAATTTCTTGTGTTCGGTTATATAATCTACCTAATTGATCGGAGAGCATTTAATGAAAAATCACGTTAAGTATATTTTGACCTCGATTTTTATTTCTTCCACTCTGTTGGCGGGATGCGCTCAATTTCCGTTTACTTGTTTAAATCTTACGCCTCTGGCGGGATTTAATGTTCAAGACCTTAGACAAGCCGCGCGTGAGAACGGCAGAGAAAAAGTTGTTTCAATGCCTTATGAAACCGCGTTCAATAAAACTCTCGGCATTCTTAAAGCACACAGCCTGACGATCTATCAAAGCAATATGTGGGGAAAATATATCGTCGCGATGAATTTCACGAAACAGGTTGACACCACGCGCCTGGGCATATTTTTTGAAATTATTGATGACAATAAAACCAAAATAACTTTGGGCTCTTTAAGTACGAGTGTTGTACAAACGGGGGAAAAAATTATTTTTGAAGGATTAAAGTAAGTGAGGGCACGGCATGCCGTGCCCCTACGAAGTTGTTTTGGGATTGGATGTTATTTTAGAAAACGTAGTTCCAATCGTCTTTCGAGTATTTTGATATCGCCAAGCTCCGCATCTGATCCATATCTTCCTTCCGAAGAGAGTACTCATTTTCGCCTGTAGTAAATACATTTTCGATTGTTTCACACAAAACGGACGGTGTTACCGGAATATTCGTTAAAAAGTTTTTGTGCGGACGCTCAAGACGATAAACGGGCTCACGCGCGGGATGTCTTAAGTATTTCCCAACGCGCGGCAGATCAAGATCATAGAGAAGCGTACCGTGGTGCAGAAAAAATTTACGTTTTCGCGCCTGGGCATTTCCGGATATTTTTTTACCGTCAAGAGCAAGGTCTGACGTTGGAAAAAATTCCACGTTTAATCCGGTCTTCTGAAAACTCGCGGCGATACTGCCCAAAATACTTTCGTAAGAATCCGTAATTTTCTTATACCTTTCGTCTTTTTCATAAGAAAGCACCAATGAAAAATTCAAACATCCCGGTCCTTGCAAAACCGCGCCGCCCCCGGACGCGCGGCGTATTATCTTTATTCTATCGCGGCGGCATACGGAAACAAAACAGTCTTCTTGCACTTTCCCTGCTCGCCCGACAACTATGAAATGATCTTTAGCTTCCCAAAAACGCAAAGTTTCGCCAATTTCGCCGCATTCGGCTTTATCCAAAAGCACCTCATCCAGCGCGATCATCTCCTCAGAATTTCCGCAAGAATATTTTACAATACGCACAATTACCTCTCCCTTAGTGTTAGAAGAACCCATCACTACCAACCTACGAGGTTGGTAGTGATGGGTTCTTCTAACATCTGTTTGCGATACCTATCTACGAGGTTTAATTGATAACTAGCATAACCGGCTATCCGGCTATGTTCATGTCTTTGGCGGCTTTTACTTCGTCTAGTCGGTTTACGGGTGTTGTTTTTGGAAAAGTTTTGAAAATTTTGGGGTTGCTTTCCGCGAGACGCGCCAAGTTCACCATAACTTCGATAAATTTGTCTAAAGTCTCTTTCGATTCCGTTTCGGTGGGTTCGATCATCATGGCTTCTTTAACAATAAGCGGGAAATATACCGTCGGCGGGTGAATACCTTCATCGATCAAGGCTTTTGCTATATCTATGGCACGCACACCTTTTTTAGCCTGACGACTGGCGGATATTACAAATTCGTGCAGACAGTTTTTGGAATACGGGGTTTCGTAATGTTTTGAAAGATGGTGTTTTAAATAATTCGCGTTCAATACCGCGTTTTCACTTACCTCAACCAATCCGTTTTTCCCAAGAAGCAAAATATACGCGTACGCTTTCAGCATAACGGCAAAATTACCGTAAAAAGGAGAAATATACCCGATGGAAAGCGGCTCTTCAAAATCGAGCTCGAACATTTTCTTTTTTGTTTTCCGTATTCTCGGGATCGGCAAAAACGGTATCAGTTCTTTTTTTACGCCCACCGGACCTGACCCGGGCCCGCCGCCGCCATGAGGCGTCGCGAAAGTTTTATGAAGATTGAGATGCACCACATCAAACCCGAGGTCTCCGGGACGCACCTTTCCCAAAATGGCGTTCAAATTGGCCCCGTCATAATACATAAGCGCTCCCGCTTCATGCGCAAGGTGTGAGATTTCTTTAACGCGCGGATTAAAAACACCTAAGGTGTTCGGGCACGTCAACATAACCGCCGCCGTATCTTTATTCAAGAGGCGTTTAAATTCATCAATATCCATAACTCCGTTATCGTCGGAAGGTATTGTTTTAACCGTGTATCCGGCTATCGCGGCAGTCGCGGGATTGGTTCCGTGTCCGGAATCGGGGATCAATATATGTTTTTTTTTATTTTCTTTTTGCCTGTGATACGCGGCGATAAGCATAACTCCCGTAAGCTCGCCGTGCGCGCCGGCGGCGGGCTGAGTGGTGAACGCGTCCATACCCGTAATTTTCGAAAGCGCGCCTTCAAGGTTGCTTACCACTTCAAGCGCGCCTTGCGTAAAACGAGCGCCTTCGGCAAGCTGAGGCGCGAGCGGGTGCAGTGAAGTGAACCGTTCGCCGGACGCGACGCGTTCGGTAAATTTCGGATTATATTTCATCGTGCATGAACCCAACGGATAAAAATTGGAATCAACGCCGAAATTCTGTCTGGAAAGGTTTGTGAAATGTCTAACCACTTCCGGTTCGGACACACTCGGAAGTTCCGCGTCATGCTCTCTTAAATATTTTTCGTTCAGTTTTTTAGCCCGAGGAACATCTAACGGAGGAAACATAATGCCTTTTCTCCCCTGCACTGATTTGTTTAATATCAATTCCATAACGCACTCTCCAGTTCTTTCGCCAATAGATCTATTTCCTGCCGAGTTCTTTTCTCGGTTACCGCGACAAGCAAATAATTATCCATGTTCTTATAATATCTTTTCAGCGGAAATCCGGGAGCGATCTTTTTCGGGATCAACTTTCCGATAACCTCGTTGGGATCTTTCGGGAGTTTAACGACAAACTCGTTAAATGTCGGAGAACTTCTTTTCACTTCCACGCCCTTTATTTTTCCCAGCTGTGTTTTCGCGTATTCACTCTTTGCTCGGGAAAGTTCGGCAACGTTTTTTATACCCTCTTTGCCTATAAGGCACATATAGATCAAAGCCCTGAGCGCGCAAAGCGCTTCATTTGAACATATGTTTGAAGTGGCTTTCTCTCGGCGGATATGTTGTTCCCGCGCCTGTAATGTAAGAACAAATCCGTCGCGGCCGGAGGAGTCTTTTGTTCGTCCGGCAATACGCCCCGGCATTTTTCTGACGAATTTCTTTCGTACGGCCATGAAGCCCAGATACGGCCCTCCGAATGAAAGCGGGATACCCAGACTTTGTCCCTCGCCTGTCACAATATCAGCGCCCATTTCTTTCGGAGTTTTTAACACGCCTAACGCTATCGGGTATACGCTTTCTATCATTAACGCGCCCGAGGCGTGAGCGGCTTCAGCGATATCGCTATGGTCATCGATCGCGCCGAAAAAATTCGGGTTTTGAACGATAACGGCGGCTGTCTCCTCATCAAGATGCTTTTTTATTCCTCCCCGAGAGCTCTGCCCGTGAGAAACTTCCGTCTCAACAAAATCTATGGAAAGATTGGTGGTATATGAATACATCATTTTCCGGTATATGGGATTCACTCCGCCGCCCATTATGATCTTTTTGCGGCCGGTTATCCGAACGGCCATCATCGCCGCTTCATAAAGCGCCGTACCGCCGTCATAAAGCGAAGCGTTGGCCGCTTCCATGGACGTCAAGCGGCATATCAAACTTTGATATTCATACATCGCCTGTAAAGTCCCTTGAGAGGCTTCCGGCTGATACGGCGTATAAGCGGAATAAAATTCTTGCCGCGAAACTAAAGCGTCTATCGCGGCGGGGATATAATGATCATAAAAACCGCCGCCGACAAATGTGACGAGTTCCGTAGCATTTTTCCCGGCCAAACCCTTCAAGTATTCTTCAATTTCAAATTCCGATCTGCCTTCCGGAAGATCTATCGATATCTTCTTGAACGATTCCGGTATTCCTTTAAAAAGTTCGTCTATATCGCCCGATCTTATTCCGAGCGCCGAGAGCATCTCTTTTTTATCTTTTTCCGAATGCGCAATATAACTCACTATTCTTACTCCTTTACATATTTTTCATACGAGGCGGCATCCATAAGAGTTTCTATTTCAGATTCATCATTTGTATTTATTTTACATATCCAACCGTCCGCGTAAGGCGAAAAATTTATGGTTTCGGGTTTGTCGGATAAGAGCTCGTTCACTTCCGAGATCTTTCCGGACAAAGGCGCGTAAATTTCACTGGCGGCTTTCACGGATTCTATTGTTCCTAAAACATCCGTTTTTTTTACGTCACTTCCTTTACTCGGCAGTTCCACGAATGTTATGTCTCCGAGTTCCGACTGCGCGTGTTCAGTAATACCAAAAACCGCTTCCTTTCCATCAATTTTAACCCATTCATGCTCTTTTGTATATTTAAGTTCCCGCGGTATCATTAATAACCCCCTTGTTACAATGGGTCTGTCGCAAAACACCTTTTTCTGTCATCCTCGCGAACGCGGGGATCTATAAGTCCAAGAAACACAATAGGTTACAGATCCCCGCGTTCGCGAGGATGACATTTTGGGGTATTTTGCGACAGTCCCATAATGACAAACTTGTCCCCGCATGCTTTAAGCGGGGATGACAAAATTCAAAATACAAAACGTATAATGGAACAGGCGTGCCTATTCCCTACGAAGTAATCATTTAGCCGGTTACCCTTGCTTATAGAACGGGGTACTTTCTATAGTTGCTTTAATTTCAGTTTTACCGTCGGTTAATATAATTTGACGGCCTTCGACGGCGAACTCTTTTTTTATGTAGCAAAGTCCTATCCCCTTTTTTAGGCACGGGGAAAACGCGGCACTCGTAACTTCTCCGATTCGCTCACCTTCGGGAGACAAAACTTTGAAGCCACATCGCGCGCTTCGCCTTCCGTCGGCAATAAATCCTTTTAAAATACGCTTAAGACCGTTTTCTTTTTGTCTCAGTAAGGCAGGTTTGCCGATGAAATCTTTCTCCATGAACACAAATTTATTAAGGTTTGATTCAAGCGGGGTATGGTTTTCGTCTATATCGCTACCATACAGCGCGTATCCCATTTCCAGCCGCAAAGTATCCCGCGCGCCGAGACCGATCGGTTTAACTTCTTTAGCACTCAAAAGCGCGTCCCAAAGTTTCTCCGCGGCGCTCACCGGAAAGAATAACTCATAACCCAACTCTCCCGTATATCCCGTTCGTGAAAACAAAACCCGCTCGCCGACCAAATCGATGTGTTTAAACCAATATCTTTTGAGATCATCCGTGACAGATGTCCCGATAAGCTCATTTATCACTTTGGCGGATAACGGTCCCTGCAGATCCAGTTTTACGATATTTTTCGATTCGTCACGAAATATATCTTTTGAAGAAACGCGATCAAGGATCCATTCTTTGGCTTTTTCCGAAGTTCCGGCGTTCACCACCAATTTAAATTCTTTTTGTGAAATTTTAAATACGATAAGGTCGTCTATGATCCCGCCGTTTTCGTTAAGCAAAAATCCGTAACGGCATTTTCCCGGAAGCATATCATCGACACGACACGTTACCAATTTATCAAGCTCACTCGACGCGGACGAACCACTTAGAAAGAATTCCCCCATATGACTGACGTCAAAAAGGCCGGCTTTGGTTCTCGTATGAATATGTTCGTCGATTATACCCGTATATTGAAGAGGCATCTCCCATCCGGAAAAGGGAACCATTTTCGCGCCCAGCGCGAGATGTTTGTTGTAGAGCGGGGTACGTTTTAGATCGTTTTTTGCTATAGTCATGGGAGCATCCGCGAACAGTTTCTATTGATGCGCGTCAAAATATTTTCCTGACGCGTCAAAACCCGTTTCGCAAAAACCCAGGCGTTCGATTTTTGCCTCTTTAGCTCCCCCGTAGTTACCTGCTACTCCGCAAAAAAAACGCGGCATGATCTGCTTTGTATCCAGTGAAAATCCTGGATGCAAACAAACCAAAACGCCAGTCGCACCAGTCTCCATTATAAAACAAATCCCCCCATTGTCAACCCCCGCCGGTAACCTCGTAGGTTGAACCTACGAGGTTACCGGTGGGGGGTAACAATTTACATGTTAAGCTGAAATTCTCGCGCGTTCTCATGAGAATATTGTATCTGATCAACCGGCATACAAGTAATCGGCGGTATGCAAAAATCTATGGCTCGATTTAACCTGTGTCTTGAACTTGCGTCTATCATGTATTCAAGAAGCTCATCAGTAAGTATTATGTGATTTTCCTCTCGCCTAATCGCTCTATATAGACCATCAAGTTTGATGAGGATTCTTTGTTTCTTATTTTTAGCTATCACTAAACAAGCTTTAGCCAAACCGATCATTAACGCGGACTCAAAATCTCCTATTGCGATCCCATCCTCATAACCTAAAAAGCCTGTTTCCATTACTACCGGATACTGCCTGTCTTCTAATTTTATGTCTTCATCCCTCATCCATTCCGCAAGTTCTATAGAAATTATAGGTATTTCAATAGTTGTTTTTGTCTCTTTTCTCTCTCGGTTTTGACATCCTCTAACGCGATTTGCTATAAGTTCTTCTCTTCCATTATCTTCTCCAAAAAATATTGCTTTATCCCGTATCGCGGATCTTAGGGATTCTAATACCATCCTTTTTTTTGCTGTTCCTCCTTTGGCGTCTAAATGAGACGGCAATTCCTTTCCTTCAACAAAAGTGGCTGTGTCTTCAAAAATAAAATCTACGTTGTCAAAATCTTTGCATAATAAAATAAGATGCGCCCAGGTATCAATGCTTTTGTGTAATGCGTCCGATGCTCCCTCGGGCATTAAGGATAAGTCTACTACGATATCTATGGAATGTTTACAAGACATATTCATCAAACCAGTTTTTAATACAGAAAAAACATCATGATTTTTATCACTAATATGTTTTTGTTTGCTGTAAACTTGATCCTTTTTTATCTCAAAATCTGATCCAAGACCATTTTCCAATATATCTTTAAACCGGGCTTTACCCATATTCGTTATGAAGTTTTGGAAACGGCTGATAATTGCCTTAATCTCATCTTTTCCGAACACTCCGAAATTGTTTTCATCTGTCCAATCCATAAGTTCCTGCTCTGTGTATCCTTCGTAAACAAATGATTCTATTACGCGAATCTCTGTATCATTAAACCCTTTTGTTTGAAGTAACTGTTCCATAATATCCATAGTTTCTTTTTCAGCTACGGCAACCGATGCTACAGCTTCTTCCCTTTCCAGATCTACTCGCGTAGGCTCCTCATCATCCTTTCCTCCATATGCCCCGTTGTCAGCCGTCAGCTCTTTAATTTCGTTTATCCTTTTATATCCCCATCCATACATTCTCGGGGTAAGCCGGCTTTGTAAATAGTCTTTTAGCGGCTGAGTTTCATAAGCTCCGAATTCAGCATATCTTTTCACTAAATCCATCAGTATAGTTCTGCCAACATCACAGATTTCATCTATTTCCGCCGCGTTTGCCAATTTGGATCCAAATCTGAAATACAGCATTTTTTTTAGCTTTTTCGCGACCGGTAAAACGTCTCTTAAATAAGCCCCTACCAAAACAATCTCTGCCGCTTTGTTTCCCAGTTCTAACTGGCGCGCTAACCGTATTTCTTCCGAACGATTCAATTTTCTAGTTCCTTCTGAATCCCGATTAAACCCCGTTATCCTGGAAGAAATTTCGGATTCTTTTCGTCGCCACTCAGGCGCTATATTCTCAACTATTTTTTCATCATAATACCGTATGCCGCCGCGAACGATTTTCTCACCGGAATACTCTTTGTTCCCATGGCTGAAATATACCTTGATAGGCGGAGTATATTTAAGAAGTTTTCCTTCATAATAATATGTTTGAGGTATCAGACCTATGTATGAAAAAAATTTCAATATGTTAGCACTATCCAGATAGTACATCGCGTCCTCATACAGTTTCGTGGAAACATTTCCAAGTTCACCACGTATTTCCTCCTCCCCCACATCATGAGTCTCTATGATTTTTCGCACCACATAAGTACCTGTCTCTATCATTAATTCCAATCTTCCGTGATAATCTATGTCCTTAAATCCAGGGATCAATTCCGTACAAACATACCACAAAATCATATCCTTAACCTTTGTCTTTTTTCGGCATTCTGAATCAAATCTTTGCATAAAAAAATCTTTTAAAAGTTCCTTCGAATCATCAGAAAGTTTTTCAAGATTTATTAAAATCTCAGAAATGTTCGCCTCTTTTATTACCGTCCCGTCCTCTAACAGAAGTCTTTTTTCGAATACGCCTTCTTTGTATTGTATGAATAATTCGGACCCTTTTTTTATACTGTCAAAAAACGGCACTTCAATTTCTTCTTTACTGTTCATTTTCTGTTGAGATCTGGTCTTTTTTTGAATCTCTTGTAAAGCAAAAAGATCTTTTTCATAATCCTTTTTTTTCGTTAAAATCTTTTCAGCTATTTCACTTTGACTGTTGTATGTCCAGTCAGGATCATCAAGAATAATTTTTTCTAAAAACTCTCCTTGCGCTATAATACTTTCTATCCTTTCATCTATGGTCCTTCGTGCTTGTATTATGTAGAAAGTAACATCGTCTTTTTGTCCAAACCGATATAGTCTTCTAATCTTCTGCGCACGCTCCTGGTGTGTCCATGGTTCATTCAGCGACGCGCCATAATGAGCGCCAAATAATTCTATAGATTCACCTCCGGTTTGAGCAGTGCTTATAAAGATTATCGGCCTTTCGCATTTGTTGAATTCCGTTATTATGCTCTCCCTTTGGGCAGTGCTAACTTTTCCATGCATACACATCACTTCATATCCTTTGCCTTCATACCGCAGTTTAAGATCTTGCACCACTTTTACAATATTTGTAAATATCACCAGCTTCTCGTGTTTATCATTAAGGACATCTTGTACAATAGCGTCCAACATATCGTATTTAGCCGAATAAGAAGGTCTTTCTATTACGTCCACTTTATATCTTTTCCCTCCCAGAATAGTGGTATCTCCATAATGAATCATTTGTTTTCTAACTTTTGTGTTTGTTTTTTCGAGATATAAGGATATATCAATTTTTTTCTTACTGTCATTAATGTTGAGTCTATAACGAACCCCTCCTATAACAATGCTATACGTCCCGGGTTTCATCTCTTGCTTTTCCCCCGTCTCGATATCAGTAAACAGTAAGGTTTTTACAAGTCGAGTATCCGTTGCCGCCCGTTTCAATAAATCCAACCGAAAACCTAACGGCACATATTCATCCTGCATCATATTTTTTTCTATTTTACGATATAAATCGGCCTGCTCTTTTGGCATGTCTACAGGTCTTATCTCAACGTTCAAGTCCGGCAAATTAATCAAAACATCAGAGGAATATCGTCGTATCACAAAAAATTTCATTTCATTCTTCAACCACACAACTCCATTCTTCCCATCACACTTTTTCTTAAACATCTTTTTATTTGAATACCTTTCAGGATACAGCAAGTGGAAAAGATTAAACAACTTGGCAGGACGCCTTCCTACCAGAGGCGTTCCTGTTATTAGGACTTTATAAGGGACATCACTATCAGGATCCAAGTCCATTACTGCTTTTGCAAGTTGAGAATCATTTCGCATTCTGTGGGCTTCATCAATAATTTGAAAATCTATTCCTAAATCTGTTATGTTTTCCAATAACCTTTTGCCTCCGGGACCTCTAATAAGCTCACAATTAGCTATAATAAACCTTGCCTTTTTTGCCTTATTCTTACCATACAAAGAATCCAAACTTTTCCTCTTATTAATTATCATCACTTCTTGTTCTCCGCGTAAATGCTCATTTATCTGTTTTTCCCATACATTAATTTTAGATATACGCGGACATAAGATAAGTACTTTTCTAGCGCCTCTTCCTCCATAAGCGTTTACAGCAGAAACAAGTGCTTGCACTGTTTTCCCTAACCCGGGTTCATCCGCAAGTATTACTCTTTTTTTGTCCAGAATAAATTTTATCCCCATCTTTTGATAAAACTTGAGTTGAGTACTTGTTTGAATACCGCCAGGTACAAATTCCCCCAGTTGTCCATAATGTTTTATGGTGTTCCTATAGGCATTCTTTAAAAAAGAACTGACTTTAGCATTGTACGCAGTCTGTTTTTTTAATTTATCTAAAAACAAGTAATCTTTTGCAACATGAGAATAGACCAGTTTTATCAGCTCATCCGTAAGAATCTCAAGATCCGTCCATTCTCTTTCTTCTTGGAACATCTTTATTGTGCCGATTTGCTCAAAAATTTTATCAGAATTTGTTTCATATTTTTTTCTATTCATTATTCTTTTTTTCTGACGTATTGGTAAGGAATGCAGAAACCGCTCTGAAAGATAAAGCAAACTTTCAGGGGTAAAACAATCAAAAAAACGTAAAAGAATACGATTAGAACTTTCCCTTCCAAAAAGCGACATAAGTTTTTCTATATCCCCCTGCTCCCACAGCTTATTATAAATTTTTATACCCCTTGCCGTCTGGTCCTCTTTTTCCACGAATAATTGGATTCCTTGTTCATCATATATGCCTACCGGTTCACCATTCACTATCTCCACTGTAACAAAGGCATTTTCATACCCTTTTTTCGCATGCCAATACCACTTATTGTTAAAACAAACCCCACCTTTTCTATCAACCCTTAACTTGTCTACTATACAGTCGGGATACTTTTGGATAAGCTTATTCAAACCTGATTTATTCATGAGACTACTTATAAATTCACCGCCCACTCTTTTCCCGTCTTTAATACTTGCGTTAACATAAACCATGTTTTCCTTAGCCGGATATATTTGCTTTCCTTTTTCATCATATACCTCTATTACCTCTCCATTTTCTACTTTTGCTGTTACTATCGCGTTTTTATGCTCACACAGGCTTTTCCAATAATATTTACCGTTAAGCCTTAACCCACCTTCCTTAGAAAGTTTTAGCTTTTCTACAATACAATACGGGTACCTTGTAATAACACTGTTCAAACCGTTTACAGTCATAGCCGTATCCACCAATTCACCGCCGACCCTTTTCCCGTCTTTAATAACGGCATTAGTATAAACCATGTTTCTTTTAGCCGGATATATTTGTTTACCTTTTTCATCATATGCGCCTATTGCTTCTCCATTTGCTATCTCTATTGTAATCAAAGCACCTTCATAATCTTTCAATCCATTCCAGTAACATTTACCATCAAGTTTTAAACTGCCAATATTGTCTAACTTTACCCCCTCTACAACACAATCAGGATATCTGTTGATGAGTATACCTAAACGTTTCCTGTTAATCCCCCTGCCAACAAATGCACCTCCCATTCGTTTACCGTTCATTATTTCCGCATTTACATAAACTTTGCTTTCATCTTTTAAAAATAATGATGTTCCCTGTTCATCATAAAGATTTATAACCTTGCCGTTTTCTGATTCTAATGTAACATAAGCGTTTTCATACCCCTTCAATGCCCGAAAGCAAGTTTTTTTGAAAAATTCCAACCCACCTTTTTGATCCAACTTAACCTTTTCTATAACAAACTTTTTGCCGGTATTTTTTGATATAATTGAATTCAATTTTTTTTTGTTATTAGCGGTACCGATAAACTCTCCACCAACTCTTCTTCCACTTTTGATTTCAGCATCGACATAAATATAATTCTCCGTAAAAGGATGTATCCTTTTACCACCCTCATCATATACCGCTATTACCTCGCCATCCTTAACCTCGACTAAAACTAAACTATTTTCATACCCCTTCATTCCTTGCCAATAAATCTTCCTATTAAAAATCAATCCACCTTTGGGATTTAGTCGCTTCTTACTTACAACACAGTTGGGGTATTCTGCGATAAGCTTACAACATTCACGTTTGCTTTTGCCTTTAGCTATAAATTCACCACTTATCATCTTTCCATGTTCAATTGTGGCATTAACAAAAAAAAGATTCTCATCAGCCGGATACAAACAAACACATTGTTCGTTATGTACACTTGTAACGTTTCCATTCACGATCTCGATTGTAACAAGAACATTCTCATACCCTTTCATCTCTTTCCAATAAGTCTTGCCATTAAACTCAAAACCACCTTTCGAATCCAATGAAACCTTTTCGATAATAGAATTCGGATATTTTTTGACCATCTTACCTAATTCTTCCGCGTTCTCCGCGCTTCCCACAAATTCGCCATTAACCTTTTTTCCTCTTCTAATTATTGCGCCGGTAAAAACACAGTTTTTTTCAAAAGGATATACTAATCCGCCTTGTTTATCATACACTCGCGTTACCTTGCCCTCTACTATTGCTACTGTAAGTTTCGCATTTTCATATCCTTTTTTTCTGTGCCACAAAAGTTCTTTGTTAATACGAAATCTGCCATAAATCCCAAGCTGCCAATTTTCTATTACGCAATCGGAATATATATTGCACATCCTCTTTAGTTCTTTTTGATTACCCACTTCCCCGACAAAGTTACCTCCAATCCTTTTCCCATTTTTAATCTCGGCGTTAGTATAAATCTGGCTTTTTTTCGCGGGATATAGTCGGCTTCTTTGTTCGTCGTATATTCCTGTTATTTCACCTTTTTTAAAACCTATGGTAACAAAACTGTTTTCATGTCCCGGCATCTCTTTCCAATAAGTCTTGCCATTGAACTCAAAACCTCCCCTGCCGTTTAGTTTTACTTTTGTTATAACACAATCGGGATATTCATTAATTAACCGGATTAATTGTTTTTCGTCAGAGGCAATGCCGATAAAAATACCGCCAACTTTTGTCCCGTTTCTAATTATCGCATTCATATAGATCTGGTTTTCACAAAACGGATATAATTGTATACCACCCTCATCATACACCTCCATTACCCAGGCATTTACTACCTTCACCATAACAAAAGCATTTTCATAAAACTTCAGCATAGACCAATAACATTGTTTGTTAAATGTTAGTCCACCATCACAGTCTAATTTTACTTTTTCTATAACACAATCAGGATATTTTTCAATTAGCTTATTTAACATTTTTCTGCTACCCGCAGTTCTCGTGAGCTCACCACCGCTTCTTCTCCCATTTTTAATTTTCGCATTAATATAAACATGATTCTTGTTAAACGGATATATTTGAATTCCTTTCTTGTCATAGACTTTCTTTACATCCGCCTCCGCCATTTCTATCGTAACCGGGGCATTCTCATATCCCGGCATTGAATACCAATAGGATTTCCTGTTCAATAATAGCCCGCCTTTTTTATTCAATATTACTTTTTCTATGATGCAACTCGGATATTTTTTGACCAGCCAATTAAGACTGTCTTTATTGCTCCTGCTTTCCACAAACTTACCGCCAACTCTTTTTCCTTCTTTGATTTGCGAGTTAACATAAACAAAATTTTCACTAAGTGGATATATGCAAGCGCCTCGCGGACCATACACATCTTTTACCCGACCTTGAGCTATCACAATTGTAACCAAAGCATTTTCATATCCCGGCATTGTCTGCCAATAGCATATCTTATTGATCTTAAGCCCTCCCTGTTTAGTTAGTCTGACTTTCTCTATAATACAGTCAGGATTTGCTTTAATCATTTTATTTAATTCTAGTTTATGCAAAGTCCCGCTTACGAATTCACCGCCAACTCTTTTCCCATCTTTGATTCTCCCTCCAACAAAAAGAAGATTTTCACTGGCAGGGTATAGTTTTAATCCACGTGTATCATACACACCCACTGCCTGACCGTTTATGACTTCCACTGTAACTAAAACATTTTTATATCCCGCCATTGTCTGCCAATAAACTTTATTATTAAAACCAAACCTCCCGTTAATTCCTAATTTAATTCTTTCTACAACGCAATGAGAATGTTCTGCAATTATTTTATTCAGTTCTGCCGTTGTGAAAGCACTGCCGATCAATTCACCTCCAATCCTTTTGCCATCGGTGATTTCAGCATTGATATAGACAAGATTTTTCTCCGGGGGATAAAGCCTGTTGCCCTTCTCATCATAAACCCTCATTGTCCGGCCTTTAATTACTTCTACTAAAACCAAAGCATTTTTATATCCTGCCATTACCGTCCAGTAATTCTCCTTGTTAAATGAAAAACCTCCCTCACTGTTTAGTCTCATTTTCTCTATAACGCAATCAGGATATTCCATAATAAGCGTGTATAAAGTTTTTCGATTACCTCCCACGGATATAAGTTCCCCACCAATTCGTTTTCCATCTTTTATTTCCGCGCCTATATGGACAAGATAGTCTTCGTTACGAGTCTCGCTTTTTACATTATTTTGACCATTTTCTACCCTTTTTAAATCTTTACACGGCAAGACTAATCTAATCGTCCTTCCTTTTTTTGTACCTCGCAAAAATTTAACTTCTATTTGCATGCTATTCCCGTTAATTTTAGGAATCTGCGTCATATGTAACAGACTCCTCTTGGTACCTTTTTCATGATAACACTCATCCAATGCCGCGTTTATTTCAGAAAACGTATAGTTCTTCAACGCCATCATCTTAATTAATTCTAATTCGACCAAAACCCGATTTTCCTGCAAAATACCCTGTGCCTGAAGAACAGTATTCCGAGACGAAATACCCGAACATGACTCCGGCCAAGAAACCGCAGTTTGTGAAAATGAAAAAAATACCATCATCGTCACGCACTTCGCTATCATTAAAATTGGATTATATCTTCTTTTTTTCATGCCTAACTTTTTGGGGTTAAAAAAATTTGAACTAAATAATTGAGTGGTCGGGAAACTTCCGACCTCGCAAATAATTCTTTCGAAAAAGTATTATACTCTCAAAAAGATAGTTTTTACAACAAAATCCCCTAAAACAACCTCGTAGGTTGAAACCTACGTTTCTAAAATAGGACATTATCACTTTGGTGGGACACCCCCGCCAACCCGTAGGGGCACATTGCATGTGCCCGCATCACAATACGTTCCACCTACGAGGTGGAATCGGGAGTTTGGTATGAACTTCTTATCATTGGGGCTATTTCTATTTGGAGAAAATCTAATTGGGTCGCTTTTTGGCGGAAAAATTTGAATTCTTGGGGGGTATAGTATTTTTTGACGGGGCAGTGGCGGTTGGATGGGGCGAGATATTGGCCGGCGTAGAGAATATCGACTCCCGCTTCTTTTAGATCTTTGAATGTGAGCAGAATATCTTCTTCCGTCTCACCTAAGCCCAGCATCATTGATGATTTAACTAAAATAGGCGCTCCGGCATTTTTCATCGAATTTAGAATATTCAGCACTTCCAGAGACGTTTTATAGTCCGCTTCCGGTCTTATTTCGGGATATAGCGCCGCAGGCATCTCGATATTGTGTCCTATGATATCCGCGCCGGTTAAAGCGATTCTTTTTAGAAGTTGGGTATCCGCGGCGAAGTCCGGAATTAAAAGTTCTATTTTTGTGTTTGGGGCGCGGGATCTAATTTCTTCCACCGCGCGTATGAATTGATTTGCGCCTTTATCCGGCAAATCGTCGCGTGTGACGGAAGTTATGACAACATGATCCGAACGCAAGGCTTGAACCGCCTCGGCGATCCTTTTTGTCTCGCCGGGATCTACCGCCTCGGGAACACCGGCGGAGACGTTACAAAACCGGCATTTTCTCGTACAGACTTTCCCAAGGATCATAAATGTAACATGCCGCCGGGTCCAGCATTCACCTTTATTGGGACAGGCCGCTTCCGCGCATACGGTATTAAGGTTTTTATCTTCGAGAATTTTTTGAACGCCGAGATAATCTTCATTCGTTGAGATCCTGGCGCGTATCCAAGTGGGGTGTTTTTGATTAAGTGTCATTCCCGCGCTCTTTGTCATTTTCGCCTCTCCTTGTCATTCCCGCGGAAGCGGGAATCTCCTTCGACAATTTCTCTTCACTTTATATCATAGATCCCCGCTTCCGCGGGAATGACAACGGGGGTGATGTCTTCCCGCCTCCGCGGGAATGACAAAGGGGGGCGGGAATGACAAAAAAGGTGTTTTGCGACAGCATCCCATTGTATTTAAAATCAACTATTGGCTTCATAAGGGCACGGCATGCCGTGCCCCTACGTATTTGTTGCCTGAATTGTGACAATACGCACCCTACAATATCGATGTTCCGAGCTATTATTCGGAACCGCTTGATTTTCTTGCGGCGAGATATTTGTATAGCTCGTAATGATCGGTAACCTGCTTTTGATGTTTCTCAAGAAGCATTTTCGCTCTTGCCGGATCGCTTTTTTTGAGAACGTTGTAGCGGTTTTCATTATATATGTAATCTTCCAGTTTGAGCGACGGTTCACGGCTGTCAAGCGACATCGGATTTTTGTTTTCTTCCGATAGTGCCGGATTGTATCTGAAAAGGGGCCATTGTCCGGAAGCAACCATATTTTTCTGCTCCGCGTTCCCTTTGATCAGATTATATCCGTGCGCGATACAGTGAGAATAGGCGATTATTATTGAGGGACCGTCATAAGCTTCGGCTTCTATAAAAGCTTTCACCGTCTGCATAGGATCGGCGCCTATGGCAACTTTCGCGACATACACATATCCGTAACTGATAGCCATCAGCCCCAAATCTTTTTTGCCTATGGGTTTACCGCTTGCGGCAAAACGCGCGACAGCCCCCATCGGAGTAGATTTTGAAGCTTGTCCGCCTGTATTGGAATAAACTTCGGTGTCCAGAACCAAAAAGTTCACGTTTCTACCGGTTGCAAGAACATGGTCGAGTCCGCCGTATCCTATATCATACGCCCAACCGTCACCGCCGAGTCCCCATACCGAACGCTTTATAAAATAGTCCGCGACACTACCGAGTTCTTTGCACTCTTTTTTGGAACATTTTTCAAGCAGGTTTTTAAGTTTGTCCACCGCGCTTCTCACCTTCTTGAAATCATCTTGTGTCAATTGCTCGCACGCTTTGATCTCCTCAAGAAGTTTTTTTACCTCAGCGTTGGAACTGTCGGACTTTATTATTTTCTCCGCCAGCTCATGCGCGTATTCGGCGTATTTATCCGAAGTGAGACGCATTCCATAGGCGAGTTCCGCGGCATCCTCAAAAAGCGAGTTGTTCCACGACGGACCTCTTCCGTCGAGGCGAGTGCAATAAGGCGTTGTCGGAAGGTTTCCTCCATAAATGGAGGAACACCCCGTCGCGTTCGCTATCAAAGCTCTATCCCCGAAGAGTTGCGTCAAAAGTTTTACATAAGACGTTTCTCCGCAACCCGCGCAGGCACCCGAATATTCAAATAACGGACGTGTAAACTGCAGTCCCTTCATGTTTCGCGGTTGGAGATGAAGATCGGTTTCAGGAAGATTTAAGAAAAATTTATGGTTTTCACGTTCCGTTTCTCTTAAGTTTTCCTGCGGAACCATTTTTATCGCTTCTTTCTGTTTCATCGGGCAATATTCAACACAAACCCCGCAACCCGTGCAGTCTTCCGGCGCCACCTGAAGCGTATAAACATATCCTGCGGCGCTCTTGGGTGGTTTAGGTTCAGCATGCTTAAATGTTTTAGGAGCACCCTTCAAGTGTTCCTCTTTGTATAATTTCGCGCGTATAACCGCATGCGGACAAAGAAGCGCGCATTTTCCGCACTGGATACACGCCTCAGTATTCCAAACAGGGATATTTAACGCGATATTCCGTTTTTCATATTGCGTAGTCGCTGTCGGCCATGTTCCGTCGGCCGGCATTTCGGAAACTTTTACGGTATCTCCTTCCGCGCGAAGAATTTTCGCGGTTGTGGTTTTGACAAATTCAGGGGCGTCCGCGGGAAGAATCTCTTTTTCTTCAATTTTTCCGGCGAAAGTTTCCGGCACGGATACTTCTTCTATTGCCTCTAGCGCCATATCCACCGCGCGCGTATTCATTTCAACGATTTTCTCGCCTTTTCGTCCGTAGGTTTTCTCGATGGCTTTTTTTATCGCCGCGAGAGCTTTGGTTTCGTCTAAAATCTTTGATATTTCGAAAAACGCGGTCTGCATGATCACGTTAATGCGCCCGCCCAACCCGACCGACCGGGCGATCTTTACCGCGTCAATAACGTAGAACTTAAGTTTTTTATCAACGATCTGTTTTTGGACTTTCGCGGGAAGGTGTTTCCATACTTCATTTTTGTCGTAAGGCGAGGTTAACAGAAAAATGCCGTCATCAACCAGATTTTTCAGCATGTCATATTTTTCTAAGAATGAGAAGTTATGGCACGCGAGGAAGTTCGCTCTACAAATAAGGTATGGACTTCTCAAAGGTTTTTTACCGAACCTGAGATGAGAGATCGTTACCGCGCCGGCTTTCTTTGAATCATAAACAAAATACCCTTGTGTATTGTTATCGGTTTCTTCGCCGATTATTTTGATGGAATTTTTGTTCGCGCCTACCGTTCCGTCAGACCCGAGTCCGTAAAACATCGCGCGATATGTCTCGGGAGATTCCGTACAGAAAGACGCGTCGTATTTGAGGCTGGTTTTCGTCACGTCATCGTTGATGCCGATCGTAAAATGGTTTTTGGGTTTTTTCTCGGCGAGATTATCAAATACGCCTTTTACCATCGCGGGAGTAAATTCCGCCGACCCGAGTCCATAGCGGCCGCCCGTTATAACGGGAAATTCTTTAAACGGAGTCGTGCCTTCGTCAAACGCCTCACCGATGGCGGTACGCACATCTTCATACAACGGTTCGCCGAGACTTCCGGGCTCTTTTGTTCTGTCCAATACCGCGATGGACTTTGTGGTTTTCGGGAAGGCATTCATAAAAGCGCTCGCGTCAAACGGACGGTATAGCCTGACTTTTATGACACCCACTTTTTCACCGCTTGAGACGAGATGCTCGACCGTTTCATGTACGGCTTCGGCACCTGAGCCCATGATCACCATAACGCGTTCGGCATCCGGCGCGCCAACGTAGTCAAACAGTTTATATTTTCTCCCGACTAACTTCGCGAATTTGTCCATGGTCTTTTGGACTATTCCGGGACACGCCTCATAATATTTGTTAACTGTTTCTCTTCCCTGAAAATAAACGTCCGGATTTTGAGAAGTGCCGCGGATAACAGGATGTTCCGGATTCATTCCCCATTTTCGGTGCGCGAAAATGAGGTTTTCATCCAGCATTTCCCGCATTTCGTCATATGTTATTTCTTCAACTTTCTGGATCTCGTGCGATACCCTGAATCCTTCAAAAAAGTGTACGAACGGAATTCTTGATTCTAACGTGGCCGCCTGAGAAATAAGAGCGAAATCCATAGCTTCCTGCACGCTTGTCGAAGCCAAAAGCGCCCAACCGGTACTACGCGCGGCCATAACATCCGAATGATCGCCGAAAATTGAAAGCGCTTGGCACGCGAGCGACCGAGCCGCAACATGAAACACCGTCGGGGTAAGTTCGCCTGCGATCTTATACATGTTCGGTATCATCAAAAGTAAACCTTGAGAAGCCGTGAAAGTGGTCGTAAGAGCGCCTGTCGTTAAAGCGCCGTGAACCGCTCCGGATGCCCCGCCTTCCGACTGCATCTCAACAACTTCGGGAACAGTTCCCCATATATTTTTTTCGCCTCGAGCCGACTTCGCATCGGAAATTTCGCCCATCGGAGTGGACGGCGTTATAGGATAAATTGCTATTACTTCATTTGTAGCGTGCGCGACATGCGCCACACTGCTATTGCCATCATGCGGAACCATACCCTTTTTCATTACATAACCTCCTGATTATTTGTAGTTGAGTGTGTTTTTTATCAAAATTGGTCACTTATTCTATCACAAAACCCGCCAAAAGTCTTCCTATAGACTTTTGGCTGGTATGTCCGAGCCGCCAGCACCCCCGATTACACCTCAATATGGGCATGGCATACCGTACCATACGATTCACCAAATAAAAAACATTGTGAGGGCACGGCATGCCGTGCCCCTACGTATTTCAAATTGACTCCCAATTTGTTACCCGAATTGTGACAATGTACACCCTACGAGATTGTATTGAGGCAGAAAAATAGGGACAATTCGTATTTTGTTATAACCTTGTCTATTTACGAATTGTCCCCTACTATTATATGAAACCCAAAACGCCGTTATTCGCCGATACTTTGACCGGTTGACTTATTTTCCAGAGCCATGTAGAAGCTCATGAAAGCTACCATCATAACAACCGGAAGATATGACTGAACCAAAGCGTTTACGATAGCGATCACAACTTGTCCCAAATTAGGATTTAGCGGCACCATCACCATACCCAAGATGAAGCCGATTACCAGCGAAATTAAAACGCTGATCACGAACAAGCAAAGAAAAAGTCCGAGTGTCGTCCTAAAATGCGTTTTCGCGGCAAGAATACCCTTTTTGAAAGCTTCTATTGTGCCTACATCGTCAACTACGATAGCGTATATCGGATAAACCATCATTGTAATAGCAACTATCGCGGAAACCGTCACGATGGTCGCGACAATACTTCGAGTCACAATGTTGTCTCCCAAAAGGACTATCGCCGCCGAAATCAAACCCAGGATCAGAATAATTCCTATGGCGATGATGATATAAAGCCCTAAAAGACCCAATATCCTCAAATAAAATTTACGTCCGTAATTTGGAAAATCAGCCAAACTGGCGGTAGACTTTTTTATCTGATCCTTCACTAATCCCATCGCGCCGCCCTGAAGGAACACGAATATCAAAAAGAACACCACACTCGAAATAATGGAAACCGCCATTATTCCAAAATCTCCGGCTCTCTCGGGATTACTAAGCGGCAGACTGATCAAACCGATCACGGTATTGAAAACAAAGAACACCAAGATCACATTCACAAGCTTAGACGCTTTAACAAATCCACTCTTTACCGCTTCAAAAACACTCATTGAAACCTCCTTGTGCGAAAAAGTTTAAAAATTTTTGCCTTTTTCCAATACGGCTTACTTAATAATATAGCATCTCTTTGTCGGCTGTCAAGTTAAATGAACTTAGATCCCGGATATCCGCGTCCGCGGATTCCGGGAGGACAAATGAGGGGAGCGGATTCCGGGATGACAAAATGATGGACGGCGGATTCCGGGATGACAAATGATGAATAGCGTTATCTTCGTTCTTCGTAAGCTCTTTGAAGCGTCGCGCCGTCCGCGTATTCCAAACTTGCCCCCACAGGCACACCTCTGGCAAGACGTGTTACCCGAATTTTGAAAGGTTCAAGCAATTTCATTATATATAGCGCCGTGGTCTCTCCCTCGGTGGTAAAATTTGTCGACAAAATGATCTCATTGATATTTTCGTCTTTGACCCGTTTTAAAAGACCTTCTATTTTTAGTTCCCTCGGTCCGACACCGTCCAAAGGAGAAAGTTCCCCTAACAGCACATAATATAACCCATTATACGCGTTAGCCTTTTCCATGGCGATAACTCCGTTCGGGGAACTGACCACACACAATTTTCCCGGATCACGTTTGTTATCGGAACATATCGAGCAAATTTCACATTCACTGAGATTATTGCACTTTTCGCAAAACTGAACGCGTTCTTTCACTTCACCTATATAACGTGAAAGCGCTTTAACATCTTCAGCCGATGATTTCAATATATGAAACGTAAGCCTTTCCGCGGAACGAACGCCGACTCCGGGCATCTTACTGAATTCTTTGATGAGTTTTGCCATTACCGCCGGAAATCCTTTTATCATGACTCTCCTTCGGTAAAATCCCTGACGAGGTGTCCGCCGAAAACGTCCATGGCCTTTTCAATAACAGGTTTCATTTTTTCTCTTGTCTCATTTTTTTTGCGCGACACTTCGGCACTTTCCTCTTCCGCGGCGCCGAGAAATTCCAATAAAATAAATTCCACGCGCGGCGCGCATCCGGTCACCTTATTCGCGGCCTCCTCTATGATCTTTCTGTTTGTTTCGGTCTCAAGAACTTCTTTATTAAAAGTAAGATCTTTTCCAAACCCGATAACAAGTTTTTTATCGCTGAATTCTACCGGACTGGCTTTATGCAAAAAAGTAAACACCGACATTTTCTTTTTTTTGACATAGTTCACAACCGCATTCCAGTTGAACTTCTCCGTCGATACCTCACTAGCGCGAGAGGCGGTTTCACTCGGCGGGGTCTCTACTGCGCCCGCAAGCTTCTCGCTTCCGGCGGCGGGAATAACAGGCTCTATCGTGGGAGCGGGCGCGGCCCGAGGCGCAACATTGACCGGGGTAACCGGCGTTCTCTCGACCGACGCGAATGTTCGCGCGGGTTCATCATTGGTTTCATTTGAAACATCTTCACTTAAACGGTTAAGTTCATCAAGAACTTTTCCGAGAGACAACACATTTGCCCTTTTCGCGAGTTTAATAAGCATCACTTCAAGCGGAGCCCGCGCAAACATTGTGTTTTTCATTAGACTCGCACAATTTGAAATATTCTGCAATATGTACAGAACCTCTTCCAGCGATAATGGCGCGCATTGACTTTTTAATTCTTCCATTTCTTCCGGAGTGAACGACATGTCCAGTGTCGGGACATTGTTCGTCGATTTTAAAACCATAATGTCTCTAAAATGTTTTACGAGATGTGTCGCGATCTGTGACGGAGCTTTCCCTCCGGAGATCAAAGTGTCAAGCTGTTCGATAATTTCTTTCGGCTTATTTTTTATTATCGCGTCCGCCAAAGCGAATATCACCTTTTTCTGAACCATTCCCAAAAGTTCTATAACGTCTTCGGAAGAGATCTTTTTGTCAGAGAAAGAAACCATCTGATCCAATATCACAAGCGCGTCCCTCAAACTTCCGTCAGCGGCGCCGGAAATCAAAAGGGAGGCGTGTTTATCAATATCGATCTTTTCTATGTTCGCTATTTGTTCTATCCTGTCAAAGATCACTTTTGGTCCCAAACGCCGGAAATCAAACCTTTGGCAACGCGATATTATCGTGGGAAGCACTTTATGCGGTTCTGTTGTCGCGAATATAAATTTGACGTGGGTTGGCGGCTCTTCCAAGGTTTTTAAAAGCGCGTTAAACGCTCCAGGCGAAAGCATATGAACTTCGTCGATTATATAAACTTTGAATTTTCCCTGTGACGGAGAAAATTTAACGTTTTCGCGAAGCGTCCTGATCTCATCAACACCGTTATTTGACGCCCCGTCAATTTCCAAAACATCAATACTGTTTCCCGCGGTCACTTCCATACATGAGACGCATTCTCCGCATGGGCTTTTCTCCGCCGGTTTGGCGCAGTTGATGGTTTTAGCCAAGATCCTCGCGACCGAGGTTTTCCCCACACCGCGCGGCCCGCAAAAGAGATAGGCCGAGGCGACTCTTCCGCTGTGAACAGCATTTTGAAGCGTTTTTGTAACGCTTTCTTGACCGACAACGTCTTCAAATTTCTGAGGCCGGTATTTTCTCGCCAATATCTGGTATGACATAGTGTTTTACACCTTTGTTTACATGTTTTAACCCCAACCGCACCTCGTAGGTGCAACGAGTTGCACCTACGAGGTGCGGTTGGGGTTCTTGGGGCACATGCAATGTGCCCCTACTATCCACTGTATTTTACTATTCGTTTCATCATTTCCGAACTGTCGAAATAGGCGCCTTTTAATTTACCGTTTTTTCCTTTTGCTCCGCGAACGGGACCGGGACCGCATCCCATGACCGGGTTCGGAGCTATTCCGCCGGATGCCATTATCCCTACTATAAAACAATCTTCTTTCCAATCGTCAAAACATTCGGAGATAGCCTTGGCGGCGGCGCGAAAAACTATTAGTGCGTTATCGTCACTTTTAGGAACTCGATACAAAATGTAGCTGTAAAGCTCGTCTTCAGTCATCGATCTGTCACCGAAAGATTCACCGGAGGCCAGCGTAACCGGCACATTATTTGACGGCGGCATGGTAAACATACAAGACGCGCCGCGCGGGAACGGAATGTTCTTATGCGTATATCCTCTTTGCCACGCGCGCGTACCGTTTTCCACCGATCCCAAAACCGCTTTAACCGCGCTTATATATTCTTGCGTTCTGTTTTTTCTGTCAAAAGTTTTCATCATCGCCGCCAGAGTGAGTGTAGGTTTTGCTATTTCTCCCGGCATAAAAAAACCCTGTCCTCCCTCGACATCGACATCATCTATTTGAATCGAATCCTGCCAGTTTTTCCACGCCTTTCCAATAAGACTCGACACCTCCGAGGCAAATTGTTTTCTACTTTCCATTGTCGGAAAAAGCGGCTCTGATTCTTTTGCCGATACCGCGGAACAAAAACCAACGCTAATTCCGAGAAAACACAAACATAAAAGCTTTAAATGTCTCATCCGCCAGCCTGTTTCGTATGTCGTATATGGTATGTCGTATATCGTTAAAAACCGAACACCAACCTCGTAGGTTGAAACCTGCGAGGTTGGTGTTATTTGAACAGTTTCAGATACGCGTCGCTTATACTTTCCCAGGTCCAGGTGTTTCGTATCTTTTTGTTGAAATTCAGAACGTGTTCCCGCGCGGCGGACCAATTATCAACCGTCCAGTTAATGGCTTTTCCGATATTCTCTGAGAGGTTCGCGGAATAATCATCCGTTATCTTCGCGAGCACCCCGTCATCGGTTATGATCCCCCACTCGTTTTCCTGCCCTGAGTCGCTTTCAAACATAAATTTCGGGCCGTTCGTGTCCGCGGACACCACCATGTTCCCTCTGGCGGAAGCCTCGATAATCGACATCCCGAACGGTTCTTTCAGCGTCGGCAAAATGTAAATATGTTCCGCGTCAAGCATTTCTTTTCTTTCTTTTACGGAACTTATCGCTTTCTTCATTTTAAATTCCACGCTTAGATTTTCAGGGAAGTCGGCCGCTTCCTCTCTCAATTGTTTCTCATATTCTTTTGACGCGGGTATCCCGGCGATCGTAAGATGGAATTTCTTTCCAGAGAGTTTCGCGACCGCTTTCGCGCCGCGTATGGAAAATTCAACTCCTTTACTCGGATCTATTCTGCAAAAAGTTATCATTTTCGTTGTTTCCGGAGGATTTTCAAGTTTTTTGTTAACTTCATCATCGCTCATAACAAAATCTTCACAACATCCGCTGGAAATTAGTACTATCTTTTCCGAATAATCCGTTTCTTTGTCGAATTCGGCAATAATTTCTTTTGTTTCATGAAGAACAAGCGGGCTATTGACAATTATATGATCCGCCCAACGGCACATCGATTCCCATTCGCGTATCTTGGCGAGCACCTCTTTTGTTCCGCTGAAGGCCCCAACGAATTCGCCTTCAGAAAGCATATATGTGGTTTCAAGCGCGTGAATGGTCGAAACCACCAAGGCCGGAAAATCTTTCAATTCTTTTGCCATATATCCGGGCAATAGATGATGTCCGTGAAGATTTATTACGTCGAAATCTTCCCTTCGTTCGGTGATCCACTCCACCACGGCGTCGGCAAACCGTTTAATTCGATCAAGCTCAGTATTTTTGTCTCCGTCATAAGGGGTTGATAATCCTTCATCCATCAACAATCTTACAACCGATAAATTATCACGTTTTTCTACGCTGTAAGGAACTTTCCAATCGAACATAACCGGCGCGCTTTCCAAAGTTTTCTCGGTATGCATCGACATCACCGATATGGTATGTCCTTTTTTTAAGAATTGTTCACAAATATTTTTTACATGCACCCCGCCGCCTCCGGTCGCGGTCGCTTCAAACTGTAAAGACACCAACATAATTTTCATTTATCTATTCCTTCTTTTTTCCGCATGTCGTATATCGTTTAAAAATTCCCGCCGGAGGCGGGACCGCCTCCGGCGGAAGTTCTCCTCGACATACGATATACGACATACTACATACGCATTAATCACCTTTTTATCAGCACCGACGCGGCGCCGAATATTCCAACGTCCCTTTTGAGCTTTGCCGGCAATACGGGAGTATTTTTCGCGAAAATATTTATCGTATGCGCGTACATGGACTTTCTTATTTCTTTAAAAAGAACATTGCCGATCAAAGACACTCCGCCGCCGATAACAATAACTTCCGGATCCAGAACATTCACCATGCTTCCCAGCCATATTCCCAAAAGTTTGCCTTCCTCGGCGATCGTTTCCAACGCAAAAGAGTCCCCTTCCGCGGCGGCTTCAGCTATCGTGATCATGGTTATTTTGTCGAGTTCACCATCGACCATATCCATAATGTTCGTTTTTGTTCCGGGATGTTTTTTTATTTGCGCGACGAGACGTTTCACCGTATATGGTCCGGAAGCCAGTGCTTCAATGCATCCGTTATTCCCGCAATTGCATCGAGCATTTTTCGCGTTATAGTCTATCGTTACATGACCGCCTTCACCGGCCATACCGTTCTTTCCATGAAATATTTTTCCGTTGATAATAACCGCTGTTCCGATCCCTGTGCTTACGGTTACGTAAACAACATGTTTATATCCCTTTGCCGCGCCCCAAATAACTTCTGCCATACCCGCGGCATTCGCGTCATTTTCCAGTTTTGTGGGTTTCGAGAATCGTTTTCTTAAAAGCGCCGCCAGAGGAACTTCATGCCATCCAAAAAGATTCGGCGGATTATGCACGACGCCTTTCATCGGATCGAGCGGTCCAGGCGCGCACACGCCTATTCCTTTTATTTTTTTTCTGTCCACTTTGCTTACTTTTATCAGACCCGCGATCGATTTATAAACTTGTTCCAATGAAACTTTCAGCCCTCTTGTCGACAAAGTCGGCATCACCACTTTTTGTTTAAGCTTTCCCTCATTAGAGACAAGCCCCGTCGCGATCTTTGTCCCGCCGATATCAACACCAATGACATATTCCCGCATAAAAACACCTCCCCCATATATCCACAATTATTGCACAAAACTCCCCCGAAACCAAGAAAAACCAAAACCGTAGGGTGTATATTGTCACAATTCCGATAACAAATTGGGAGTTAATTTAAAATACGTAGGGGCACGGCATGCCGTGCCCTTACAAAACCAATAGTTGATTTTGAATACAATAGGTCGCTGTCGCACAATAAGGAGTGCATATCGTTACCCGAATTGTGACAATGTACAAGGGGCACATTGCATGTGCCCGTATCGTTTTGAATTTCAAGAAAGACGTCCGCGATAATCTTGATAATCGAATTCTCGGATAAGCTTGATCTTTTCGGTTTCGCCGTTATAGATGGCGATCAACGGCAGGCGGACACCGTTAAAAGTGTTGTTTTTTACCATTGTGTAGTGCGCCATGTCCATAAATGTGATCCGGTCCCCCGCTTTTAAAGGTTCCGGGAAAGAATAGTCGCCGATGACGTCGCCCGCCAGACACGTAAGTCCGCCCAGCTTGTATGTATGAGGATATTCTCCGGGGTTACCGGCGCCGTCAATATTCGGACGGTAAGGCATCTCCAGAACATCCGGCATATGCGCGGCGGCGGAAGTATCAAGTATGGCAATATCCGCGCCGGCGTCTTTCGATGGAATGATATCAAGCACTGTCGAAATTAGGAATCCCGTATTCAAAGCGACAGCTTCACCGGGTTCCAAATAAACTTCCACATTGTAACGCTTTTTGAAATCGTTTATTATCCGGCAAAGCCTGTCGACATCATAATCAGAACGTGTAATATGGTGTCCGCCGCCGAAATTTATATATTTCAGTTTTTTTAAAAAGAGCGCGAATTTATCTTCCACCACTCGAAGAGTCCTTTCAAGAGCGTCGGAATTAAGTTCACAAAGGGTATGAAAATGGAATCCCTGAATACCGTCAAGACTCTCACCATCAAACCCCTCTCTTTTAATTCCAAGACGAGAACCCGGTGCGCAAGGATCATATAACTCAACTTTAACTTCGGAGTGTTCAGGATTAATACGAAGCGCGCATTTTATATTTTTTTCGGAAGATTCAATGAGAGGTTTAAATTTTTTCCACTGACTGAAAGAATTAAAACTGATGTGACTGGCATATTCCATTAGCTTTTTAAACTCATCGTCTCGATAAGCCGGCGCCGACACGTGAACTACGGGTCCGAATTCTTCAAATCCAAGACGCGCCTCGTCAAGAGAACTTGCCGCCGTACCCGCAAGATACTTCTTTACCAAAGAGAACGTGCTGAACATAGCAAACCCCTTTAGCGCGAGAATTATTTTGGAATCCGTTAGATCCTGAACCTTTTTCAGAACTTCAAGATTCCGTTCCAATAAATTCTCGTCAACGACATAACACGGTGAGTAAGGTATTTTTGATGCAATATTCATAATCTTTTAATTCCACTTCGGAACCCAAATTGCACCTCGTAGGTGCAATCAGTTGCACCTACGAGGTGCAATTTGGGTGGGTTTTATTTTATTGTTTTAACGGTCCACGGGAGGCCGTGTTTGTTTAACTCTTTCATAAAGGGGTCGGGGTCGAACTCTTCCACATTGAACACGCCTTGAGCCGTCCATATCCCTCTCATCATGAGCGCGGCGCCGATCATTGCCGGAACTCCCGTTGTGTAAGAGATCGCCTGCGACTTTACTTCGCTGTAACACTTGGCATGATCGCACACGTTGTAAATATATATTTCTTTATCTTCGCCGCCAGAGGTTCCCTTCATCATACATCCGATATTCGTTTTGCCGGTATAGTTTTCACCTAAAGAAGACGGTTCCGGAAGCAGAGCCTTTAAAAACTTTAGTGGAACAATATTTTTTCCGTCATATGCCACCGAATCAATTCGTGTCATGCCGACGTTTTCCAAAACTCTTAAATGCGTGAGGTATTCTTCCCCAAACGTCATCCAGAACCTTATGCGCTTTAGTCCCTTTATGTTTTTTACCAAAGATTCCAGCTCTTCGTGATACATCAAATACATCTCCCGCTCACCGATTTCCGGAAAATTAAACGTTTTATGACGCGATAATGGATCGGTTTCATGCCACTTGCCTTCTTCCCAATATTTCCCGCGCTGGGTTATCTCTCTTATGTTTATTTCCGGATTGAAATTCGTGGCAAAGGCTTTGCCGTGAGAACCGGCATTACAATCCATAATGTCTATGGTATGGATCTCGTCAAAATAATGTTTGGCGGCATAAGCACAGAAGATATTAGTCACACCCGGATCAAAACCGCTTCCCAAAAGCGCCATTATTCCTTTTTCTTTGAATCGCTCCCGATAATCCCATTGCCATTTGTAGCAAAATTTCGCCTCGGCCGGTTTTTCATAATTTGCCGTATCAAGATAATGCACCCCTGTTTCAAGACACGCGTCCATAATGGAAAGATCCTGATAAGGAAGCGCGACGTTTATCACCATATCCGGCTTGAACTTATTGATAAGTTCCACAACCTCTTTCGTATTGTCCGCGTCAAGAGACGCCGTTTGGATCGGGCGGTCAATAAGCCGCGCGATGTTTTCACATTTACTCACAGTGCGGCTCGCCAGACAAATTTCCCCGAAAACTTCCGTATTCGCCGCGCATTTCTGGGCAACAACACTCCCCACTCCCCCCGCGCCGATAATTAAAACTTTTTTCATTCTATTTTCCTTCACCCTTTAAGTTAAACTTCTCAAATCTTCGCGAATCGAGCTTAATTTTATCAAATACCCCCTAAACTGTAAACAGCTAAATTAGCCTTCCCCCCAAAACCACCTCGTACCTCGGACCTCAAACTGCACCTCGTAGGTGCAACTGGTTGCACCTACGAG
>JADHWG010000045.1 GCA_016783605.1 Candidatus Omnitrophota bacterium | reverse complement strand
TAAAACTTGCGATTTTTCGTATTCGGGCAGTAAATTCCGCAGAGTATCGGTAAGCGCGTTTATTTGTTCCCATGCTTTGTCGGTTTTACCGGCCTTTTTATAGATTTCGGCTAATGCGAAATGTACACGGGCTTCTATCTCGAGATTTGTAGTCAGTTTCAGTATTTCTGTTAGTATTGTGGTTTCCCGCTTATTCCGGCGCGCGAGAAAAATAATTCGTCTCATTAGTTCGATAGAATTTGCGTCTACGCCGCCCGTAACAAACGGAGAAACAAGTGTGATTGTGTCGAGTCTTTCCTTAAAAGCCTTATACATGTTGGACTGTTCATCGGAGCTTTTTCCGGCTTGAAAATGTTTTTTCAAATTTCGGTTTAGTTTCTCAACCTCTTTTTTAGTTTCAGCCCATTCGTTCCATAACTTGTCATTATCAATAAAACCCCGCGCCTTTTTATCAAGATTCGCATTGAGTTTAGTCTCGGCAGATAAAGTTGCATCAACTTGCCATTTTTTAAGTGATTTATTCCTGGCGTCAAGCCATGCGTCATAATTTCCGTCTTTGAAGTAACAATCCGCCAAGATTTTATACGCGTCTCTCCCCTCTTCGGTTTCCCTAAGAGTCGGCTCTTCCTGCAAAGCTTTTGTTATGTCTTTCTCCGCGAAAGTGTCGTGCGGCATAGCACAGCCCCGAGCTAAGCGCGCCTTTGCATTATGCGGGTCGTAGTAAAGCGCCCTCGCGAGCAGAAAAAGTATGAAGTTCGTGTCAGTTTCCGTTTGTGCTCTCAACCGTAAGTTTTCTGAAAGTTCCTTTCCGGCTTCCTCGCGTGTGGAAGCGGCTACGTCCGACGCATTCCAAAGTTTTTCTAATGCGGCAGTTGTCCCCGGTCTGTCGCCGCTAAACTGCGCGGACAGAAGCAAATATCTATAAAGTGCCTGTTTATTCGCGTTTCGATATATCCTGAAAACAAACAGGATCTTGTCCAAAATCGTACGCAAAAAGATACGGATACGGATCAGTTTCAGGGCGCGCTGTTTTAGGGATTCAAATTCAGCTTGCGTATTTGTTAGCGGATTTCCGTCAGCCGCTAAAATTTCGTCAATTTTTTTAGCTTCTTTGATGTCGCTATTTAGTTGCGCCAGAGCCTTTTCATTTTGTTTCCAAGCTCTCAGCAAACTAAAAATTTGTTTTTGTTTGTCCAAAAGCGCCAAAGCGTGCCTTCTTTTTGGTTCTTGGACTCTAGCTTTCTGTGTCCGGTCTTTTTTAAGAGCTTCTTCTTCCTTTTTACATTCGCTTATAATTTCGTCATGATCTTCTCTCTCAAACAAAAGTTCGTATAAAAGCTCTTTTGCCTCAAAATTTTTGGAATCTGCATCTATCGCCTTTATCAAATATTCCTTTTGTTCCGCGAAATAAGGTGTTTTGCGATACCATGATAATAATTCAGCTACAATGGGAATAACGATGCCAAGGAACATCACACCGGCAAAATTATTACCATACGCGCTGATAATTATCGGAGAAATCCACGCTTGTGAGAAAAAATAGGCTATGCCGACACTCATTACAAGGGGAGCAAACATTAAACAGGCAATCATAGCGGCCCATATTTGAAAAACACGTCCTGTATGAAACGGATCTTCGGTTTTTGCCTTAATTAAGTATGCATCCGACGATGTTTCTCCAAGTTTAATGGCGATATTAACATCCTTATTCGCTTTGGGATACACATTGTCAGCCTCATATATCTTCGCCCGTAACAAATGTGCCTCTTTTCCCGCCTCAGTAGCCTTAAAAACACGCCATTTTCTCATGGGGTTAAACGCCTCAAGAAAAAAGCGTTTTACCCTATTCATGTCGGTCCGGAGAAGTATTTCATTAACTAAGATCAGCGCATCATCCCTTCTTCCTAAGGCATTTAGGATCTTTGCTTTTAGGATCAAAGCCGGACCATGGTTTGGTATGACGTTTAAGGATTTATTGACAGCGGTAAGCGCGGCATTTAGAATGTCTGTGTCATTTTGCGATAGAGATTCCCGCGTCCGCGGGAATGACAAAGAAGTCGGAGATGACAACAAAGTAAAACGATCGAGAAGTTTTTGAGCACGGGTTTCATGGACTTTGCGGAGTTCCGAAAACTTATTGAAGAGTTGATATAGCTTGACAAGCCGCGCATACGCGTCCGCTATTATCGGTTCGTCCTTTTCTTCACCTTTTTCAAGTACTTTCTCATATTCTTCCGTGGCTTTAGTGAATAATTTTCGAGATTCATAGATTCTGCCTCTATAATAATGGATCTTGGCGTCATCAATTCCCGCGTCTTTGGCTTCGTCGTACAATTTTTCCGCTTCACGATATTTATTGGCGTTGTATTCCACATCCGCGTTTTGCCGTATTTTTTCGGCAGGATTAGTTATAGCGGCATTTTCCAATTTCAATGGCTCGGAGACGGAGACATCAGTATTCACCAGATCAATTATGAATTCCTTCTGTTCTTTTTCCGACATTTTTTCCCAGGGTTTGTCCGTATCGTGCTCATTTTTGATGGCGGTAAGTGTCGTCTGTAAATCAGCTATCGCCGCAAGGCTTGTTTTAAGAGTTTCCAATTCTCTTAAAATTTTAGCTGTTTTTTGTATTGGTGATAGTTCCTTTTCTTCTTTCGCCATTTTTTCTTTCCCTTGAAAGGCCACAATAGATTCCGCTTCTTTTTCGGCGAACGCGTCCAAAATCGCAGGGTTTTCGGGAAAAACGTCCTCACTCGCGATGCTCAGTGTTTTATACATTCGATTTACGAGTTTCCAGAGCGCGAGTGTGCCAACGAGTGTTTTCGGCAGTTTTTTTGACGTCTCGAGAAGAAGCTGAAGCGTTAATGGGTCATCCGTTTCCGTAAGATACTCAAAGAGAGTGAGCCTGTCGAGGGCAAAATACGATGTTATGTCAATATTCTGTGATGTTAAGCTTGCCATAAAAATTGAAATAAGCTTTTTTCTGCCGGTCAGATCATCTGTTTTTAGGAGGTTTTCACATATTTTGATTCCTACGATCTTAAATCGTTTTTCTTTTAATGCACCTTTTTTTACGTCTTTTTCATCATCCCTTAAAGAGTTCAGAACACGGCTGATTTCGTCCAAGACGTACCTTGCTCGAATGCTGTCTTCCGCTAAAAACAAGAGTTCTTTTTCTACTTCAACGGCAATATCGTTTTCCTTATCATTTGCCTGGGAAAGAGCCAAAATATAATCATCCATGGAACGCTGAAAACTGTTATCAAACGTTTCTCCAAAATTAATTTCTTCCTCTGCCTTTTTGTCCTCGAATGTTTCCATTCTTTCCAATTCCAAAAATTCTTTCTCGCCTTTATCCAACTGTTCGGCAACTTCATTTTTTTCGGCTTCTAATTTTTTTATTTCGTTTTCTGTCTCCTCAAGTGTGTTTTTCTGTGTGGTTAATTCTTTTTGCGCATCCCGAAGTTCAAAAAATATTGCTTTACGATGACCAAGGTATTGGCTGAGCGTGAACACATCTTTATTCATTCTCAAACTTCTAAGCCGACTTTCGATGTCTTTTACCGTGCTTTCTTTTCCCTTTAAAGTCGTTTTTAGGTTGCTTATTTTCGATTGTTTCTCAGTTATCGTTTTTTCGAGTTCTGCCTTTTTTTCAATATCTTTTTCTCTTTTCTCGCGCTTTTCTTTTGCCTTGTTGCGTGCGTTTTTATAAGACGAAAGTCTTAAATCCCCGCGTTCCTTTGAACCTTTCGCGTTTTCGGGTTCCGCACGCTTGGCTTGGTCCAACACCATTTCCGCGGCGCGGAGTTCGTCTCCGGGGTCGTTCTGCAGTGTATTAACATTCGCGTGTGCCCATAAGTGCATTTCGTGCTCTTTTTTCGTTGCTTCATCTTGTTTACCCTGTAGAAGCAAACATCGGACAGTTAAAAGATATGCCCGGATAATTTGGTCATTCACATACTTTACAAAAATGCCTTCTCCGCGGTCGGTAATATATCCGGATCTTCTGCCCTCTTCTATAATTTGTTTGAATTTTTCAATTGCTTTCGACGCGTTTGAAACAGCTCCCTCATTGTCTCTGCCGGTATATTTTGCGTCAGCTTCAAGATAAAACGCGTCTCCCGCGTCGCTCAATATAGCCCATGCCTTTTGTCTTGATTCCTCTTCGATTTGTTGTCGGACGTCTAAAAGTGCCGTTTCTATCGGGGCAAGTGACAATTTTGGTCTTTGTTTTGCTTTTTTCTGAGCTTTGTTGATCGTGAAGTAAAGATTGTGAAGCTCTGACAGAAATCTATCCTGTTCGGGTAGCGAAATATCGGGCTCTCGTACTAATGCGGCCAATTTATTGGTGACATTGTTGTCTGATAAAACATGCGCGATAATTTTGAGATTTTCAAAGTTTTCAGCCCTCCCAAGACTTTCAGCTTCTTCTCTAAGAAGAATAAAAACGCTTATGAAGCGAGAGACACTTAGGGGTTTTGTATAATCGAATGCGGGGTATGTCTGAATAAGGTACATTATGAATTCGCTAAATGAGGTGGTTTTTCCTTTAAAATCCGTCTTAAAGAAAGCTGAGGCAAAACTTTTGGCTTTTTCAAAAATCTTAGTATCATCACTTTGTTTCGCGAGGTTAAATACCGCAATAAGGATGTTCTTTTTCGCTTCAAAAGATTCGTTGATTTTTAAAAGCTGGCTTACGGCATATGAAAAGGATTCAAAATTATCCGGTGTTATTAACGCGAGCAGAGCTTTTGTGAATTTCTCTTTTTCCGTTGTCGGAAGTCTCGGCAGAATGTCGAAAAAGTCGTTTTTCGCGTTACTGATCACGTCAGCGTCGTCCGATTTTTCTATCAGGAAAAGAAGGCCGTTTACATATTGCTCAACGTGGGAAGTGACAGTATCGAGCGTATCTTTCTTGGCTTTACACATGTCTTTAAGAGCCGGTTCAACATAAATCCGTTTAAGCAGTCGGAGCTTGATCCTTAAAACCAGAGGAGTGTCCGAAATTTTGTTCAATATGGCTTCAATGCTTCGGATTTCGTCGCTTTGAACGGTTCTGTTAACAATAGAAAGCAGTTGTTCGGTGATCCATGTTTTATATTTTGGAGATAGATCCGGATCTAAAAGTAGAACAATATACGTTTTAAACGCTGAACTAAACCCCGCGGAGTTTAATTCGCGTTTTTCTTCCAGAACGATTTTGGAAATAATGTCATCTTCGTTTCGCGTATGTTTAATTTTGCCGGACTGTATTTCTGCGGGCGGTTTCTTTATGTCAATTGCGTCTTTCTTCTCGTTGAGATTTTTTAATTGAATGTCGTTAAACTGCCGTTGATTTGTCTTCATCCACCCCAAAACGAATAAATATAAGATCGCGGATTTTAAATTAGGAGGAATCGCGCTCCCCAATTTTGTTTCCATTTCACTCTTGAAGACGTCATAAGATGTCTCGTAAATTCTTTCCGTTTCCTGTTCCCTTTGCAAGTAAGCATCTATGTCCGGTTTTAGTTCGTTTAAAACAAAATTCCAAACGAGCTCCGGATTGGAATCAATTGAATCTACCGATTCTGCTCGAAGTTTCAGGTTTTGAAAATACATTTCGGCGATTTGATCATTCAACGCGCTCATTTCTGTTTTAAGTTGAACTATTTCCGCATCGATCGAGGTTGTATCTTTTTTTTGTTCTATGCTCTCTTTTCGTTGATCCTGTTTTCGTTCGAGGTCTGTTTCAAGCCCCAAAAGCTTGCGTTCAATTTGCCATAGTTCAACCCTGATTTCCCCTTTTCTTCTCCATGGACCTTTTCGCAGGCTCAGATCTTTGTCCGATTTGGAAGCAATAAGCGTCTTTATTTCTTCCGTGTCTTCTATCTCCATGAGATCTGTCTCTAAGAGAGTCCTTATTGTCGCGGCTCTCTCGTGATAGAGGTCTCTTGCCTTTCTTGTCTCGAGAAGAAGTTTTGTCATTTTGTGTAGATTTGCAAGAGCAAGAGATAAGGTTTCTTTTTCGGATTCCGATATTGTCTCATTTCTGTCTTTCGCGTGCAGAGACTTAATGAGAGGCAAAAGAGCGTTGATATTAGCGATAAGCCACGAAACTTTTTTGAAGTGCCATTTCCCAATACTTACTTCCAGAAGTTTCATTTCTGCTAAAAATTGTAATTCATCGTTACTTGCTTCCAGGGATATGCGAATCGCATTTTTTAGGGCTCTGGTCTCTTTTGTTTTAAAGCTTATAAAGGTTATTTTTCGCCAAAATTTCTTCCAGAGAGATGTTTTTTCGTGTTTTTCGGCATAGAGGTTTGCGAGAGAAATGTAATCTCCAATCAGCCTCTCTTCAATTTTTTTCTCTTCAATATCCCCGTCAATACTTTTCAGCTCTCTAATACACGTTTTTATCCGCGCTTTCAGTTCTTTTTCCTCCGGTTTTTCTTGCCTGTCCTTCTCTTTTTCTTTCTCTTCATCTCGAATTGTAACCTCTTTTTCGTCGAGCGTTTCCCGACGAAGTTTTTTATCGTTTTGGTACGCGTCGTCCGCGGTTTTTTCCTTATTTTTTTGCGCCTCATCGGTTTCTTCCCTAAGAAGCCGGTTAAGCATTCGGCTGAGATCGCTATATTTTTCCTGATACCGTTCAGGGTACGCGGGAGCTCCTAACAGGGCATCAATTCCAAGCATGTCGTCCGTTGAATCCAACAGCTTTTTGTCACCGTCGGTGACGGTTCCTTCCTGAGGCAAAAGACGATTTCTTCTGGCTTTTACTTCATTTATGACTTTCTTAAGTTTGCTGTCATCGCGGTCCTCTGCCGCGGTGTTTTTCAGAACCATTCCGAGTAAAAACAAAATTTCCAACGGTGAATTACCAATTACGTCAATTTTTTTTGTAATATCGGGAACACTTTTCCCGTGGATAAGAATGTCTTTTTCGCCTTTTTTAAGTTCAAGCAAAGCTTTAAGTAAGTCGTAACGGGTACTGGTGTATGTGGTGAAATGTTTTTCGGCAAATTTGAGTAATTTTTCGGCTTTTTCCCGTCCTTTTTCCGCATCACTGAAACGTATTAAGTAATATTCGGTCAGGTCCAGCGTGTCATTCAGTCGATTTGAGGAATAAAAGAAACTTGGCCGGATAAAAAATAGTCCGCGTAAAAACCAAGATCGTCCGGTTAATCTGAGGGATGCTTCAAGCTTATTCAAAAGTTTTTTTGCGTACTTTGTATCAAAATCGTCAGGTGAACCAAAGAAGAGTTCAATTAGTTTTATTCTGGTTTCGGCATCACCGGGAGACTCTGACACAAGACGTTTTTTATCGCGTCTCGCAGCATTTTTTTTGTACCATTTCACGACGATTGGCGCAATGACAACGTCCAAAATAAAGATTGCCGCGATTATCATTGGCGTAGAGATCAAAGCAGTTTTTAGACCAAAAGCCCAAACCAAGACGTAAAGAGGAGACGTTATTAAAGACTTTGTGACGAATTTTTGCTTTTTATAAAAATCGACAATGGGCTTCACAAGATAAGATTTTTCATAAAGACCTTTTATCCCCTTACCGGTATCAGGCTTTTCTTCCTCTTCCGGTTTTTTAGCCGTGCGAATGGATTTGGATACAGCCTTTTGCAAAGTGCCTTTATCCATTTTGCGCCGAATGGAGGTGCGTTTCCACATATTGCCTTTTTGGGTATATGCTTCATATAGTGCCGCGAGTATGTCCTGATATTTCGGCGGCAATGTCCATGTGAGGCGATAGCGGTTTTCTTTATCGGCGGAACGGATGATCTTTTTGCCGTAATGAATAACGTCATCGTAATTTTTCATCTCAAGCAGGATATTGATCAGGATCGTTGCGGCGGCGGTGTCTTTTGTTCGGACGTAGAAGTACATCGCAATCCGGCGCGCCTCTTCCAAGAGACGTTCACGGCGACTGGGTGATGCGGAACGCATGGCCTTTTTTGATATAATTTCGGCTAACGCGAGTACGTTGAGCTCGATTTCGTTTTCTTCCCGCGTGGTTAGGACAATGCCGAGTTTTTTTGCGATAGCAGGCGGAATTTCCTTCGGCGTAGTAGCATCAAGACCAAAGGAAACGGGATCGTAATATTTTTTTATCAGCTCGTCATTTGTTTCCGGTTTCTCAAGAAACCAGCGCCGTAACCCTTTTTCCCATACAAAAGTCTTAACGTGCTTTGGCAGATCATAGAAAATGCCTTTAAACGCGAAAAAGGCAATACCTACTATGATTCCCCAAAAAAGGTGTATTTCTGCCAGCCACTGCTGAAATCTTTCTCCGATCCGTGGAAGGGATCGTTCAAAAAAGTCCTCTGAGGGAAAGCTGAGCGCTGTTTTCTGCCTGAAATTATTTTTAGTGAGCAGTTGGGTTCCTATAAGGACACTGCCGTCTTCACGGAATTTTATCGGCATATTTTCTTTCGAGTAAATAAGCGCGCGGAAGAACGGGTTTTTCAGGATTATGTTCATGTCCGGACGTTTTTGCCCTTCTTCAAACGTTTTTTGCATTTTTTCTTTTTCCCGTTTACGCTTAAAATACCGCCATTTCGGCGTTCGCAGGAGAACATCCGGGACATCCGGTTTGACCAGAAGTTTTGTATTTTTTTCGTGATCTCTAAAAGCCGCTGTCCCCTCTTTTGAAATTAGGGAAAGCGCTGAAATAAACCGCTCGTAACCTTCATCCGGCATATTCTCGTCAGAAACTTCGTAGATGCCCCAGGACGTTATAGTTCCGTCATCCTGTTTTTCTTCTTTTGAAGGGACACAGAAAAAATTTGCCCCGAATCCATTTACAAATTCCGCCTGGGACTGAAGCAGAATGCCGTTTAATTTTTTGTCTAAGGATGACGCGTCATACAATGCTCCATCTTGAGCTTCTTTCCACGCAAGCGCCATTTGACTCGCTGTGCGTTTGCTTAAAACCATAACGCCGTGTTTTGTGTAAAATTCGATGTTCTCTCCGCTTTCAGTAAGAGATTTTACCTGGGAGACGTCTTCTATTATCAGCACTCGGCAGGAGTCTGTGGGTTTCGGCACATTGTTCAGAAGTTCTGCCGCTTCTTTTCGGAGAGAATCCTTTTCTTCTTCACGTCGGCTCTCAAAATATGCCCCGGCTTTGCCGCAGAAAATAATGGTGTCTTCCGGCGGAGTGCCGGTTGGCGAAGGTGAAGCTGAAAGTGTGCGCGCGAATAATCCAGGGCCTGCCGTTTTTCCCTCCGGCAAAACAGAGATCTGTACGTCTAAACTGCTATTGTCCATAAGTGTTATTGACTCAGAAGTTGTCGCTTTTTTTGACGCATCTTCTTTTTCGGTAAAATCTTTTTCACGTTTTTGTTTTTCAGATTCAAGTTTGGCGGTGTTCTCCTCTATTTCGCTTGTAACATGTTTCTGTTCTTTTTTTTCTACTTTGCCGTCTGCTTTAAATTCCCGCGCGAAAGACGGATCCACTCTTCTGGTATCTTCCTCTTCTTTTTCTAATGCCGTAGTTGTTGCCGGCGCTTCTTGTATTTGTTTTTCCCTCGACGCGGCCGGACCGAAAACACTTTCTCTGCGTACACGGAGTTTTTTGTCTTTTTGATATTTCCGCTCAGACGGGGTAGTAACCGGTTTCCTTCGAGATTCCTGATCATGCCCCATCTTCGGGATTTTCATTGTATTAAGAATCATTTCTTCTACGCTTTTTTGAGCTTGTAAAGCCAAGTCAAAAGATGTGGTGTTCTTTTTTGAAGCTTCATCTTCGAGTTTCTGAGCGGCTAAAGCCTCATCATATTTTTTAAGCTGGCGTGCAACGTCGATTTTCGCCGCGTTTTTAGCCACTCGCTTTTTCGCGAAAAACCAGCCGTTGCCGTATTGCCGCAAACTGCGCCGCCACATAGTTACGCGCCACCAACGAACCGAGGAAGTGAGGACAAGACGTTCTTCTTCCAAAAATTTTTCAATGACCCCTGATAGAATGTTTGTTATGGTCGCTTCTTCGGGTAAGATCTTGCCTGCTTCAACTCCTTTGGTGAAAATGCCGGTCAACACTTTTTCAATATCTTTTTTGGAAGGCCGGCGTTTATTGAAAACTTCTCGCTCAAGAAGCGCGCTAAGATAATCAAGATCCAAAGTCTCGTCGTATACCGCATGTATCCGGCGCTTTAATTCCGTATACGCGTTTTTTCGTTCTTCCGGATTCTTCCGGTAAACTTTTATTGATTTCGGAAACGCGCCCTTTACAATTTCTTTTATGTGAAACTTTACGATCAGTTTTGTTATCCGGGCGCGAAGCGTTTTATTGTCGCTGATCTCTCTTGATAAATGGAAAAAGTTTGACTGATATGGTAAAGTGTTTCTCAGGTTACGGAATTTTCGTATTTTCGCGTGTCTGCGTTCGTTTCGTTTTTGCGCGGCGGTGAGATATAGGTTCCATTCTTTCTCCAAAATTTCTTTTTTGGCGTTTTCTTCGGAATTGGCTCTGTTTTCATCAATATCCTGCAATCTCCGGTTAATTTCACCGAAATACGCCAAAGTTCCTCTATAGCTGACGTCATTTGCCAGTTTTTTCTCAAGAGATTTGATTTTTTCGGTTAGCTCATCCGCTTCCTTGTACTTTTGCTCTCCGATGGCGGTTTTACGCTTCTTTTCAAGTTTTTCAAGTTTTTTTAGCCTCCATTTGTACGTTAGTCTGAATGCCCAATCTCCCATAGAGTACCATCGAAAAGTGTCTCGAGCACTGAAAGCGTCCGATACCATTTGAGTGTCCGTAGTTGTTTCGTCACCCGACGCCTCTCCGATATTAATCACGCCTCCGGGCATGCCGACTCGCGCGGCGCGACCGTCACTTTGCACTTCGACTCTTTCGTTTTTGTCTTTTTCTTTGATAAACTGAATACCGTAATTCGCGTCATAACGCAAAATGATTTTTTGGGCAAGGTCCTGTATGAAAAATGCCAAGTCCACATCATTTTCGCCCATATATTTATTGGTCAATGTGTGGAATAACCCTGTCTCTTCGGTCTTTAACCGGTTTTCCAGATTTTCCCGCGCGATATTTCTTCCCGCGTTATCTCTGAGATTATTCTCGTTTGAAACATCCCCAAGTTCCGCGATTATTTCCTGAATGGATTCTACCTCGTTCAAAATACCGGCTTGTTTCAGGATTTCCCGCGCGTAATTGTATTCTTCGCCGAATTTATCTACACCGCTTATGTTGTCTTTTGTTTTCTTGTTGAGGACTGTGCAAATGGCTTTTTTAATAAGATCGTTTTCGGATATGCCGCTAAATGTTTTTAAGACATCCTTGTATATCTCGCCCAAGCCTTCAACACCGTAATCTGACGCGCGGCCTCCCATGTCACTGGGGATAATTGAAAGATATCCTAACCGTCCGGCGGTGGCTTCAACGTTCTTTTTTTCAGCCTCGTTATCGGCGGAAACTGTCCTGAATTTTTGCATATCCTGGTTTAGTAGAACTTCTATATCATCTTCGGTTAAATCGATATACGTTTTTATAACTTCTTGTATGCCCTCCTCATCTAACCATTGTGTCGGAGCAATATCATCATCAATATATACCTCACCTTTTGCCAATTTTAGGATCAGCTCCACTTGTTCCACAAACTTCTTATGACGGTGATATTCACCTCTCATAAGAACGACTGGTATGCCCGAAAGATATTCATCCTGCCGCAAACGGCAGAATTCGAGTATTGTTTGTTTAAACTTTTGGCCTTTTAAAACTGTGACATCCTTTTTGTGTTTTAGAGACCCTTTTTCGAACGTTGCCGCTTTTTCAACCTGTTTGCCGCCGTAGTTTTCTGAATATTCATCCTGCGCTTCGATATTGGTACCGCTTAAGCCCGTCCAGCGGCCTTCATACACCATATCTAAAAGTTCTTTCATAGACATCTTCGACTGAGTTTTTCCGGGACCGGATATTTCATAATTCCCCATGAGGATCTGTACCGCCTCGTCCTGGCCGTCCTGCCATTTCCTGCCTTGCGCGTCAAGCCCTTCCGCGAGAAGGCGCGCTTCTCTTTTTCCGGTTTCAGGGTTTACTCCCCAATATGCCTGCCCTTCACGAAAACGCACATTTAAACTGTCCTGGACAAGTTTTTTCCAATCGGGTCTAGTGCTTGTCGTATATTTGAAACCCATGTTTGTCAGGATTTTCTCTTCCGCCTCCGAAACGATCTTATCAACTGCATTTTTTCCTTCTTTTGTGAGAGTGGGTTTATTTGTCTCCTCGTTCAAGATTACCCATACGCCCGGAACTTCTTTTATTTCGTCGTCTTCACTTTTTAGTTCATCCAGTTTTTCGTCATAAGTGGTTTTCAGCATGGTCTTTTCAGTATTTTTCTGAAGTAATGCCGCCATACTGCATGCGATGTAATACGGAAGCGCCAAATGCGGACTGAGCCGTCCTTCACGGACGGCAATAATGAACTCAGAAAGCGCCTGATCCAAAACAAGACTGTCGCTTTCATCGATGAGAATATCGTAAAAGCCTTTAAGCAGGTAACGGTCTTTGATCTTTTTTTTGCCGATTCGGATATCGTGAAGAAGGGCAAAAACTATGTGGTGAGAAACAAACCGTATGTTTGCAAGAGATGCCTTTTGTCTTCTTTTAAGAAGCTCTTTTTCTTTCGCGGCTTTATCCAATTCGCCGTTTTCCATATAGAAGTCCAAAATTTTGCCGTCATAATCCATATCCTGTTCCGCGCTTATAAAATCGTACCCCCGACCCAGCATATTGAACTGCATGCCTAATTCATACGCCAGTTTTTTTGACTCTTTATCCTCTTTCGCCATAATGTCTACGGGGTTCCCTTCCCATTTGAGTGAGGCGAGATATCTGTCATATAGGGCGACGAAGGTTTTACCTTGGCCGGTTTCCAGGTTCAGAATAAATCCTTGAATAGTATATTCAACCGCTTCTATCTGGTGTTCGCGAAGCACCATTCCCTTTCGGAGTTTCATTGTCAAACTTACGTTCGCGGCGGAAAGTATCCTGAATTCCTGTGTGTCGAATTCATTTTGTTTGACCATTTCTCTTAAAACGGCATCGTTTTGCCTGATAAGCGAGAGTAACGCGATTTTTTTTCTGTCGCTGGATATTTCTTTCCAAATAGCGAGTTCTTTGTCGAGTTCTGCCAGCTCGGTTTCCATGTTTGTTTTATAACCTTCTTCGCACGTGGTTCCCAAATTATTCTTTCTTTTTAATCTCATAATTTCCGGGAGTTTGACGTTAAGCGCGTTTCTGATAATCCGGATCTTTTTTTCCGTTTGCGCGATAGTTTTATCTACTTTCTTTTTCATCTCATCAATTACCGCCGTATGGATTGAGTTTGTGCCGGTACTCATTATTTCGGCAGTCGATTCAATTACGTCTATTTCTTTGGATACTTTTTTTGTGAGGTTTTTTCTTTCTTCTTCTTTTTTCTCGGCAGTTTTGGCGAAGATTTTTTTTGCTCCTGTAACAAATTCCGAACGACTTATCGTTTTACGCCACCATCTTTTGATTCTCGGAAAAATTTTATGGTAACTGGTGATATTCTGGTCGAACTGTTCCGCGACATCGTCCGGCGCGCGGGTTCCGCGGCTTTTGAGCTTTTCTTTAAGATCAGCCGCGCGGGAACCGGCCAGTTTCACGGCTCGTTTTTGCGCCTCGATCTGAGTTTCGATAAACTCTTTTTCCGCGGCAACTGCGGCGTTATGCGCGTCTTTACGCACTTTTTGCGCCTTGTTATCGGGAAGTGTGCGTATTGCGTCAATCGTCTCTTTCGGAGTTTTTCCGAGCAAGTTTAGTTCTTTTTTTGTTTGATCTAAAAGTTCGTCTCTTTCCGTTTCCAAATGTCGGGTTAAAGCGTCTATTGCCAGGCTTTCGAGTTTCGCCTCGCTGATTGGATCTGTGTCTTCAGATAATATTTTTCTGAGTTCTTCCCTTTTCATTGCCAAGTCGTCCGTATTAATCCAAACCTGTCCGGAAACTCTTCCGCAATGGGAAACTATTCCCCTTGTGATTACAACAACTTTTCCGTTTTCGCCTTTAACAAGTTGAATGCCGTTTGCGTTAAGAACCGCGCCGTATTGAGAATAAAGTTCGAAGATGTTGTAGGTTCCGTCACTAAGCAAAATGTTTTCATTTTGTAAGTCCTCATCCGATTTGCCGATACTTTCCAGGATCATGCGTATTTCGCGGTAAATTTCACGTTCAACCATTTCATTAAGCTCTCTATGCGAAAATGTGATAGTTTCCAAATACGTAACGGGTTTGATCTTTTCTGTTCTTCGCAATATCGCTTGCCTCTGCAGCAAAGTTTTCGCGGTTTTTCGGAGATTCGCTTCGTAATCATGCGTTTGAACCAAGTTGATATTCGCGCCCTGCTCGATGGCTTTATTTATGGCCTCTTTGTGCCGACTTCGATCCTCGTCTAAAAGGCTTTGGAGAGCGGAGGAGTTCATTCTCATAAGTTCCGTATAGTGATACG
>JADHWG010000044.1 GCA_016783605.1 Candidatus Omnitrophota bacterium | reverse complement strand
TCGGGGAGTTTTTCTCCGACCACTCATCCTGAGCAAAGCGAAGGATCTCTTGTTAATTTTCCAAAAGAATCTATAGAGATCCTTCAGCCCTTTGGGCTTCAGGATGAGGAGTCGGGAAACTCCCCGACCCCTCATTTAAGTCTTTGCTTCGACGTCTTAAGACAATGCTTGATATCATCGTGGTTTCCTAAACAAAAAAACTTTACCACTTCCTTCTCACGAAAATATACGACACGAAGATGAATATTAATTCTTCCTTCGTAAATCTTTTTCGAGAGCCTCTTAATTCTCAAACCATAAGGAGCTTCATTAGTTTCCAAATAATTTTTAATCTTTTCTATCGCATCAACAATGATTTTTTGTTCTTTTTCCCTGTAAGAATCAAGCTTCTTGAGAAACGAACGAAAAACAACATACTTCATTTCTTCACTCGCTTTCTCAAAGAGTTTATCATTTGCTCCCCTGATTCAAAAGCAACTTCCTCTCTGGAAACTTTTTTTGATAATACTTTCTCCGCCGCCTCTATATCTTCCTTAGGATACTTATCTTCCAAAATAACTTCCTTAGGAATCATGATAATTCTATTCCCTTTCCTCATCACCTCCAACACGTCACCTTTTCTTAAATCAAAAACTCTTGCTATCTCCTTTGGTATGGTAACTTGATGTTTACTGCTCACTTTTACTACCATTTTCCTCACCTCCTTTTTGAAAGATTTCCTACTGTAAGTATATCATATTTCTTACTTAAAGGCAAAAAAAAGAGGATACATTCTCAGTATCCAGTTATTGATGATTAATCATCGGTTAATAGCGGATGTTTGGAAGTTCCCCCCATTCATAGCATATACACGATATATACCAACCTACTATTTAACAACCGCTCCGGTGGAAACATCTTTCTCCGGAACTATTATGATCGGCCCCTTATCACTTGCCGCGGCAAGAACCATACCGTTTGACTCTTCTCCCCTTATTGTCGCCGGTTCTAAATTCGTGGCGACAACAACGTGTTTTCCAACCAATTCATCTTCAGAATAACTCTTTCTGATCCCGGCAACAATTTGTTTTGTTTCTTCGCCCAGATCGACATCAAGAACATAAAGTCTATCAGCATCGGGGTGTATTTTCGCGTTTACTATTTTCCCGATTTTCAGTTCCAGCTTTTTGAAATCTTCAAAAGATATCATGGGACCATCCTTCGCGTTTCCGGTTAAAATCAGCCTTTTTTGGCTTTTTTATCATCTTTTTTTGCCGGTTTCTTTTCGGGTTCTTTCGCTTTCGCCTCAGCGGGCGCACCGGCGCCTTCAGGTGCGCCTTCAGCCCCTTCTTCTTCCTCAGGGCCTTTGGCTTTCTTTATCTTAAATTTTATGCGTTTGATCTTTGGCAGTTTATAAACGGAATCTTTTTCTTCTTCCCATTTTTCTTTTTCCACCAGTTCCTTTATTTTCTCATACCGCTTTAAGACCGAACGAAACTTCGACCCGACTTGACCGCTTTTTAAACTTGGATGTTGTGACATCTTGCCTCCCTGTTATTCTATCTGGTCCTTTTTATGTAACAATCCTTATATGTCTTAGTGAGTTTCTCTTTTGCCTTTCGGGCTTCATCAATAGTTGTAAAACCCTCCGCGTACAGCTGATACCAATCTCCCTTTTTAGCCAAACGCGTCCGGACTCCATCGCGCGTGAGAGCGCTAATATCCTTGGCGGCAAACTTTTTATTTTTAAAAGACGCCAAACAAACTATGTATTCCGCCTGCGGCAAAAGCTCGGAGTCAATCTCCGGCTCCTCTTGAATTTCCTCTTCCGCTTGGATCAGCTCTTCCGAAACATCCTTTTCAGTCTCCACCGAAAAAACAACATCCCCGGAAACAACTTCTTCTATCTCTTTGGATTCCGGCATAGCCTCACCGTCAGGCAACGAAGATTCCGAAATAACATTTACAACGATCTCTTTCAGCTCCGGCGCAGGGGCCGCGATCACAATGTTTTCACTCACGCTGTCGTTTTTTACGGAAGCTTTCCCGTTTTTAACTCCGACAGCATACGCTACCGTCACAAAAGTCATTATCACTATCACCAAAATAACGGCATACTCAACGGGAATCTTTATGTGAGATACCGCCCGCCTCTCGGAACACCGGTTTACCAAACGAGATTTCTTTTTTCCCGCTTCATAAAACCGGCCTTCAAAAAAATCGTTTTTAAAATCGTTTTCTGTCATTATGGCTACATTCCGGCATAATAATGCTTTCTAACAAGACGTGTATTATACTAAATTCTGACGTTTAAACAAGTATTTTCGAAAAATTAAAAAAAAACTAACTTTTTATTTAACGTTCTCGGTCCCTCCCAACTCCCCAGGTCTGGCTCATGCTGTGACTATTACCTCAAACTCGTAAGGGTAAGGGCACGGCATGCCGTGCCCCTACGGATTTCAAATTAACTACCAATTGGTTGAAACCTACGAGGTTGCGGGAGGAATAATGATTTGTGAAATCGCTTTTAACAGTTCGGGATTCCCATTGTACTCGATCATCGTGCTATACCATCCGTCGGGATCCACCGATAACATATTTTTCGTTATAAAATCGTCTTTGAACGTGCTTATTATTTTCGGAGAAAACGCCACTTTCACATTCATCCGCACGTCTTTTTGCCTTTTGAAATAGGCATAGTCGCCGCTTACCTTTATGTCTTCCGATTCGGCAACAAAGCCTGAAATCTTTACAAGTTTTTTATCTAATAAAAGTTTAAACTTTATTACTTCGTACTCACGCTTCCCATCAAAAGACGCCGCTAAAACATCATTCGCCCCGGCGGATAAAACATCTCCCGGGGCGCTTTCAAATAATGTCTCCTCCAGTAAGCAATCCAATTCTATACGTCCTCGAGTGAATAAAGACTTTCCATCCAATTTGAGTTTTACATTTTGTACGTTGATCTGAAAATCCGGTCCTTCGCCGTGGGAATTAGATCTCGAGCCGAACCTTACATTTTTACATTCCATTTCATTAAAAATATTCCCGTTCGTAACCTTACAGGATAAATTATACGGGCTAAAACGATCGATGGTGAATATCACGAGATCAAACATGAAGAGAATACAAATTGCTGTCGCTAAACCCATTACTAAAAGAATGAATACGAATCGAGGAATTTTGAAAGATTTATTATTGTGCATCGCTCATCAGCTTTTTTACGATTTTCATTATTTTCTCGTCACGTGTATATGAATATCCTTTTGCCGACCCGGTACTGTCTTCTTCAACAACTCCAAGTTTAACCAACTCTTCCAAAGCGAGCTCAACATCTTTGCGTTCATTACTTACCCATGTTGAAATACCGCTTACGCTGTCAACACTTGATTGGTTTTGATAAAAGAAAGTTAAAATTTCTTTTGCAAGCTCGTCTTGCATTATTTTTTGAATTTTATTTTTCACAATGCACTCCCAGTTCTTTTTTCAAAAGTTTCTCCACATCACGACGTTTGACCGCACAGCAAAACACATTAACAACATCCGGATCAAATTGGATACCGGCATTCTTACGCACTTCGTTTATCGCCGCGGGTATGGAAAGAGCTTTACGATAGGGTTTGTCCGTAATCATCGATTCAAAAGCGCCGACCACTCCCAATATCCGCGCGGCCAAAGGAATATCGCGTCCCTTCAATCCTTTCGGATATCCTTTTCCGTTAAAATTTTCATGATGATACAGCATGATCGGGATTATAGGTTTTAACGGCTTGAATTTGGAAAATACCGCCGCGCCTTTTAGGGGATGAGTTTTTACAATATCATATTCTCTCCCTGTTAACCCTTTGTTTTTCATCAAAAGTTTTTCCGGGATCCCGATCTGTCCGGCATCATGAAGCATTGCCGCGTATTGAAGCATTTTTATTTCGCTTTCGTTCATATTGAACTTAGGACCGATAATGCTTATCAATTTCAAGAAAGACGCCTCCGCGCGATGTACGCCATGCGGACGATTTTCCAAAAGATAGGCGATACATTTTATACTTCCCAAGGTCAGATCCGTTTGTTCTTTAAAAAGTTGGGCGTTTTTTATCGCGATTCCCGCCTGTTCTGAAAGGGTCTTCATAATATCTTCATCAAACTGTGTAAAATTAGACCCGTCCAGCTTATCATAAAGCGTTATCACCCCGACAACATCTTCGTCGATCATAGGATATGCCAAATAATTCTTACCGCGTATGGGACGACCGTGTTTAACGGCTCTTCCGGGCGCGTATTTACCAATCTGAACTTTTTTTAATTTGGTTTTTTCTTTTCTAAGATCGATCGTCGCTCGAGGCAAAAGAACCTTCCGCTTTTTGTCTACAAGCTTTATTGAACACCGATTCGCCCTAATAACCTGCAGGGAAAGCCTGGCCACTCTCGGAAGAAGTTCGTTCAAGTCGAGCGTCGACATCATCAATCTGTGTACGGTGTGAACGGTTGATAGAGCAATGGCTCTCGGGCGAACGGTTCGGTTTATATCTTCCAGTTCAATTTCTTTGCAAGTTTCCCGGATCGCAACGTTTACAAATGAAGTAAAAATGTTCTGGAATTCCGAAGACATCTTCTTTTTTAGCGGACATATGATCAAAAAACCAAAAATACCTGCGGGAAGCACAAGAGGAAAACTTGCTCCGAACGATCTCTCGTCATATTGAAATTGTTCTAAAGCCTTCTTCCGTTTTGATCTCTTTATAGCTCCAAGAATCTTTTTAAGTTCTAATCGGACCTTTTTCCGATCGGTATGAGGCTTTATTATGTGTCGCGGGATTTGCGTATTTTTCAAGTCTTCAATCTTTCGAGGCGCGCACGGCAAAAAGATCCATGCCGGATTTTTTAAATATTTTTTTAAGGCTCGCGCCTCTTCCTTTGATTCCCAGTTATCTTTAAATTTGGAGAATAATCTTTCCATTATTGTGCAACTTTCTTTTTTGTCCGGTTTTTTATACTCTTTCGTAAGGGTCGAAGAACTTTTTATATTGGTCAAGCGCGTAACGATCCGTCATACCGGCTATATAATCGCAAATAGCTGTTTCTTTGCCGTATTGTTTTATCTTTTCTAACGCTTGCGGAGGAAGTTGACCCGGGTTTTCAGAATATATCCTGAACAAGCTCTTTAGAAAACGAGAAGCTTTATCGGTCATACGAATCACTCGATAATGTTTATAAAGTTTCTCTTCCAGAACTTTTTTTAAAAGACGCCGTTTCGAATCCATTGAACGACCTGATCCCACCACCTGCTTTTTTAGGTTCTGGAGATCACGGACATCTCTGATCTTTAAATGTTCAAGCCGATCGGATGTATTCTCCACTATATCGGTTACCTGCATATTTATCAGGAACCTGATCATTTCCGACCGTCTGATTTCTTGACTCACATTCTTGTGCCTTTTGTTTAGATACTTCCGGGCCTCATCCCACATCGGAATGCCTACAAGATCTTTTTCAGAGAGGAGTCCGCTTTTCAAACCGTCATCCAAGTCATGGTTGTCATACGCCACTTCATCGGCGATATCAACAACTTGGATCTCGAGAAGATGCGGTCCCTGAATTTGGAGGTTGCTTTGACGTTTTTTATCGAACGGAGTCGCGTGCCGGATTATTCCCATACGGATCTCGTGACTCAAATTTAAACCGGGAAAAAGCGGCGACCTCTTTTCCAAAACGTCCACCACCCTGAGTCCATGCGTATTGTGATCAAATCCTCCATGCTTCTTCATCAGTTCACTCAAAGCGTCTTCTCCGGCGTGACCGAAAGGAGTATGACCCAAGTCATGTGCAAGCGCGATGGCTTCGACAAGATCTTCATTCAGTTTGAGAACCCGAGCGATCGTTCGAGCGATCTGAGTTACCTCGATCGTATGCGTAAGGCGAGTTCGGTAATAATCACCTTCATGATTGACAAAAACCTGAGTTTTGTATTCAAGCCGCCTGAAAGCCGTCGAATATATTATTCGGTCTTTGTCTCTTTGATAAACCGTACGATACGGATGCTCTTTCTCCTTATGACACCGACCGCGCGTCTTGGCGCTCTTCATCGCGTAAGGAGCAAGCCGCTTCTCTTCCCAATCTTCCGTATTTTTTCTCGTAAACATTTTCATGATATGACTCGCCTCACCGGATAAAATATAGTAGCACGAATCCAATCGCGCCCACAATAAAAATCATCCCCGTATCCAAACTAAGTTTTTTATTGGTTTCTTTTTTCCAATAAAGTCCGGCAATAGTGATCACCGATAGAATCAAAACAAATCCCGCGGCCAAAACTTGCCCGAAAGACAGCATTCCCAAAATCGGACGACGGCAGAGAGCATCAAAAAGCGGAATTATACAAAGATCAAAAAGATTGCTTCCGAGGATATTACCTACCGCCATGTTAACGGATCCGGTCCTAAGCGCCGTAAACGAAACTATTATTTCCGGAAGAGATGTTGCCACACCAAGAATAAGCGTTCCGGTAAAAGTTTCCGTCAAAGTTGTGTTCACAATTATTTTTCCGCCGATAGACGCCATCCATATCCCCAAACCCATTACGACCAACAAAAAGAACGCAAATTTGGCCCACATGGTCAAAACAGTCTGTGATCTATCTTTCGAAACAAATTCATTCCGCGCGAATCCCCTCTTTTTGATGATCCCGAGATACACAAAATAAATTGCCACTATTAAGACACTTTCCAGTCCGATCCCTTTGAACGCCGGGAGACTCAATCCCGACCCGCGCAAAAAAGCCGACGTCACGATAATCGCGGCAACAAAAATAACAAATATTCCGGTTATTTTGTTCAAATCGGAGATCTTTAAAAATATTCTTCCTTTTCCCGAACAATAATCCAAAGCCGCCAGTATCATAAAATTCACTATCACGGATCCGGCGATATCACCGAATCCCAACCCGATTTTTCCGAGAACCGACACCGCTGTCGCGCCGGTAATGATTTCCGGAAAAGAAGTCGCCACGGCAAGAAAGAACATGCCGATCACTCCTTCGTCCATGTGCGTTTTCTCCGCGACAATAACGCCTTCAGAACACAAACGAAAAGCGAAAAATGTCATTAAAGACGCGCAAATTAAAAATTCGATCCAAATCATATCGATAGCCAATCTTTAATAGTAGGGAAGAGGCATGCCTCTTCCGTTTATTGGAACGGGCATGCCCGTTCCCTACTCCTGAATTCATCCGAATCCACCTCGTAGGTGGATTCGAATTGGTCCTAATCTATTTTAATAATTTCTCCTCGAATGTTTCCGTCTTCGATATAAATAATTCCGATAGAACAATACGGCGAACATACTCTATCCATGGCACTTCCGGGATTAAAAAAAAGTGTATCTCCTTTTTTTTCGTTAAGAGGCAAATGAGAATGCCCGAAAATAACTATATCAAGTTTTTCTGTGAAACTGCCGCTTACTGTCCGGAGAATTTTAGAACTTGAACCTTTCCCGTGCACAACACCGATCTTTTTGCCTTCCGCTTCAAAAATAATTTTTTCGGAAAAACGTTCCTTGAGTTCTCTGCTATCCATATTACCGCGAACGGCTTTTACTTCCGCAATTTTGCCAAGCTCTTTGATCACCGACATTTCTATCGCGTCGCCAGCGTGCACAATGAGATCACAGTCCTTAAAACACTCATACACTTTCTGAGGAAGTTTCGACGAAAAAACTGAAATATGTGTATCCGAAATAACTCCTATCTTCATAATACGATCTCAAACTTTCCGAAAAACCGAAGTTTTCTGTTAATGAATTCAATATCCCAAACCCATATGTTTTGTTCCTTCGCAAGGAGAAACGCGTTTTGTTCTATTCCTTCAAGCGGAATAAGTATTTTTCTAATGATCTTGCGCTCCGGATCATTCGCTTCGGAATTCCAAAGCCTCCCGACATCATTCTCATCCGCGATATCATTTCGTTTAACGTGACATAACCATTCTTTTTTCGAAACTTTCCCCTCGATCTCGATAATGTTTTCCGATAAAAAACGGCTTTCCACGGTATCGAACCGAGGGATCTTACGCAAGTTCATGTTTACTTTCACTTTATTATTGTCAAAAGAGCGGAACAAGTCGCATATTGTTTCTTTTACATCACGCGCGCTCGAACGGTGATATCTCTCATAGTCACAACCGATATTTTTCTTGAACTCCAGATATTTAATATCCATGTCGTCTATAACCGACTGTTCCTTAAGACAATAAACATATTTGATCCAATACTCGAAAAGTTTATCCGAGATCAGATAAAACCCGCCGCTTGTCTCTAAAAGATCCATCTCCCGCAATTTCTGCAGTTTCATGCCGAGTTCGGGGTCTTTCTTTTTCAGATCTTTTTGTATAGATTTGATGGTGCTATTTCCTTTCGCCAGAGACATAAGAACAGGTATAAAATTCTTTCGGGTTTTTTTCTCAAGAAAAAAATTCAAGCTATTCATAAAATACCGGTTTAATACTCCGTTTGAATCATACAAAACCCGGGAAAACACTTCCAGCAAACACTCTCGAGCGTTTTCTTCTTCGGGCGCGGTAGAGGAAAGATCTGAAAATTCTTTTATGAACACTTCCAAATAAAAGGGATTGCCCTGTGAAATCTGTATGAAATAATTCTTTATATCGTCCAACGCGTCACTTCTTTCGATCTTATCGGAAATAAATGACCGCGCCGTACGGCTGTCAAACCCGTTTATTTCGATAACTTCGAAATTCCCGAATAAAAGTGAAAGTTTTTTTGACAATATTTCTTTAAGTAAGGTTTTTTGAGAACTGGACACAACATACATTGTGTTCTTTTGAACCATAATGAATTTACCGAACGTCTGAAAGGGTTTTTTAAGTTTAAAATTGGAAAGATTATGAAATTCATCCAAGATCACTATACAATTTTTACCTGTTTCGTTCTTAAATATCGACGTAAGTTCGAGAATCTTTTCATATGACGTGTTGTTTTTTCTTTTCTTCAGCAGATAGTAGACCTCGTCCATACACCTTACCGTCTCCGGGATCAAATTACAGCACATCTTTTTTAAAGCCGCAAACTCCATTTCTCTGTCATATTCCGCGGGAGAGGCGGTTTCTTTCTGAAGCTCCGCCAAAAGCTCACCTGCCGTACGACCGTTCGATTTCAGATATCTAAAAAGAAGCGCGGCCATAAACTGCATACAGAACAAAGGAAAATCCATCCCGTCCATCTCAATATAAAGCGGGATGATCCCGGGATCGGCCACATTATTTAAAAAATGTTTTAAGATAGAAGTTTTTCCCGCAAGCATCGGCCCGGTAAGCGCCATATTTTGACGGTATCCGCCCTTTAAAGCGGTAACCCTTTTTTGAAGAGTTCCTAAAACTTCTTCCCTACCAAAAAATTTTTTTCCAAAAACCGGTTCTATAAACATAATTTTGAGACTAACTAAGGCTTGTTTAATAAAAAGTATTCATATTCCGCGCAAAATATAAGGCAAGAAGTGGTTGAGGATATAATATATATGGAAAAACCGGCAATTGCAAGAGTTTTCCCCCAACCCCGCTCTGCAACCTCGTAGGTTGCAGAGCGGGGTTGAGGTGAATTTTGGAGCGAGCGAGGGGAATCGAACCCCCGTCACCAGCTTGGGAAGCTGGAGTTCTACCATTGAACCACGCTCGCTCGAATATGAAGCTCAAATGAATATTTCAATGATACAAATCAAACTAACGGCTTTTGGATCACAATGTATTTTACCTCAATCACCTTTTTAAAACTCTCTGAAACAGCATTCCAATCCAAAACTTCCACGCGTTTCTGTTCGTGGCAGTATTTTTTTAACATAAAAGTAGATCAAAATTTTGTAAGTTTTTCAAAATGCCGGTATCTGTCTTCCACATCTTTCAACTCCACTTTTAAAAGACCCTTAACGCTAAACTTCTCAACCGTAAAAGAGGCCAATATACTGCCGTAAACCAAAGCTTTTCGGAGCGCGCTGTCGGTAATCTTCCGGACGCTCGAAAGATATCCGGTCATGCCGCCGGCAAAAGTGTCTCCAGCGCCGGTCGGGTCCAGTAACTTTTCCAAAAGATATGCCGGAACCATGAACTTGAGCCCTTTTGAAAAAAATAAAGCGCCATGTTCACCTTTTTTGATAACCGTCATTTTCGCGCCATGCGAGGAGATGTATTTAGCGGCATCCAATAAATTTGTATGACCGGTGAGCTGTCTCGCCTCGGCATCGTTGAGCAAAAAAAGATCCACTTTTTTTAGAAGTTTCAAAAGCGCTTTTCGTTTATGCTCGATCCATAAATTCATCGTGTCGCACGCAACGAGTCCCTTTGGTCTGATCTTCTCAAAGATCCAGTCCTGTAATTCCGGATCAATATTCGCCAAAAGCAAATTATCTTTTGAATTCACATTTTTCGGTATTTTAGGTCTGAATCCTTCAAACACATTAAGATGAGTGCTGAGAGTTTCCGCATAACTTAAATCGTAATGATACCGAGCGCGCCACCTGAAAGTTTTACCTTTTTTGTCTTCAAGCCCGGATGTATCAACATTTCTTTTATTGAACATCGTTCTATAACGCCCGGGAAAATCCGTTCCCACCACGCTTATAAGATTTACCGGAGAAAAAAAAGACGCCGCGACAGACGCGTACGTCGCGGATCCACCAAGGACATCATCCTTTTTACCGAACGGCGTTTCCACACTGTCAAACGCCACCGACCCGATAACCGTTAACCTCATTTATTTAATCCTTTCGTGTATTTGTTTGTTCGTTAAACTTTCTTACCATCAACAAACCAACGATCAACGAACTAACCTTTACCTAAACACTCTTCGGCAACCTTTATCGAACAATATTCTGAACACATCGTACAAACATCTTCGATCTTCGGTTTCGATCTTTGCCTCATTTTTTTAGCATATTCGGGATCCAACGAAAGTTCAAATTGCCTCTGCCAATCTCGCTTCGCGCGCGCTTTTGAAATTAATTTGTCCCGCTCCATCGCTCCGGGAACATTTTTCACGATATCCGCCGCGTGAGCCGCTATTTTTGAAGCGATCACGCCCCGCTTTACGTCTTCGGCTTCCGGCAAACACAGATGTTCCGCCCCTGTTACATAACATAAAAAATCCGCTCCATGCCAGGCGGCGATCGCCCCTCCGATCGCGCCGACAATATGATCATATCCCGGAGCCGAATCCGTCACCAAAGGACCTAAAACATAAAACGGAGATCCATGACAAATCGACTTCTGAAGTTTCACATTAGCTTCGATCTGGTCAAGAGGAACATGCCCGGGACCTTCGATCATCACCTGTACTCCCTTAGCCATCGCCTGTTGCTGTTGATCTCCAAGGATAAGCAATTCCCCAAGCTGAAGACGGTCTGTCGCGTCGCAAATGGATCCGGGACGCAAACTGTCTCCGAGACTCAAAACGATGTCGTATTCTTTGGCGATATCCAGGATATCGTCAAACCTCGACAAAAAAGGATTTTCTTTATTATTGTGAACCATCCAAGAAGTTAAAAGCGCGCCTCCTCGGGAAACAATATTCAAGATCCGGGGATTCCGGGAAGCAATTTTTGTCGCTTCCAAAGTGATTCCCGAATGTATCGTAAAAAAATCTACACCTTCTTCAGCCTGTTTCTTGAGAATTGAAATAAAATCATCTTCAGTCATCGAAACTAGCATCTTTCGTTCTTTTGAAGCAAGCTCATAGACCGGAACCGTACCTACCGGAACCGGACACTTGTCCAATATTTCTTTAAGCATCTTATCCAAATACGGTCCGACAGACAGATCCATCAAAGTGTCCGCCCCCGCATGAACGGCAATCTCCATTTTTTTCAGTTCCGAATCAATATCGGAATAACCCGCGGATAATCCGATATTCGCGTTAACCTTTGTGGACATCCCTTTTCCGATAGCCAAATTCTTTCGAACCATTCGTTTTTTGTTTTTCGGAATAACGATATGCCCCGCGTTAATACCTTTTTTCAAACTCGATATATCCGCGTTCTCTTTTTTCGCGACTTCAGCTAAAAGCTCGTCTTTGATAGTTATCATCTTCAGATGTCCTCATTTTTTATAGTGAAACCCATCATAACCCCCGATTCCACCTACGAGGTGGAATTTGGTCTTTCCCCACTTTGCCAGTAAAATTGACACATATTCTTTGGATCTTCTCCACAATTCCATTAATTTCCATCATAAAATGGGATTACGTTAACCCTCGATTCCACCTCGTAGGTGGAATCGGGGGTTAACGTAAATTTCTTATGATTTTTCTTAATTTTTCTATTTTTACTTTTGTGTTTTTGTATGTGAGCGCGTATCTTACAAAAGCGACCGTCCTTATTCCCTGCCGGATAACTTCGTGTACGTTAGTATCATTAATCCCGCCTATGGCAACTACGGGTATTTTTATTTTTTCTACCGCTTCCCGCAGTATCCGCGGTGAGACTCGCCGGAGCGATGGTTTTAGAGGTGTCTCAAAAACAGGTCCGATCGCGACGTAATCAATGTCATCAATATCGCCTGATTTTTTAAGATCAGTTACATTTCTTATTGTTCTGCCGATTACCGCGCCCGGTCCCAGCAAATTTCTTGCCGCCCGAGGAGAAACATCGCCTTTACCAAGATGAACTCCTGAAGCACCCACCATTAGGGCGATATCGGGCCGATCGTTTATTATAAAAGGAATCCCTTTCGTTTTTGCGAGACGCGCCATCTCTCCGGCGGTTTGAAAAAACGATTCGTCAAACAATTTCTTACAACGAAGTTGAATAACATCAACCGGGCTTTCAATTAGAACTCGGAATTTTCTTAAAAGTGTTCGCGTGTCCGGAAAGAAGGTCTCGTCAACAATCGCGTATATCTTCCAGCCCTTTAACCGCCGTTTTTTCGATTTCATACAGTTTAAAACGAAGTTTTTTGAATTTTTCAGACAATTGCTGGTCAAAGAGTTTCAGAACTTCTTCCAAAACTCTTAAAGATTCTTTGCCCCTTTGAGTGTTAGCCAAAAACAGATCAATCAAGTTATCACGTTTTTTTTCGGATTCACTGGATTTTATGCCCACATCATTAATATCTCTTGAAGAAACCAGTTCTTCAAGATGTTCTTTGCGCAGCTCTTTTATGGCATCAAAGATTTCGTGCCTTAAAGTTTTCAGTTTCGCCGTTAAGCGTTCATTATTGGAAGAAAATCTGATAATATCTTCACTTACTCGTATTCCCTCCATCACCCTGTTAAGATTCGCGTCTATTATCCGATAAACTCCTTTATCCATAACTTATGTGCCTCACATCTTCATTTTTTCATCTTGTTTATTATGTCCGTAGTTGAAAACCCGGTTACATACGGAATGATCTTTACTTCTCCACCGTTTTCCTTCACACAAACCGCGCCGACCACATCTTCTTCTTTCCAATCGCCGCCCTTAAAGAGTATGTTCGGAAGAAGCGCTCCGATCAATTTTTCCGGAGTTTCCTCTTCAAAAAGGGTCAAAAAATCTACCGATTCAAGCGCTGAAAGCACTTCCATCCTCGCGTCGGAATTATTGATCGGGCGCTCATCGCCTTTAATTTGTTTTACTGATCCGTCGCTATTAACGCCTACTACAAGAATATCACAAGCCTCCCGAGCGGCCGTCAAATACCTGACATGCCCAGTATGCAGAATATCAAAACATCCGTTGGTAAAACCGATCTTTTTTCCCAAGGATCTTTCTTTTTCGAGTATTTCAAGTAACTCACTCTGTGATTTTATCTTTTTCATTGTTTCATTACCCGGCAATACTATTTTCAACCAATTTACTTAGGATATGAATTATCACAATGTGCACTTCTTGGATCCTGGCGGTATTTTTTTCGTTCACAGAGATTGAAATGTTCGCAATGCCCGCCAATTCGCCCCCGCCGGAAGCGGTAAGCGCGATAACTTTTATCCCCCGCCGCCGGGCAGCGCGAACTGCTTTTAAAACATTTTTTGAATTTCCGCTTGTTGAAATCGCGACAGCCACATCCAAATCGTTTCCGAGAGCGTCTATTTGTCTACTGAAAATATCTTCAAAACTATAATCATTCGCCGTCGCGGTTAATATTGAAGTGTCTGTCGTTAAAGCGATCACCGGCAAGGCTTTTCTTTCTTTCTCAAATCGAACCATAAGTTCCGCCGCGAAATGCTGGCTGTCCGCCGCGCTCCCGCCGTTACCGAACACGATCACTTTCGCGCCGCGTTCGTAGCATTCGAGCAAAGCTTCCGCCGCGGATGAGACGGCACCAATATTCCGCTCGTCCAAAAAAAAATCTTTTTTCGCGCGCAAGCTTTCTTCCGCTATGTTCTTTATTGTTTGTTTAATGTCCATATATTTTTGCACCCGTTAATTTGCATTTGCCATAACACCCAAACCGATCTCGTAGGTTGCCCAGAGAACAAATCCCCCTAACCCCCTTTTTCTAAGGGGGGACATATTGAGATTGGATTGGACTGTACAGCATAAGCCGGATCTGCGTTCTACCCTGCTTCTCTGTACGGTATCGCGGTCCCGGACGCTTCTTCTTTTTTCTCACTCGCCTCCGGCACGTCTTGGCGCGCTATTTTCTTTATAAATATCTTTGTGTTAAGTTCCTCTTCACTTCCGAGCATAACCCGTATTTTATTTTTTACTTCCAGTTGAATTTTTTCCGTTATCTTCGGAATATTCGCGCCCGCCGATATCGCCACAGCCGCTGTTATATCTATTCCTTTTCTGGAAATATCAACGGTCGATTTGATATCTTTTATTTCCGGTATGCTTTTGGCGATCTTACGCACATAATCTTCGATGGCGGAAAGCGAAACCATAACCTCACCATCCGGATTCTGAAATCGAACGGTACGTTTTTTTTGAAGTTTCTTTTCTACCTTGTACGGGACGATCACCCCCGTCATAAATACTATTCCACCCACAAATATGAAAATTATCTGACCGCCTACGGTTTTAACTACCTCATCGGACAATCCCAAACATATATCCGGGTTACATAATTTAAGTCCAAGAGCAATAAACACCCCGCCGACTGCCACCATAAGAACCAAATAGATTATGGCGCCAAATCTTTTTAAAAGATTCATCATTCCTCCCCCCCTTTAATGAAACTGTCGCAAAATACCCCAAAATGTCATCTATGAAAAAGCATGTCAAGAGATACAGTCTCCCCGAAGGCAAAAAATGCCATTTCTGCCATGCTTCCTTCCACCGTGCTAATCAAGCACAACTTTCATAGAACATCTTTC
>JADHWG010000008.1 GCA_016783605.1 Candidatus Omnitrophota bacterium | reverse complement strand
CGTGACTCTGTTCAATTCTTTTGCTATCATATCTTTGCTCCTGTTGTTTTTCACCCTTTGGGTGATGTGGCTTTACTTCTAAAACCATTATAACAACAGGGGCTTTTTTTGTTTACTTCTTTCTATTCAGGATATAGGGGAAGCAGGGCAGATACGATTCGGAAGGATGCGCTCGAAGGAAAAATATACAGTAGTGATCTGGATACGTCTACGTTGGCCCTGACCCCTGAGGAAAATGGTAGTGTCGTAGAACAGCAGAGACCCAATTTTGAGTCGGCTGTCAAGCTTACCATTTTTGCCAGATTGTTAGAACATATATACGGTTTGCCGAGCATTGCTCTTAACGGTGAAGTCGGCGAAGTGGGGACAGAAGTGGTGACAACTGAAGAACTAACAGCGTATTTAGCTGGCTACAGAAGTACACTAGATGAATTTATGGCGCTTAAGCCGGATGCCCAATTGGAATGGATCGATGATAACAATGGCATCTTCGGGTTTAGTGATGAGGAAATGAGTCGAGTGAAACAAGTTGTGAACAATGAGGCAGTAAAGTTCCACGACCTTGAAGCAATGAGCTGTCAGGTTGGTACGAAACACGGAGGCGTAAAAGTAAAAGGTAAACCGTGGAAGCGAACAGGTGATCCGGTAGTAAACATGAAACGCCTTGAGGAACTGGCTGACATATGCAGGATGTATGGATTGGCCGGACTCATATTGCACGGCGCGTCGAGTATTTCCGAAGAAGAACTTGCCGAAGCCGTAAAAAGAGGAGCGATCGCGGTTCATCTTGCTACTTACATCCATGACAGGATCTTTAGCCATCCGGAATTTCCGACGGAGTTGGTATCAAAGCTGTTTGCCCTCTTAAGGCTAAGGAACCCAAAACTTTTGGTCAAACAGATAGACGATTATACTCCGAATGTTATGATAGGTGACATAGTGGGCGAAATAGACAAAACCATTGAAGATGGGAAGCCGCTCAGCGACGAACAGCGCGAGCAGGTAGCCTGGATCGTTCATACAGCCAGAGGAAAAGGTACGTCAAAAGAACAGCATGATAAGGGTGAAGGTGTATGGTCGTTTATCGATCTTGAGAAGGATATGATGGCTTTACCGAAAGAGACGCTTGCTCAGCTTAATAAGGTGGTTGAAGAGCAGGTCACGCGGTATGTGGAGCTACTAAACGCGAAAGATACGGGCAAGATAATAGAAAACGAGAAGTTCCCAACACCGCCTCGAACGCCCATGCCGGATGCGTTAAAGGGCTATATATCCTCTCCTCCCGAATCCAGGGTTTCGAGAGAAGAAGCGGAAATAATAAAGATGGAACCTACCGCATCCAAAGCCGGTTTAGAAATGCCGACGCATTTAAAAACAAGGTATACCTTTTTGCTTTGTGAAGGATTTTTTAAGGATGGGGAACTCAGAAATCATCAAAACGATAATAGATTCAAAGACAGGTTTGAGATTGACAGTATAAGCGGGAGTACATCTGACCAACTTATCGGCAACATCCTGTCAAAAACTAAAGATCCTAACAGAACAGTGGCGCTTGTTCCCAAGTATCTATCAGCTGATCAACTCAAAATACTTACGGACAAAGGAATAAGGTTTGTCAGAACAAATACGCCGGTTCTTTTGGCAGCAAGAAATAGTAATGATCCAAATAGGGAACAATTTCAATTGGATACCTATGCCACTATGTTTGCTGTACGTCGTATGGATGGCAAGGTAAAAAAAGAATCCTCGGTGTATCGTACTTTGAGTTTCTATATAAGATCACATTTTGATCTAAATGAGGATATCGAAGTTGAAGAGTATATACAAGCTGTTGTTGATGGCACTGTCGACACATTGATCAAAGGTTATCTAGCTTACAGACCTGCCGAACCGTATGATACGCCCACCTACGGAACGATTGCCGCGGCATTGATCTCGGCGTGATGTGTCTGACTTTGTTATATGCTTTTGCAAATTTGCCGAGTTCTGACAAATAGTGCCCCGTGAAGATACCGGGGCACTACTTGTTTCTGTTCTAAATTTCGTAGGGGATGGGTCTGCCTGTTTCCCTGTATGTTGCCATAATTCAGGTAACGATATATATTCCCTGTGTATTCAAAATTAACTATCGATTTTAGAAAGGCACGAGTCGTAAGGGGAAGGGCACGGCGTGCCGTGCCCCTACGTATTTCAAATTAATTCCCAATTTGTTTTACCTACATCCTACGGGACAAGATAATACATTGCCATTGACAAAGTTACGTAGCTCCTTATAATGAAAATACTGCTATATTCCGCGAATATGTCCTAATGACCATTAAAAAAGGGGGTAGATGCTGTGGCTGTTTCAACTAAAGACATTCGAAATATTGTTTTGCTCGCGCATTCCGGGACAGGAAAAACCACTTTAACCGAAAATTTACTTTTTAAAGGTGGAGCGATATCAAAGATGGGAAACGTGCGTGCGGGGACGACCGTTTCTGATTATGGTGACGATGAAAAATCGCGTAAGACGTCTATTAATCTTTCGATCGCGCATTATGAATTCGGTGGCGTGAAAGTAAATATTCTTGACGGGCCGGGATATCTGGATTATATGGGTGAAGTTGTCGCGGGGATGAATGTTGCGGACGCGGCGGTTTTGCTCATTGATGCTACACATGGTATTGAAGTCGGTGCCGGTAAATTTTGGAAGTTAGCGCAAAGGCTTAATCTCCCGGGGATGATAATTGTCAATAAAATGGATAAAAGTAATGCGAATTTCGCGAAAGTTTTGGAAAACGTCAGGGGAGTATTCGGAAAAAAATGTGTCGCGTTATATTATCCAAACGCGTCGGGTGCGTCTTTTTCGTCAGTGGCGAATTTGCTGACGAAAGAGGGGATAGACGCGCTTTCAGGTGACGTCAAGGATGAGGCGGAAATGCTTTCGAATGAGATGACCGAAAGTGTGGCGGAATCTGATGACGCGCTTTTGGAGAAATATTTGGATGGAGGCGAGCTTGCCGCGGAAGATCTTAATAAAGCTTTTAGAACGGGGGTCGCCGGCGGCAAAATTATTCCGGTTATCCCCGCCTCAATGGAAACCGGTATTGGTACGACAGAAATAATGGACGTTATAAAAAAGTATATGCCATCACCGGAAGACAGACCCCCGGTTGAGATCGAATCCGAAAATGCGGACGAGAACGCGGAAGTTGTAACGATCGAGGCAAAAGAGGATGCTCCTTTTTCGGCGCAAGTTTTTAAAACAATATCCGATCCGTATGCCGGGCAGATATCAATTTTTCGTGTCAGGAGCGGAAAAGCCGTTACAAATCAAACGGTGCGTAATTCCTCCAAAAATAGTCCGGAAAAATTCGGCCAGTTGTTTTATCTTAAAGGAAAAGAGCAAGTGCAGACGCAAGCCGCGGTCGCGGGAGATATCGCGGCGGCCGCGAAATTAAAGAATACCGATACGGGAGATTCTTTGTCGGATGACAAAAAACCGGTAAAGTTTAAAAACATAAGGTTCCCGGAACCGGCGATAAGTTTTTCAATAAAACCTAAAAGTCGGTCAGACGAAGATAAAATATCCGGGGCATTGGGTAAGCTGATGGCGGAAGATCCGACCTTTAAGATGATGCTTGATAAACAGACTCACGAGCTTGTTATTTCCGGAATGGGAGATCTTCACCTTAAAACGATAATAAGTCGAATGAAAGCGAGATATGGAGTGGATGTTGAGATCGGAACGCCGAAAGTCGCTTACAAAGAAACGATAACCTCAAATGGGGATTCGAAATATAGACATAAAAAACAGTCCGGAGGCGCGGGGCAATTCGCGGAAGTTTGGATGAGAGTTGAACCTATGGAAAGAGGAAGCGGGTTTGAATTTGTGGATGAAGTGGTCGGCGGCGCGATCCCCAAACAGTTGGTCGGCAGTTGTGAAAAAGGTGTAAAGCAGGCCTTGACGGATGGAACAGTTGCCGGATATCCAATGATCGACGTTAAAGCCATTGTATACGACGGCAAGACGCATCCGGTGGATTCAAAAGATATAGCTTTTCAGATAGCCGCCGCGCATGCTTTTAGAGAAGCGTGCGATAAAGCGAAACCGGTTTTGCTTGAGCCGATAATGAATGTTGAGCTTACCGTTCCGGAAGAAAATATGGGTGACATAACGGGATCTTTAAGTTCGCGCCGAGGCCGGGTGCAGGGGATGGATTCCGAAGCCGGCATGCAGTTGGTTAGAGCCAAGATTCCGTTAGAAGAGATGTATAAATACGCGAATGAATTAAAGTCGCTCACCGCGGGGCGCGCCACCTACACAATGAGTTTTTCACATTATGAGGCCGTGCCGTCAAACGTGGCGCAGAAAATTGTTAACGAAAGTAAAAAGGCGAAGGAAGAAGTGCATTAATCGTATGTAGTATGTCGTATATCGTATATCGCATAAAGACCGCCGGAGGCGGTCCCGCCTTCGGCGGGAATTTTTACGATATACGACATACCATATACGATATACGATAATGCGAAGGAGAACACGATGTCCGGGCATTCAAAGTGGTCTAGTATTAAGCATAAAAAGGGGGCGCTTGACGCTAAGCGCGGTAAGATATTTACCAAGCTGATTCGTGAGATAACAGTTGCGGCGCGCGAAGGCGGCGGAAATCAGGATTCCAATCCGCGGCTTAGATTAGCCATTCAGAAAGCGAAAGACGCCAATATGCCGTCTGATAACATAGAACGCGGGATAAAAAAGGGAACGGGGGAGCTCGAAGGTGTTTCGTATGAGACGGTTTCTTTTGAAGGATACGCGCCGGGCGGGGTCGCGGTTATCGTTGAGGGGCTTACGGATAACCGTAATCGTACGACCAGTGACGTTAGAAGTATTTTTGCCAAACGCGGCGGGAATATGGCAGGAGCCGGATCTGTCGCGTTCGGGTTCGAGAAAAAAGGCATTTTTCTTGTTAAAAAGGAGGATGCCGCGGAAGAAGAACTTCTGAACATAATTTTAGAAGCCGGAGCGGAAGACTTAACGGCAGACGAAGATTTTTTTCAGGTTATTTGCCGAATGCAGGATTTTGATAAGGTTAGGTCAGCTTTGATCGGGGAAAAAGTAAAACTTGAGTCCGGAGAACTCAGCATGATACCCAAAAATACCATTAAAATTGAAGACGCAGAAACGGCAAAAAAAGTTTTAACGCTTGTGGAAGAGCTTGAAGACAATGACGACGTACAGAATGTATATTCTAATTTTGATATTTCTGACGAGATTTTGAAAGAAATAGGAGAATAGGGTTCAGATTACAGGTTGCAAGTTACAAGTTACAGGGTTCACGTTACCCGCCGAAGGCGGGTCCGCCTTCGGTGGAAAACCTGTAACCTGCAACATGAGCCCTGCAATCTGAACCCTGAACATCATGAAAATTTTAGGCATTGATCCGGGGTTGGTTAGGACCGGGTACGGACTGATAGAGGTTTTCTCCGACGAACGCGTAAAGCTAATTGAAGCCGGTGTTGTTAAAACCCGCCCGGATCAGGGTATTTCAAATCGCCTGCGTATTATTTACGATAACCTTAACGACATTATCCGTACATATAAACCGCAAGTTGTTGTTTTGGAAAAGCTTTATTCTCACTATAAGCATCCCGCGACGTCCATTCTTATGGGGCACGCCAGAGGAGTTGTATGTTTATTATGTGGAATTAATTCCGTGCAGCTTGTAAATTATTCGGCGACACACATTAAAAAAGCCGTTACCGGTAACGGTAGAGCCGGCAAAAAACAAATTCAGCGTATGGTAAAGGAACTTTTAAAACTAAAAAAAGATCCGGAACCCGTAGATATAAGCGACGCGCTCGCAATGGCGATGAGTTATATGTATATCAGTACGAAAGGGCGGGCAACATGATCTCAAGAATTTCAGGGGCGATTTTGGGAGAGACCGATGGCGCTCTTTTTATTTCCGCCGGGGATCTATGTTATGAAGTTTTGGTCCCGCTTGCCATTATGAAAGTGATAAAAAATGGCGGTGAAGTGAATCCGGAAGCTGAAAACGAACGGAAACGCAAAATTGATCTGGTGACGTATCATTATTATCAAATGGAGCCGTCCCGCGCTATCCCTGTTTTAATAGGGTTTTCAAACGAAATCGAAAAAGAATTTTTTGAAAAATTCATTTCAGTTTCCGGAGTCGGACCAAAAGCGGCATGCAGAGCTTTGGCTGAGCCGATTTCAGCGATCGCCGGTGCGATAGATTCGGGTGACGTGGCATTTCTCAAAAAATTGCCGGGGATAGGTCAACAAAGAGCACGTTTGATAGTCGCGAAATTGCAAGGTAAAGTCGGAAAATTCGGGTTGATACAAGACGGGCGGAAAGAGGCGCCCGACGAAAAATATAGTAACATCAAATATGAAGCCATTGAAGTTCTCCTTCAGCTTCAGTATAAAAGACAGGAAGCGGAAAATATGATCCGGAAAGCTTCCGAGCGCCAGCCGGAAATAAAAACGAGCGAAGAACTTTTGAACGAGGTATATAAAGGGAGAATGACTGATAAATGACAAATGACAAAATTCAAATGTCAAAACACAAATAATGAAGGAACGATAAATGATGATATATATATGGATATTTTCGTAAATATCCGTAGGGGCGAAAATTTTTTCGCCCTTAACAAAAGACACGGTGAACGGTGAATGGGGGACGGTAACGATGGAAACGGGCGGACGGGAAAAATTTATTGACGAAGCTGAAAAAATTGTTCGGGTCGACGAAACGGATGATGAGGCAATATTAAACTTATCTCTTCGTCCAAAGCTTCTTAAAGACTTTATCGGGCAAGGAACGGTAGTTGAACCGATGGATATCGCGTTGGAGGCATCCATAAAAAGGGATGAGCCGTTGGAACATTTGCTTTTTTCGGGTCCTCCCGGGCTCGGAAAAACGTCTTTGGCGTATATTATCGCCGGAGAAATGGGCCGGAAAGTTACCGCGACAAGCGGTCCGGCTATCGATAGAGCCGGGGATCTTATCGGGATACTAACGAATCTTTCCGATGGGGACATTCTTTTTATAGACGAAATTCATCGACTTTCAAAAGTCGTGGAAGAGTTTATTTATCCGGCGATGGAAAATTTTCAGATAGATTTTTTAGTGGATAAGGGACCGTACGCCAAAACCGTAAAATTTAATTTGAAACGATTTACTCTTATAGGCGCGACGACACGGGCGGGGCTTTTAAGCGCGCCGCTTAGGGATCGGTTCGGGATGTTCTTTCATCTTGAATTTTATTCGATAGAAGATCTCTCGCGTATAATAAAACGGTCGGCTAAAATATTGGACATTTCTATTGATGATGACGGCGCGAGGGAGCTTGCCGCGTGTTCCAGAGGTACTCCGCGTATTGCCAACAGGCTTTTGCGGAGGGTCAGGGATTGGGTGGAAGTTAAGTCTGACGGAAAGATCACCCGAAAAGCGGCGATTGAGGCGCTATCTACTCATGGGATAGATTCCGCGGGGCTTGACAGGATTTCACGTAGAGTTTTAGAAGTTATTTTTTCGACGTATAAGAGAGGGCCGGTGGGTATTGAAGCGATCGCGGCATCACTTAATGAAGAAGTGGATACGATTCAAGACGTTATCGAACCATATCTTTTGAAAATGGGATTTTTGAGGAGAACTTCGCGTGGTCGGGAGCTGACGGATACGGCTTGCGAATATTTAGGAAAAAAGGACGCGTTGTTCGGAGAATTGTTCAAAACTTCCAAAGAAACCTCGTAGGGGCGCGGCATGCCGCGCCCTCATGGGATCGGTGATTTGTGTGACATAAAGGGCACGGCATGCCGTGCCCCTACGAATGATGACGGACGAATCGTGGGAAAGATGTAAACGGAGAATCGTAAGGGCACGGCGTGCCGTGCTCCTACGAAGTTGTTGTGGGTGTGCGGTGAAGGGGAAAACATTTTGATATGCAGGCAATAGGGAAATATTTGGTTATCCTTGGAATTGTGCTTGTCATGATCGGCGGAATTATTTTTTTCGCCGGAAAGTTCTCTTGCGTTTGGAAACTTCCCGGAGACGTGTTTATAAAACGAGGCGGTTTTTCTTTTTATTTTCCGATTTCCACATGTATTCTCGTAAGTGTGATATTATCCTTGGTGTTGTATTTTATTTCAAAAAAATAAAAACATGAGTGTCTTATTATGCCGAATAAAAGATTAGTCCAGATTGGGCTTATTTGCATAGCGGCTATCGGGATTTTTAGGTTTTTTTATATCCCGTTCAAGTTGATCCCTCGCGGCGACAGTCCATGTATTGTTCGCGTCAGGATAGTAAAAGCATCGAAAGCTCCCGTAATAAAAGCGAAAAAAAGATGTGATATTTCTGACATTTCTTCCGGGCGCGTTCTTAGGAAGAATATGAAAATTTCTGAGTCTGTAGAAATACGTTCGGTTCATCGAAGAATATTGATCGGAAAGAATAAATTTAATTCCCGCGCGCTCCGTGTTTCTCCGCGAGCGAACGGCGCGATAGAAGTTGATGGCGTGCTGTATCGGGGATGCATAGACGTAATTAAGACCGGCGGCGTTTTCAGTGTGATCAATAGGGTCAAAATTGAAGATTATCTTTTGGGTGTTTTGCCGAGAGAAGTGAACTTTTTATGGCCGTTTGAAATGATGAAAACTCAAGCTATCGCGTCCCGCAGTTACGCGGTTTATGAAAGTATGCGGCGCAAGAATGAAGAATATGATCTAACGAATGATACATTTTCTCAAATGTATGGCGGCAAAAGTGATGAAAAGTGGCGTACGTCAAGAGCGGTTAAGGCGACGGAGGGGGAAGTCCTCGAATATAAAGGAGAAGTATTTCCGGCGTATTATCACGCGTCCTGCGGCGGGCATACGCAGGATATTGCGAATGTTTGGGGAGGTGAACTTGAACCGCTTCGGGGGACCATGTGCAATTGGTGTAGATGGACGCCCTATTATCGCTGGCAGGTAAAGGTTCCTGCGGAGAAACTGGGAAAAAAATTAAAAGAAAAAGGATATCCGATACTGACGGTTGAAGCAATAAAAGAAGGAACGAGAGATAATTCCGGCCGTTTAGAACATGTGATAGTGAAATCTGATAATAGATGGTTTGAGATAGAAACCGAAGATTTCAGATCCGCCGGTGGACGAAAATCGTTAAAAAGTGCTAATTTCCGTATTAAAAAGTATCCATTTTTTTATCTTTTTAGTGGATATGGATGGGGGCATGGAGTTGGAATGTGCCAGTGGGGAGCATTTAGTATGTCTCTTCGCCGATATAAATGTGAGAAGATCTTAAAGACGTATTATCCGGGCACGAAAATAGTAAAGTTGAAAGAAATTTAAAATCCATGAAACTAAAAGAATTTGATTATAAATTGCCTAAAAGTTTGATCGCGCAGGAACCGTTGCAAAAGAGGGATTCGTCCCGTTTGATGGTTTTGGATCGAAAGAAAAAGACCGTTCAAACAGAGACTTTTTGTGATATCGAAGAATATCTTTCCCCCGGAGATTGCCTGGTTCTCAATGATACCAGAGTCCTTCCCGTTCGATTTTTGGGAAAAAGGAAAACAGGAGGAAAAGTTGAGATATTCGTGCTTAATCCGGCCTCGGAAAAGCTGTACGCGTTAATCCGGCCTTCAAAACGTGTTAAAGATGGTGAAAAAATTGAATTGGGCGATGGAATTAAAGTTCTCGTACTTGAAAAAGCCCCGCTTGGACGCTTTGTTCGTTTTAATATGGCTATTGAAGACGTTTTAAAAAAAGGACATGTTCCTCTGCCGCCGTATATTTCCAGAGATGACACTAAAAAAGATGAGCAGAATTATCAAACGGTATACGCGAAGAATGACGGGGCGACCGCCGCGCCGACAGCCGGACTTCATTTTACAAAAGAGCTTATAAAACGGCTTTCACAAAAAGGGGTTTCAATAGTTTATGTAACGCTTCATACCGGGTATGGGACTTTTTCACCGGTTGTTGAGACAGATATTGAGAACCATAAAATGCATTCGGAATGGTATGAAATAAGTGAAGAGGCCGCGAGCGTCATTAACGCGACGAAAGCCGCCCGCGGGCGAGTATTCGCGGTTGGAACCACTTCCGTACGTGTTATGGAGTCCGCCGCGCGCAAAAAAGGAAAAATAGTCGCATCAAAAGGTATGACCGATCTTTATATCTACCCGGGATACGATTTTAAGATAGTAGACGCTATGGTAACCAATTTTCATCTGCCGAAATCCACTCTCCTAATGTTAATCAGCGCTTTTGCCGGTAAAGGATTCGTATTTCAAGCTTACCGGGAAGCGATCAAACGTAAATTCAGATTTTTTTCCTACGGCGACGCGATGATGATAGTTTGATTCCGCAGATCGGTAATTGAACGCGGAGAGTTTAAATCGTAGGGGCTGGTTCTAAACCCGCCCCTTGTACATTGTTACAATTTAGGTAACCGTCCATAATGGCACCGACATATAAAGGTTATCAATGATGATGGGGATAAAAGGGCCGGGCAGGCCCGGCCCCTACGATTTGTTGGACATGTTTTATATTATTCGTAGGGACAAGGCCTGCCTTGTCCGATTAATTGACGAGGGGACAAAATGGTCGGGTGGTCCCGGTCACTATCGATTTGTTGCCTGAATTGTGACAATATGCGTCCTACGAGTGTGGCGTGGTAAAAATCTTTACAATGGGTTGACTGAAGTGGTAAAATGTATGTGGTTAAAAGAGTTAGGTTTTGCGATATGTTGTGGTGGGAGGTTGGTGATGAAAAAAATTATACTTGCGATCGATGATGACAAGACTTTTTTAAGCACGCTTAAAGACATATTTGAACCGGAAGGGTTTGATTTTAAGACACTTTCCAATCCGAGTGAAGCTGAGAAATATATAGATCAGTATAATCCCGATCTATTGATAATCGATATTTTCATGCCTAAAAGAACCGGGTTTAACTTAATTGAAGATTTTAAGGACAGAGGGCTTTATCAAAAAGTGCCTAAGATCTTTTTAACCTGTCTTGATGATGATGTAGAAAAGATGACCGCACGGGCTTGCGGGGTGACGCATTACATGACGAAGCCGTTTCATCCGAGAGAATTAGTGCGCCGGGTGAAGACGATATTGAATTGAGTAAGGATGGAGTCGAAATCCCCCCGACCCCCTTTTTCAAAGGGGGAAGGAAGTTGGAATAGTATTTGGCATATTCGCCGCGGTATACCAAAAAAAACCACCTACGAGGTGGATTTTTTTTCGATCCCCTCCCCTTCGATTCCACCTCGTAGGTGGAACTGGTTCCACCTACGAGGTGGAATCGAAGGGGAGGGGATCGGGAGCAAGTAGTCTACGATTGTTGTAATCTGAATAAGAGAGGAAAGAATAAAACAATGAATTTTGTTGTTGAGTGTAAGGATAGAGCTTCACGCGCCAGGTGCGGGAAGATAACATCGGCGCATGGAGAGGTGTTGACCCCTGCTTTTATGCCGGTCGCGACTCGCGCGGCGGTGAAGGCGGTCTCAAATGAGGAATTGGTGGCGTCCGGAGTGGAGATGTTGATCTCGAACGCGTATCATCTTTATCTCAGACCGGGCGAAGATATTATCAAAAAAGCGGGAGGGCTGCATAAGTTTATGGGATGGCCGCGATTGATCACAACCGACAGCGGCGGGTTTCAGGTGTTCAGTCTCCGGAAATTGCGCAAGATACGTCCTGATGGGGTTGAATTCAGGTCGCACATAGACGGGTCAAAACATTTTTTCACTCCTGAAAATGTTGTAGATCTTCAATTATCGCTTGGAAGTGACATTATGATGCCTTTGGACGAATGTGTACATTATCCGGCAGACAAAAATTATACGGCGAATTCGCTTGAACTGACCCTCGACTGGGCCAGAAGATCAAAAAAAAGGTTTATCGAAAGAGAGGGGAAAACGTCTCTTTTTGGAATTGTTCAGGGAAGCACGTATCTGGATCTAAGAAAAAAGTGCGCGTTGGAATTAGTTGATCTGGATATGGACGGATACGCGATCGGAGGTACGGCTGTCGGCGAAGAGTCGGGGCTTATCAGAGAAGTGACCGATCACACGGTTTCTTTCCTGCCTGAGGACAAATTACGATATCTTATGGGTGTGGGAAGTCTTCCCGATATGCTTGAAGCCATATCTTCCGGAGTGGATATGTTTGATTGCGTGATTCCAACTCGTAACGGCAGAAACGGTCAGGCATTGACTTTTTCCGGAGAGAAACAGATAAGGAACGCGAATTTCAAAGAAGAGTTTGAACCGATAGATACCGGTTGCGGTTGTTTTACCTGCGAAAATTACACAAAAGGGTATATCAGGCACCTTTTCAACGTTAATGAGATGTTGGGCTCTCGATTGGTTTCTTTACATAATATATCGTTTTATGCTACACTTATACGGCTGGCGAGAGCCGCGATAAAAAAAGGCGCGTTTTTAGAGTTCAAAAAGAATGTGATCGAAAAGTATAGAAATGGATGGTCGAATTAGACGTATCTCATCCATCACCAACCTCGTAGGTTGGTGGTGGGGTTATTTCTAACGACTGACGACTAAAGACCAACGACTAATTTAAGGGAGGAAATATGTTAACTTTAGCTTTTGCGGCCGGAACAGGATCCGCGCCGGCAGGTGGTACGGGGAGTTCTCTTATCGGGCTTATGCCGATCGCGATAATCTTCATTATTTTTTATTTTTTGCTTATCAGACCACAGAAAAAGAATCAGCAGGAACACGCGAAAATGATCTCGAATCTGACAAAAAACGACGAAGTTATCACTTCCGGCGGAATATACGGAACTATTGTGAATATTCAGAACGATGTTGTTACTTTGCGTGTTGATGATAATACGAGAATAAAAATTCAAAAAGGGTCCGTATCGAAACTGAAAAACCCCAAAATCGAAGAAAAAAAATAGAGGGTCACACGTTGCAGGTTACAGGTTTCAGGTTTTCCCGCCGGAGGCGGGTCCGCCTTCGGCGGAAATTATGTAACGTGTAATGTGAAACCTGAAACCTGAAACCTGTAGAAAGGATGTAAAACATATGTGGAAAAAGCTTAAATTGAAAAGTGTCTTAATTGTGATAATCGCGGCTTTGGCGATATGGTTTTCGTATCCGCCTTTGGATATTCACGACAAAGACGGGAATGTAACCGAAGAGGGCAAGATCAATCTTGGGCTTGATCTCGAGGGAGGGATGCATTTGATCCTTGAAGTTGACACCTCAGATTTAACTCAGGACGAGGCGAAAGACGCACCCAAAAGAGCGCTTGAAGTTATCAGGAACAGAATTGACCAGTTTGGTGTTTTAGAGCCGGTTATTCAACTTCAAGGGGATAATCGTTTGCTTGTTCAGCTTCCGGGGATCAGCGATCGCCAGCGGGCGAAAGAAATTATAGGCAAAACCGCGCATTTGGAGTTTAAGCTTGTAAGTGATGATCCGGAACTCGTCAAAAAAATAACTTCTGGAGAAGAAGTTTCCGGATACGAAATTAAAGAGATGAAAACACGTGAGGGAAAAACTGAAAAATTGTTCGTTGAAACCAAATCGGTTCTGACCGGAGACATGTTAACTGACGCGCGCGCCGAATTCAGTCAGCAGGGATTTGGACTTCCTTACGTTTCGCTTGAATTCAATAGCGACGGCGCGGACAAGTTTACCGACATTACCGGCGGAAATGTCGGCAGGCGTTTGGCGATCGTTCTTGACGGTGAGGTTTATACCGCGCCTGTAATAAGAGAGAGAATACCTTCCGGGAGAGCGCAAATTACGGGTAATTTTTCCGTTCAGGAAGCTCAGGATATTGCTTTGATCCTTAGAGCCGGTGCTTTGCCGGCTCCTGTTGAAATTATTGAAGAGAGAAGTGTGGGGCCGGCACTTGGAAAAGATTCCGTTCAAAAGGGCATAAGAGCGATAATCGCAGGAGGCATATGCGTTCTTATTTTTATGGCGGTATATTATCTTTTAGCCGGTGTTGTCGCGGATTTCGCGCTAGTGCTAAATATTTTGATCATCACCGGAGCGTTATCATATTTTGGCGCGACACTTACTCTTCCGGGGATAGCGGGACTTGTTCTTACCATTGGTATGGCGGTAGACGCGAACGTGCTGATCTTCGAAAGAATAAGGGAGGAGTCGAGGCTTGGCAAATCGCTTAGAGCCGCGATCCACGCGGGGTATGATAAAGCGTTTTGGACGATCCTTGACGCGAATTTAACGACACTTATTACGGCGCTCATATTGTTCCAGTTCGGGACGGGACCGGTTAGGGGATTCGCGACGACGCTCAGTATCGGTATTCTTGCCAGTATGTTCACGGCGCTTGTTGTGACGAGGCTCATTCTTGACCTGATCACGATAGCCAATCCGACCATGACGCGTTTGCCAATGTTGAGGTTTTTTGCTGAGCCGAAGATACCGTTCGTAAAGGTGCGGAAGATCGCGTATATCCTGTCAACTTTGGTTATTATCGGCGGTATGTTTCTTTTTCTCTCGCGTGGAGAAAAAAATTACGGTATTGATTTCACCGGAGGGACATTGCAACAGTTCAAGTTTACCGAGTCTGTATCGGTTAAAGCGATTCGAAAAGTTCTTTCGGATGTCGGGCTTGGAGAGTCTTCGATCCAGCGATTCGGAGAAGGCAAAGAAGTGATCATTCGGTCTTTGGGAGGGAAAACGGAAATCGTTACGGATGAGATCGGAAAAGAATTCGGAACGGATTCTTTTGAAGTTATGCGGGTTGAAGAAGTGGGGCCGGCTGTCGGCGAGGATCTCAGACGCGCGGCAATAAAAGCGCTTATTTTCGCGATGATAGGGATATGTATCTATATATCGTTCCGGTTCGAGTTTAGATTCGCGGTAACCGCGATAATCGCGCTAGTCCATGACGTTTTGATCACGCTTGGAATGCTTGCGCTTACGGGGCGCGAAATTTCTTTGCCGGTAATAGCCGCGCTTTTAACGATAGTCGGTTATTCCATCAACGATACGATAGTTTTGTTCGATAGGATAAGAGAAGACCGTAAATTGATGCGTAAAGCCGACCAGAAAGAAATAATAAATACTAGTATAAATCAGACTCTTTCACGTACCGTGCTGACATCTATGACGACGCTGCTTGTTGTTTTGGCACTCTTTATTTTCGGCGGGAAAGTGATCAACGATTTTTCGTTTGTGCTTCTTGTCGGTATCATAGCCGGTACGTATTCATCCATATTTATTGCTAGTCCGCTTTTGATCGATTGGCCCGGAAGAAAAGTGGTAAGAAAAAGATAGGGTCGGATAGTTAAGTTGCATGCAACACGTGACATGCTACACGTTTCCCGCCGAAGGCGGGTTCCGCCTTCGGCGGGAAAACGTGTAACGTGTAGCCTGTAGCTTGTAACTTAAACTAACCGGCGAATCGATTATCAATCTACGAGATTGGCGGTGGTTTTCCAACGACCAACGACTAACGACTAATTATGGCGCATGTTTACACGCAAGGGTATCGGGTGGGGGAGAAAAACGCGTGGCTCGGCATCCTGAGCAATTTGCTGCTTTTTGTTGTAAAATTGTGCGCGGGTATTTTTGGAAAAAGCCAGGCGATCATCGCGGACGCGTTCCATACCGCCGGTGACGCTCTAACAAGCGCGGCTGTTTTGGTGGGTTTTAAGATCGCCGGGAAACCCGCTGACAAACATCATCCTTTCGGTCACGGCAAAGCGGAGCCCGTCGCGGCCAAAATTGTCTCCATTGTTCTTATCCTGACAGGTATCGGCATTGTTTACAGTTCGGTAAAAATTTTAATCTCCGGAAAAATAACAGAACCCGCGATTATCACTTTATTCGCGGCCGCTTTCTCGATCATCGTTAAACAAATCACATATAAAAAGGTTTCCCGCGCGGCTAAAAAAATAAACAGTGTCGCGCTTGCCGCGGACGCGCGGCATCACAGAAGCGACGTTCTTTCGTCGGTCGCGGCGATTATAGGAATTGTTGGAGCTCGGCTCGGATATACTTTCATGGATCCGGCGGCGGGAATCGTTGTGGCCGGGTTTATCATAAAATTCGGCGCGCGGACATTTCATACCGCGTATGACGAGCTTATGGACGCGGCTCCTCCGGAGGAAATATATCTAAAGATACAACGCATTACCTCTGGCGTGAAGGATGTGCGCGAAGTAAAAAAAATAATGATAAGAAAAACCGGGATAGAGTATTTTGTAGAGGTAATTATCGGGATCGATGGAAAAAAAACGGTGGAGGAGGGTCACAAAATAACCGATACCGTAAGAGAGAGTATTTTCAGTGAAATGCAGAGTGTTAAGGATATTAGCGTTCACGTTGAGCCGAAGGCTGACTGAAATACCGTAGGGTGTATATTGTCACAATTCAGGTAACAAATTGGGAGTTAATTTGAAATACGTAGGGGCACGGCATGCCGTGCCCTTTAATTTATATGATTTGATTTTATAATTTGTTGAATTTGTAGAAGGGACTGGCATGCACGTCCCCTACTAAGATGCAGTTTTAGGTCCGTCTGAAATGAATTGTTATGTGTTTTTGTTAATTTCTTTTTTGAATTTTTTAAATGTTTTTACAACACTATTGGCAAGTTCCTGGAGTCTTTCGGCATTTAAATTGAAAGCATAGCCGTGGGCTACAAAATGCCTAAATCCCATATATTCGCTGATTTCCTCTGCTAAAACCTCAGATATGATTTTTTCGTTTACGGAGGAATTAATAAGGTCTTGGTGCCAAGCGGGGCCTTTTGGCAGATTAAGGGAGAGTTTTTTGAATACTTGTTTTAATATATTTTTTGTAGTTAGCCATATATAGGAATGCCTTCTTTTTTTACTAAAGCAACAAATTTCGATGGTTCATCTAAATCGATTAAATCAACAGGTTTAGACAATTTTAGCATAAGCCTGCCGTAATATTTAAAAAATTCTATGGGTTTAATACCCGCGACAGCTAAATCGATATCACGACCTTCTTTGGTTGGATCTGCACTAGAACCAAAAAGCAATACCTTTTTGACGTGATATTTTGCTGATAATTGTTGGATTATTTTTTTATCCTTTTCACTAATCATAGTCAAATTATAGCATTTTTTTTAAAAAAAATCTAATTTCTCTTTGTATTTTAAATTCTTACGAAATAATCGGCTTTAGCGGCGGGAAAAGTCCCGTTGATCGAACTGTTATAATTTCATTTGTTTTCATCATATTGCAATTATCCCGTAGGGGCACGGCATGCCGTGCCCGGGGTCTATAACGATGCGGTTATGACAAAACATTTCGGTTGATAATGTTTAGCAAGTAGCCTATAATACCGAACAATGAGCGGCTCGTATAACAAAATTCTTTCATATCAACGAAACGAGAATAAGATGGCAAATAACAAAAAAAAATGGAAATTATGTGAAGAAAACTCTCGTTTGCAGCAGATGTTCAGTTCCGAATTGAACGTTTCATCGGTGATCGCGCAAATTTTGATAAATCGTAATATCCGAACGCTTCAGGACGCGGAAATGTTTCTTTTTGGTGACGTGTCGTTATCGCCGGACCCTTGGAAGATGAAGGATATGGCACGAGGCGTCCAAAGGGTGGAAAAAGCGGTTCAAAAGAAAGAAAAAATATTAATTTACGGCGATTATGATGTGGATGGGGTGACCTCTGCCGCTCTTTTGGCGGACGTGTTCGAAAAGTTAGGCGCGAATTTTGAAGTGTTTATTCCGAATCGGCTTGAAGAAGGATATGGGCTTGATACCGGGGCAATACTTAAATTCGCGGGAGAAGGCGTCAATTTGATCGTTACGGTTGATTGCGGTATAAATTCAAGCGAAGAAGTTCGAGAGGCGAATTCCTGCGGAATTGACGTTATCATTACCGATCATCATGAAGTTAGACCGCCGCGTCCCGCGGCGTTCGCCGCCATCAATCCGCATCAGGACGAGTGCGGTTATCCTTTCGAGCAATTGGCGGGAGTCGGCGTGGCATATAAATTCGCGCGCGCTCTTATGAAAGGCCGGGAAGACGCGGTTGATGATCATCTTGATCTGGTTGCTTTAGGGACGGTTGCCGATATTGTGCCTTTAAACGGTGAAAATCGAATACTGGTAAAAAAAGGGCTTAAGCGCCTGCGGAGAACAACAAAACCCGGTCTTAAAGCTTTGATGGAAGTTTCCGGACTTGATCCGGAAAAAGTTAATTCCCGGCACATAGGTTTTGTTTTGGGACCCAGAATAAACGCGATGGGGCGTCTCGGGACGGCTGAAGTCGCGCTGGAGCTTCTTTTGTGCAAAAGTTCCGACAAGGCAAGGGAATTGGCCGCAATTCTTGAGAAAGAAAACCGGAGGCGAAGAGATATCGAAAAAGATGTTTTGGATCAGGCTGTTCAGAAAGCGGAAAAAGAGATCGACTTAGAAAAAGATAAAGTTATCGTGCTTGCCGATAGCGCGTGGCATGCAGGTGTTATCGGTATCGTAGCCGCGCGTCTCACCCAAATGTATAATAAACCGGCAGTTTTGATCTCACTTACGGATAATCAGGGAAAAGGTTCCGCGCGGGGAATAAAAGGGTTTAATTTATTCGAAGCGATAAGCCGCGCCGGAGAACATCTGATAGGTTTCGGCGGACATAAAGCCGCTTGCGGAATAAGAATAGAAAAAGAAAAAATAGAGCGGTTTAAAGAAAGTTTAAATTCGGTTGCCCCCGGGTGTTTTGAGAATGAAGAAGAAAGCCGTGAATTTTTGATCGATTATGATATCCCGTTCGCGCGTATAACGCCGCGTCTTATCGATGAACTTGAAATGCTTATGCCGTACGGTCCAGGGAACAGAGAGCCGATTTTTGCCTCAAGCGACATTGAAATAAAGAATACTCCCCGAAATATCGGAAAAAACGGGATCAAATTTTTAGTTAAACGCGGGAATCTTACTTATGAGGCAATTACTTTTAAGAAAAATGAGATCCCCAAGCCTTCCTCCGGTGACGTGGTCAATCTTGCTTTCAGCCCGTCGATCAACAGCTGGGGCGGATATGATTCTATTCAATTAAATATTAAAGACCTGCAATATTCTACCCGTCAGTAGGGGCGCCGCTTGCCTGCGCCCGTAATATCTTTCCCATTCAATTCATTAGGGCGGACACACGGGTCCTCCCCTACGATGTTAATTACGTCATGCATTTTGTAATTCGAAATGTACAATTAATTAACGTAATTGGTATAATCATCTACACGGTATTATTGTTATCAACAGACGGGCGCAGGCAAGCGGCGCCCCTACGATATCTCAAATTATTCGATCATTTAAATCAAAATCTACCATGGAATACCTGAAACATATTAAACAAAACAATTTAAATATTTCCGGTAAAATATGGCAACGGTCATCTTATGACTACACAATACGAAACGAAGAATCATTAAACAGAATTCGTGAATACATAGTTAATAAGCCTGCCAAGTGGGCAAAAGAGAAGGAAAATATAGAACATTTCTTGACAAACTCCCCAAAATATTGGGCGATGGTTCAAAATAATGGGAGGAACATGAATAAAAAAGATGTGCTTATATCTACAAGTTCACAAAAAATTTTACACTTTCTTTTCTCTCGTCTTCTTTATATCTCGTCCGTTGGAAGATTTTCTTGAAACCGAAATTCAACGGATCACGGGGCCAAGTGAAAAAAGTCATTATTTTTTGATTGTCGCCCTAAAACATCTCTACGTCGATACCGGAAAAATGCCGGCATATCTCGTTGAAGCTCTTCAAAAAGGCAAAGCACTGCGCGAAGACGCCGACTATTACGACGACTGGTCAAAACTCGGCTCCAGCGAAATGCTAAAACTGACCGAAGAATTTTTAACCAAAACAAAAAAGCTTACAAAGGGGACACGTAGATAATTTCCTGTCCAAGTTATTGGAATTATAGGATACTTTCAATAAGGGGTTCTTGCCCAATATCGAGATCTTCCCTACGACATTTGACCCTACACAAATGAGGAGAGACTCCTTTTTTAGGACCTGTCGCAAAACACCTTTTTCTGTCATTTTCGCGAAGCTTGTCCCCGCAAGTTCTAAGCGCGCGGCGAAAATCCGTAACATGTTGTGTTTCTTAGACTTATAGATCCCCGCGTTCCCGTCAAAGCCGGACAAGCGCGAGGATGGTAACATGGGTGGGGGTATTTTGCCGTAGCCCCCTTTGGTGTAAGAGTAATTCATTATTAGACAGATGTCTTGACATAGTTCATATTCTGTGATATCCTTTAAGTGGGAAAAAGGAGGTGACAAAATGTCTACACTAACACATCAGATAAATAAAAGGATTCATTTCGTAAGGACTCTATTCGGTTGTTCGCAGGAAATCATGGGTCATATAATCGGCGTAACCGGAAGAACCGTGGCTCGTTGGGAGGCAGAGGAAACCGATCCCCATTTTTTGGCTAAACAAAAAGTTCAAGAGCTACAAAACATTTTAGACAAAATGGATGGTGTAATAAAGCCGGGAAAAGAAACAGAGTGGTTCAATACACCAAGCGAAGCTCTGGAAAACAAAACCCCCTTGGAAGTAATAGAGCAAGGACCTGCCGGTGTCCAGGAAGTTTTACGACTCTTGGGTCGTCTTGAATGGGGGATAGCGACGTAGTGGAAGAACACCATACAAAAGAATCTCTTCAAAAAAGTCTCCGGGGAGTTAAGCCTTCCCGGATTATTGGTGTGTATTTTCGTTTGGTTTCTCCAAAACGAGTTGATGAAATTTTGAGTACACAAGGCAGTTTTGCATACGGCGGACGTTATAATCCCGATGGTGAATTCGGCGCCTTATATCTTGGAGAAACAGAAAAACTTTGTAAAGCGGAACGGCAAACAAAATCTAAAAACTCTTTACTAATTTCTCAAATTATGGGAAAAATAAAAGTATCCTACGGAAAGATTTTAGATTTAACCGATCCCGAAACCCTTAAAAAGTTGAAAATTAAAAAAGCCGAACTACTTTCAGAAGAAAAAGATGGCGGTTGGGTCTTAACCTGGGCCATCGCGCGATTAGCTTATCAACTAGGCTTTGAAGGGATTTTATCGCCATCGATTACCGGAACAGAAAACAATCTTGTTATTTTTGATAAATACGTGGATAGCAAAAAAGTCAAAATTATATCGAAATCAGAAAAGAGAGCACAGAAAAAATAGCCATGTGCGCACGTTTATCCAGGTATTAAACCCTCGCGAAATGGTCGATAATAAAAGAATCTTTTCAAAAGGTGGTGCCGAGAAAATATCGAAGCGGCAGAACAAGCGCGAGGATGACATTTTGGGGGTATTTCGCGACAGCCACCTACGAGGAGAAACAGCTTGAGCTAACAAAAATAACCGCTATTCTACCAGAGTAGGTGGAATAACGGTTATTTTTTATTTATTGGATATTTGATATGGATCAGTTTACTTTTTGGGCTTTGCCGGCTTTTAGGCATTTTGCGCAGATCTTGATCTTTTTCTTTTTGCCGTCTATTATGGTGTGGGTTGTTTGTATGTTGGGGACGAAACGGCGCAGAGTGGAACCGGTCACTCTTTGTCCGACTCCGCCTTTACTTTTTGCCATACCGCGGCGGCTGTATTAAAACTTTTTCTTGACCTAACCTCCACGATTTGGTACAATACAATGCTCAAACTTTGTATTTAAAATAAAAGTGGAGAAAGTTAAAAATGAATGTTTTTAAGAGTAAACATAAGATAGCAACAAGGGTTGTTGCCATGGTATTAGCGTGCCTACTTGTTACTAACACTGTTGTGATATCTCTGGCATCATCAGAGAATGTAGTTATCGGCGTGGAAGACAATACCCTTTCAAGGTGGCTTTTATGCCAAGCTTTGATGGACGAAGGGATAGAAGATCCTTGGGAGATTGTGCTTGAAGCGGTAATGGGACTAAAACACATTTGTAAGGGCATTTGTAAGGAATCGGAGACAATGGTTGCGAATAGTTATTTGCGCGAAGCTGCCGGAAAAATGAATGGCAAGGAACGAATTGAGTTTGTCGGGGACGTAGAAAGAAAAGACAAAGTTACAAAAGCAAAGTTTAAGGTGCTGAAAAAAAGGGGGAAGATTTTCGAAATATCAGAAAGTGATGAAAATATGCAAATAGTTAGAGTGTCGCCATATGTATACGCGAAATTGAAAGATTTGGTGTGTATGGATAATACTTTGCCATCTTTTCAAAAACTGAAAAAACTTGAATCATTTTTACATCAAATGCATCCGGGTGAGCTTCCGTCAATCTGGGAATATGTTTTAAGAGCTGTAAAGAAAAGTCTTAAGGCGCCCGAAAGTGGCAGAATTTTAGATTCACTAATCGATGTTTTAGCTCAGCAACTTGCCAGAGTTGATGGAATGAAGCTAGATACTTCTAACATTAGTGCATACGTTCCGAAATTTACAGGGGAACAAGAACACGCGTCATTAGAAAAAGTTGAATACAATTCTACAGCTACGACTACAATACCTGCCGAAGAAGACAAAACAATTGAATTGCCATCACTAAAGGATCTTATTAGCCTTAGTGGTACCATAGAGAAGCGGATACCACTAAAAGAGACTACAGAAAGGACAAAGCCCGAAGTTTCGAATAATGCTAAATTCGAGATTATGGAGGTGCCAACAAAAGAAGGTACGATATTTGCTACCAGAACAAAATCCGATCCAAAATTTGATTTTGATCAAATGTCAGATAGTGTTAAACACCAACTCATTGGGCGGGCAACTATCAATAAAAATTATGGAATTAAATGGGATATAATTAAGACAGCACGTGATGTGAGTGTCCAGAACTATGCTGATGGTCATTGTGGAACACTCGACGGAGTTAATTACGTTGTAACCAGAAAGGAATCTGGAGAGTATATTCTCAGGATCGAGGGATATGGCGAATATGACATGACAAAAGCTCTTACCTTGGGTGCGTCCGGGAAAAGGACCGAGTCGGGAGAAATAGTAGAAGGAACACAAGGTAAACATGGAGAAGGTTTAAAAGTTGCGGCTCTATTGTTGCTTAGAGACTTCGGAGCTTCCAGAGTAATCTATTCCTCTCGCAATTGGCAGGTTAATTATTTCATCAGATCCGGGGAAGAAACCTTACATCCTGAAATAAATCAAGTTTCAGATCGGGGTGGTAATTACACAGAGATAATTACCAGTGATCCTGAATTGATTTATAATTTGTTAACCGCAATAAATTTAGTATATCATTCCTGTAATCCGGATTTCCAAACACCAACATTGGATAATACCGTAGGAGGGTTTAAGTATCTTGGTTCCAACCATACCTCTGAACTAAACAAGGGCAACCTGTACTTGCAAGGGCTTAGGTTTCAAACTTCTTATGCTCGTAGTGTCCCGGCCTGGGAGAACGGCGTTCCGGGTATTTCCTTTTGGACGTATAGGAAGTCTTTTGCCCCCCACATGCTAAATAGGGAACGTCCACCAGTTTGTCTTGATCGAGATCAGGACAGTTTTAAAATTGCTGTTAAGAGTGTTCTTGAAGCCAGTTCCATGGAAGAGCTTTTGGGGGTTTTACGAGAGCTTGAACCGGTGTGGAGTAACTTCCTTTTATTTGAACAAAACTGGAAGGATAGCTCTTACACGGGAATATACTTTTTAATTGAGCAATTAACGACCATACTTGCTACGCGCCTTAATAAGGAAGGAAAACAGCTTGATTTCGGAGAGAAAAAATTTATTGCAGTAGATGAACATTATAATTCTCCATCTCCATTAGGAATAATGGCTTATGGCAGAGAGAAACTGGAAGAACTTAGTTCATCCGAATACCAAGTTTGTTTTCCTTCCGTAAGTAAGCTGAAAATCGCAACTGTAACAGAGACCCTTGTTACTTTCAAAAAATTGAAGAAAACTGATCATGGTCGACCGGTTAATGAATTCGAATTACGAAAATTGGCAATCATTAAAGAAGCTATCGATTTACTGCAGGAGGAATTAGGATCCGAGGATGATTATGAGAGTAAACTCGCAAAGAGACTAAGTAAGTTTTGTTTTTTAGATTCGGCACAATTCTTTGATTCGCTGAGCAAGAATAATGTTCACGGTGAGGCTTTTCGCCAGGCAAGGAATGATTGGAAATCAACTTTTTACATTAACAGGGAGATGCTGGATGGTTCACCGCACAATACTTTGCGTAAGATATTATCTTCAGAAAATGGATTAGACGACGAGAGTGCTTTATATCCGTCAGAACAGATGCTGTGGAAAGTTATCACCCGCTCATGGGATTGTTCCCCTGGTTGTAGAAGAGACTTTGAAGATTTGGTGTTACTTTGGGAAAAGGTTAGTGAAGAGCAAAGAAAAACTTATCATATCGGGGGCGTTCCGAGCCAAACTTTAGAAGGAACCAAAACACAGGAAATGTTAATATCAGATGAGCAGGATATTGATACACGGTCTGAAGCGTATAAATCAATGTTTGATGATATCAATCAGCTTATGCTGAAGACGTATGATATAGATCCGTATGAATGGCTCGACATTGAAGAATCATTGATGGAGTTGATAAATTCTGGCGTTGTAATAAAAAATTTCCGAGATGCACTTATAGAAGTTTTGACCGCGTCCCAGGATAGAAAAGCTTTACAGGAAGCTCTAGCCGCTACTGACGTAACTTTTTACGAGGAATCAGAGTCTGATGACTATACGCATGTCTATGAAAGCCTTAATTCATCAAAGAGTATTCCCAAACAAAAAATACTGGAACTGCCTAGTCTCAAAAATGTCACAGAACTGAACAGTCCGTTCTGTTTAGAGATTCCTGTTGATATTGATAATCCCAAACCTCAACCGGTTTCCATTAAAGACGCGAAGTCAGTAACTTTTAAAAAGATGCTTGGTAGAGGATTTATTTGGGCTACACGCACCACTATAAATCCGGAATTTAACTTTAAGCAAAAAACTGAAGATATTGACAACCTTTTGGGAAGAGGGCAGATACATAGGGATTACGGCATTGAATGGGATTTGAATAAAACTTTGAGAGATTTACATCAAGGTAATTTTGATGGACATAGTGGAACATTAGAGGGAACCGGTTATACGGTTATGAAGAATCCGCAAAACAATGAGTACACTCTTGGTATTACAGGGTGGGGAGAATATGATCTAACAAAAGCCATGACAGTTGGAGACTCGGGAAAACAGACGGAAACAGGAGACTCAACAGGCAGTGTGGGAAAACATGGAGAAGGGCTGTCAATTGTCGCTTTAAGCCTGTTACGTGATTATGGTGCTTCTCGGGTTACTTATGCTTCTGCAAATTGGAGAGTAGATTATTCACTTCCGAAAGGGGCTGAGACATTAGAGCCCGCTATTAGCGAGATTTCACCGCGTGAAGGTAATTATACTGAAATTATTACCAAAGATGCAAATTTAGTTTATCAGATATTGCAGGGAGTAAATCTGATGTATCATCCACATAATCCGGATTTTGTGGGTGATATTGTTAATGTACCCGAAGTAGGCGGTTTTAAATATTTAGGTTTTGATCCGGAGACACAAACCATGAAACGAGGTAATGTTTATGTTGGTGGGCAGAGATTCGCGGTATTGGATAAAGAAGGGAATGTAAATTGGGATAAATCGATTCAGGGCATGTCATTTTGGATCAGGGAACTAACGTACAGGGATGACTTCGATCGAGAAAGATCTCCAATTAATACTTCTTTCAGGGATGAATTAGGTCTGGAAGTAGGGATTCTCGGTGAGGGAATAGTTTCGGATAAGGAACGCATAAGAATACTTCAAATTACAGAAGATATTTGGAGTGATCACAACATATTTAGTAAAAAACCATTCAAGCGTTCTGAGCTAAGTTTTTTACTTCATAATTTTTTTCAGAATATCAAGATTAAGTTTCCCGACAATTATCTATCAACAACGGACTGGCTTGATGATGTTGAAGGATTGACCCAACAAGGTTATAAAATATGTATGCCGGAAATGGCAAGCATAGGGATGACTACAATAGAAGAACATATGCAAAAGAAAAGTGAAATTCTTACTGCTAGCCCGCAGGAGATACAAAAACTTCAGATATTGCTTTATGCTACTTCTTTGCTCCGTATTCATGGTGTTTATAGCGAGTTTAACGTTTATCCGTTTAAACTTGTTGACGAATGGGAAGGACGAAGTGGCGGTGGACCGTTTACAGAAGTGCCAAAATCTGTTTTTGATATGGATTTTAATGACGCTCTTTACTCATTTATTTATGATTACGCGAATACTTCCATCACAATACGGAAAAATACTTATCATTTGGGGCGCGTCATAAACGGAAAAACCATGTCTGTTCAATTGCAAGAATCATTACAGCAACTAAGGCTACTTTGGCATGACGAAAAACTCGTAGATACTTTATCCATACAATTAGACGCAAGCGAGAAAGAGTTAATATCTCCTATGTTAACCTCCCAAGAAAAGATGCGATTATTCAGGGAAAACAAAGATGAGGAATTTGTGATTACAAGAGCGAAAAAACAGCTCAACAAATATTCTATTAATCTGCACATAGACTTGGATGCAATACCGTATAGAATGCTGTCAGAGGATCAACAAAAAGAGCAACTCGACAAAAATGTAGAAACACTCGCTTGTAAAATTGCATGGTATGTATCTCATGGATTAAAAATCAGATATGTTCTTGAAAATGACAACGATAAAAGTGAAGCTCTATTTTTACTTCGAAACAAACTTGAAGAGTTGTCAGAGAGATTTAATGTTAGCAAAGAAAAATTACTTGCTACTGTAGGAGCCCCTTTTACGGGTGACAATGTGATAAAAGTGATATTAAAAACTGATGAAAATATCGGAAAAATGAATAAAGAAATAAATGACTGGGAATTTGTAGTCAGTCTCACTGATGATCCTGAAAAAACGGGCATTCCTATTCCAAATTATTCTGCAGCTGCGGCTATAGGTATAGCGCAGGCAATTTTAAGGGCAGTAGCTGAAGAAACGCAAGAAAAAGATAAATTTAAGAAATTTGATGCGATAAAGAATTCTACGAAAGAAACTTTTTTAAATAGGATCAAAAGGATTTACCAGCGTTATGGAGTTATTGGAAAGGATAAAGATTTCGGTATAGATGTCCTTAAATTTATGGTAATGGGATGTTCGAGAAACAAAATAATATGGGCAAAGGAATATGCTCTGCGACCAATCGTAAAAGATTTGGTGAATAAGATCAATAGATTTCACACGACAATGCAAAAAATGTTACAAGCGGCTTAATAATTGTTTATTCAAAAAAATGTCAAAATTTGTCCCAAAAAGTTAAGAAGTATGATTCCCCTTGAATTTTATCAACCTGTCGACAAAAGATAAAAATTAAAATACCAAAGAAAAAAGCCTACATCCGGTGAATGGGATTACCGCTATTCCACCTCGTAGGTGGAATAGAGCTTCGCCTACAAGGTGGAATAGCGGTAATTTTTTATTTATGGGATATTTGATATGGATCAGTTTACTTTTTGGGCTTTGCCGGCTTTTAGGCATTTTGCGCAGATCTTGATCTTTTTCTTTTTGCCGTCTATTATGGTGTGGGTTGTTTGTATGTTGGGGACGAAGCGGCGCAATGTGGAACCGGTCACTCTTTGTCCGACTCCGCCTTTACTTTTTGCCATACCGCGGCGGCTGATGGATCTGCCGCTTACAGGTTTTTTCCCGCAAATTGAACACTCTTTTGACATAATTTATCTCACCTCTTATTTAAGTTGATGATCCATAAGTGTTTGTAATAATAGATTCCCGCCTGCCGCGGAATGACATAATTTGTTTTAATCTTCATCCTTTACAGGGCATGGTATACTTCGTATAATGAACCAGTCCCGCTTGGGATGTAAACAGGATTTGGATATTAACATAATAATGGGGATTATGCAAGAAAAAAAGACCATTAAGGGCGCCTCCATCAGGTATATCAAGGGGGTTGGTCCGCGCAGGGCGGATCTATTCGGGAAAATAGGCATTGAAACGGTAAGTGACCTGTTTCATTATCTTCCGAGACGGTATGAGGATAGGAGCCGTATCGTTGATATAGGGGAGCTTATGGTTGGTCAGGTGCAGGGGACGATAGGGAAAGTCCTCAAAACGGATATTTTTAGGGCCAGAACAGGCACATGTATAGTTGAGGCGGTTCTTGGATCGGGAAACAGAAAAGTGTCCGCGGTGTGGTATAACCAGCCCTTCATGAAAAATATTTTTGAGATTGGTCAGATGGTGGCGATCTATGGTAAAGTTGAACTGCAAAGGCACTTGCAGATAAGTCACCCGACGTTTGAGATCTTGGATAACAATAAACTTGAAAATTCCCTGAATATGGGACGGATAGTTCCGATCTATTCACTTACGGAAAACCTTAATCAAAAATATTTGCGTAAGATCATCAAAAACGTACTGGACGAATATTTGTCCGCCTCGGTTGATCTCTTGCCTACAAGGATACGGGCGAGGCGGCGCTTAGTGGATTTTAAATTTGCCGTACAAAATATTCATTTTCCGTGTTCATACGATAATTTGGAAAAGGCTTATAAACGTCTGGTTTTTGAAGAATTTTTCGTTCTGCAGGCGGTAATGGCTCGCCGGCGCGGGAAAAAGAAAAAAAACGGGATACGGCATGAAATAGATTCCAAACACCTGCCGGATTTTGAAAAATTGTTTCCGTTCGAGTTTACGCCCGCGCAAAAGAAATGTATTGACGATGTAGAGCGCGACATGGCAAAAGACGCTTCCATGCACAGACTTCTTCAGGGGGATGTGGGAAGCGGAAAAACGGTTGTGGCGATGCGCGCGGCGATGATATCCGCCGTCGGAGGATATCAGACCGCGGTTATGGCGCCTACGGAAGTTTTGGCTCGTCAGCATTATGTGTCGTTCAGTAAAATATTTATGCCGCTTGGCATAAATGTTCGTCTTCTTATCAGCGGAATAGAAAAAAAGGCGAAGGAAAATATTAAAAAGAGTATTGCCGAAGGTGCTACTGATATTGTTATTGGGACCCATTCTCTTTTTCAGGAGGCCGTTGAATACGGCAAGCTTGGATTAATAGTGATAGACGAGCAGCATAAGTTTGGCGTCCGACAGCGAAAAATGATGCAAGGTAAAAGCTCTAGAGCCGATCTTTTGGTGATGACGGCGACCCCGATACCGCGCTCTTTGAGTCTTACGGTGTTTGGCGATATGGATGTGTCCGTTCTTAACGAGAAACCGGCCGAGCGCGCGCCGGTGGCGACATACGTTGTGGATGAAAATAAAAGAGAAGATGTTTATGCCTTCATACGTGAAGAAATAAAAAAGGGACGCCAGGCGTTTATCGTATATCCCAGAATAAGAACGAAAGATATTACCGAAGCCCGGGCGGCGGTTGAGATGTTCGAGCGTCTTAAAAAAGATGAGTTTAAAGATAAGCGGTTGGCGATCATTCACGGGCGTCTTCGGACGGATGAGAAAAAAAAGGTGATGGAAGATTTTCGCGGAAAAAAATATGATATCCTTATCGCGACCACGGTGATAGAGGTTGGAGTAGATATCCCGAACGTGACGGTTATGGTTGTGGAACACGCTGAACAATACGGATTGGCTCAACTTCATCAACTTCGCGGACGTATCGGCCGCGGGAAACACGCGTCATATTGCATTCTCGTCAGCCAAGATGAAGACCTCTCGAATGAAAGACTTTCGGCGATAGTTGAAACGGATGACGGTTTCCAGATCGCTCAAAAAGATCTTGATATAAGGGGACCGGGAGAGTTTTTAGGGACGCGTCAGAGCGGGCTTCCGGAACTTAAGGTGGGCAACGTTGTTAAGGATTTTGCTATCATGGAAGAGGCAAGGGAAGAGGCGTTCAATTTGATAAAAGAGGATCCGGAGCTGAAAGATCTTCGGAATTTGGAAATAAAAAACAATATTCGGGAGAGATTTAATAGTCGTTAGTCGTTGGTCATTAGTCGTATATGTTTCTCCCCCTTTGAAAAAGGGGGTCGGGGGGATTTCGAATCACCACCAGCCTTATCGATCACCATCAACCTACAAGGCTGATGATAAAAATAACAACATATACAACCAGCGACCAACGATAACAACCAACGACCAACGATAACAACCAACGACCAACGAATTGGTGTAACCAAAACCGGTTGCACCTACGAGGTGCGGTGGAAAGTCCAACCAATGGCCAACGATCAACAAATTAACGATCAACGAGTTAACGAGAACCATGAGAATAATTTCCGGAAGATATAGAGGCAGGAAAATCGCGCGGCCTGAGTTTGTGTCGGTGAGGCCGACTAAGGATCGTGTGCGCGAGGCTGTTTTTAACATGGTCGCCTCAAGTGTTCGCCATTCACGAGTTTTGGATATTTTTGCCGGCAGCGGAGCTTACGGATTGGAATCAATTTCAGGCGGAGCGAAAGAAGCTGTGTTCATTGAAAAGGATAGAAACGCCGCAAAAGTCATCGGGGAGAATATACGGCTTTTGGGTGAGGAAGGGTCTACGCGCGTGATCGTAAAGGATATGTCCGCCGCGTTAGAGCTTTTGGGGCAAAACGCGGAGAAGTTTGACCTTATTTTTTGTGATCCGCCGTATAAAGCGAATATGCCCAAAAAAACCTTGATTATGGTAAATCAGTATGATATATTAAACCACTCCGGCTTAATGGTTATCGAGCACCACCGGGATGAGGGCATTCCCAGTTTTGAAGGGAATGTTTTTATTTGTAAACAAAAGACTTATGGAAAAATTTTAATATCTATTTTTCAAAAAAAATGACAAGAAAAGCAATATATCCCGGAACTTTTGATCCTGTTACGTATGGGCATCTTGATATCATAGAGAGGGCGTCGGCTCTTTATGACAAGGTGCTTGTTGCTGTCGCGACCGGTGTGGGTAAAAAACCTCTTTTTACCGCGGGAGAACGCGTAAAAATGCTGAAGGAAGAGACTGGGGCGTTCGGCAATGTCGAAGTGGAAGAGTTTAATGAGTTGGTGGTTGATTATGCCGGGCGAAAATCCGCGAAAGTTATCATTCGAGGGCTCAGAATGATATCGGATTTTGAATATGAATTTCAGATGGCGCTTACCAATCGGAAGCTGAATTCGAAGATTGAAACAGTGTTCATGATGCCGAAAGAATCTTATTCGTATCTTTCAAGCCGGTTGATCAAGGAAGTTGCCGGTTTGGACGCGGATATTTCGGCATTTGTGCCTAAAAATGTTGAAAACAAATTAAAGGAAAAATTCGAAAAATGAATAGAGTACTGAAATTGCGAGAGAAGGCGAAAAAGGAAAAACGAAAAATAGTTTTACCTGAAGGCGAAGACAAAAGAACACTTAAAGCCGCGTCTTTTATCGCGCGGGAATCTCTCGCGGATGTGTGCCTTTTGGGAAAAGAAGAGGACATTAATACGCTTGCTAAAGAAAACGGAATATCTCTTGAGGGAGTGGGCATTATAGATCCGATTGTTTACGATCGGCACGAAGAAATAATAAACGCGTATTACGAGAAACGAAAAAATAAAGGCGTTACTTTGGAATCCGCGGAGAAAATCGTAATGGGAAATCTTGTGTTTTACGCGGCGCTTATGACGAATATGTCCATCGCCGACGGATTTGTGGCCGGCGCGAGTCATACAACATCGGAAGTCGCCAGAGCCGCCATTCAATGTTTAAAACTTGATAGAGAGATAGGAACGGTTTCAAGTTCGTTCATTATAGAACTTGAAAATTGTTCGTTCGGAGAGAATGGACTTTTTGCTTATGGAGATTGCGGTATTATTCCTTATCCCAATATGAGACAGCTCGCAGGGATCGCCATTGCCACAAGCGATATGTTCCATAAGCTGTTTAATGTCGAAGCGAGAGTCGCGATGTTGAGTTATTCGACGAAGGGCAGTGCGAAAGCGGCGGAATCGGTGGAAAATATTGTAAAGGCTCTTGCTCGGATAAAAACGAAACGTCCCGATCTTATGATCGACGGTGAGCTTCAGTTAGACGCGGCGATAGTTCCGGAAGTGGCGGAGGTGAAGTGTCCCGGCAGTGATGTCGCGGGCAAGGCGAATGTTTTGATCTTTCCGAATTTGGACGCGGGCAATATTTCGTATAAACTTACTCAGAGGCTGGGTAACGCGCGTGCGGTGGGGCCGATAATTCAGGGACTGGACAAACCCTGTAGTGACCTGTCGCGCGGATGCAGTTGGGAAGATATCGTTGACACAACAGTCGTAACAGCCATTAGAGCGCAAGTAGGGGCATAACCTTATCAAACAACCTACGAAGTTGTTTGATGGATATTCGTAGGGTGTATATTGTCACAATTGAGGTAACCGTTTATAATGGCACCGACATATACAGGTTATCAATGATGATGGGGATAAAAGGGCCGGGCAGGCCCGGCCCCTACGATTTGTTGGGCATGTTTTATATTATTCGTAGGGACAAGGCCTGCCTTGTCCGATTAATTGAAGAGGGGACAAAATGGTCGGGTGGCCCCGGTCGCTATCGATTTGTTACCTGAATTGTGACAATATACAAGGGGCGGACCCAAGTGTCCGCCCGTGAACAGTTAACATAAAAGTGAGTGTGCATAAATGCTGATCTTAGTTATAAATTGCGGGTCTTCTTCGGTTAAGTATGATCTTTTCGATGTTGATGGTACCGGGCGAGATCTATGCCGCGGGATAGTTGAACGAATAGGGGAAGATTCGTCAATTATTACGCATGAGGTGCGCGGCGCGGAAAAAATATGTAAGAAAGTTTCTTGCCGCGATCATCATCAGGCGGTGGAAATAATCAGAGACGCTTTGCTTGATGAAAATAAAAGTGTGATCTCGGAAGCCTCCGAGGTAAAAGGCGTTGGGCACAGAGTGGTGCACGGCGGTGAAGAATTCAGCCAAAGCACACTTATTGATGATGACGTTATTAAAAGCATAGAAAAATTCGTACCATTGGCTCCTTTGCACAATCCGCCTTCGTTGGAGGGAATAAAGAGCTGTAGAAAAATTTTTCGATCCGCACCGCAAGTTGCGGTTTTTGATACGGCGTTTCATCATTCAATGGAAAAATACGTTTATTGTTACGGCGTCAAATATGAGTTCTATGAAAAATATGGAATAAGAAGATACGGATTTCACGGAACGAGCCATAGGTATGTTGCCGCGCGCGCGGCCGAACTTTTGAAAAAGCCGTTCAAAGAACTTAACGCGATCACGGTACATTTGGGTAACGGATGCAGCGCGGCGGCTGTTTCCGGAGGAAGAAGCGTGGATACGTCGATGGGATTTACCCCGCTTGAAGGGCTTGTTATGGGGACGCGTTCCGGAGATATCGATCCGGCGGCGGTGACTTTTCTGATGCAGAAAGAAGGTCTTGACGGAGAAGGCGTTAACGACATTTTGAATAAGAAAAGCGGACTTTTGGGTGTCTCAGGCATCAGCAACGACATGAGGGATATCCTGAAGGCTATTGATGCCGGAGACAAAAGAGCTCAGTTGGCATATGATGTTTTTTTGTACCGCATAAAAAAATATATAGGTTCTTATGCCGCGGTTCTTGGAAGAGTTGACGCGGTGGTTTTTACAGCCGGGATAGGAGAGAATGTGCCGGCGATAAAGGACACAATGCAAAAAGATCTGAGACCGTTAATGGGCAAAAAGACAAAGTTTCTTATTATCGCCACCAACGAGGAACTTTTGATCGCCAAAGACACGTATGGGATAGTGAAGAACATGGAATGACAAATGACAAAATTCAAATGACAAAAAAATATCAAAATCAACAATTCAAAAGACAAAAAAGAAAATTTGTGCAATATACAGCACAATTAAAAAGAGGAGATAAGTGAAATGCCGAAAGTTAAACATAGACATTCAAAAGCAAGAGGTCGTAAAAGGCGAACTCATTACAAAGCGACAGCACCGGCAATGGTGAAATGTACTCAATGCGGAAAACTAAAAAAATCGCACGAGATCTGTCCGCATTGCGGTTATTACGACGGTCGGCAGGTAAAACGTATTGAAACTATCGAAGAACGTAAAGCGAAACGTGAAAAGAAACAAAAAAGATCATAAGTTTTTGCATGGAGGGATCTTTTTGAAGAATTAACCAGAGATCCTTCGCTTTGCTCAGGATGAGGGGTCGGAGAAAAACTCCCCGACCCCTCAAATACCATCGGAGGTGTATATGAGAATCGGTTTAGATGCGATGGGGGGAGATAAGGCGCCCGAATGTACGATTGCCGGCGGTGTGGAAGCGGCGAAACAGTACGGATATCATGTTACGATGATCGGCGTGGAAGCTCAGATAAGGAAGAGTCTGAGAGTTCATAGTTATCCCGCGCAGAATATAAATGTTGTAGATGCCGCTGAAACGATAGAAATGCATGAGCCGGCGGCGCTTTCCGTTAGAAAAAAAAGAAACTCTTCGATAGTCAGAGGAATGGAGCTTCTTAAAAAAGGTGAGTTTGACGCCTTTGTCAGCGCCGGAAATACAGGTGCTGTAGTTTGCGCGGCGACGCTTAGCTTAAGGCTCCTGCCGGGAGTTGACAGACCCGGGATCGGGGTGATCTTTCCAACGTTGAATAAACCGTGCATGGTCATTGATGTCGGCGCGAATATCGACCCCAAACCTTTGCATCTTCTTCAGTACGGGATCATGGGAGACGCTTATTCCAAACATGTCTTAAACAAAGAAAATCCTATCGTCGGACTTTTGAATATCGGGGAAGAATCCAGCAAAGGAACCGAATTTGTTAAAGAATCCCATATGATGCTCAGCGAAAGCAAACTTAATTTTGTTGGAAATATTGAGCCCAAAGAAGTGTATCATGGAAACGCGGATGTGGTGCTTTGCGACGGTTTTGTCGGCAACGTGCTTTTGAAAGTTACCGAAGGGTTCGCGGACGCGGCAAGCAGGCTTCTCAGACGAGAACTGAAGCGCAGTAATTTTATTACCAAGTTTGGAGCATTTTTAACGATTCCAGCGTTTAAGGTCATAAAGAAAAAAATAGACGCCGCCGAATATGGCGGAGCGCCTCTTTTGGGTGTTGACGGTAGTGTGATCATCGCGCACGGGGCTTCGGACGAAAAGGCGATAAAAAATGCCGTTCGCGTGGCGGCGGAGAATGTTGAACATAAAGTTAATACGCATGTCGTTGAAGAACTTCAGAGCTATTAGTTCGTTGGGTCGTTGATTGTCAGCTTGTTGATTGTTAGGTTATTTCCTGTTATCCATTCAACGATCAACGAACTAACGATCAACGAACAAGGAGTAAAAGTGAAAAAGACTGGGATCTTGGGTGTCGGTAAATATCTTCCGGCAAATATATTGACCAATGCTGATCTGGAAAGAATGATCAACACCAGTGATGAATGGATCACTACGCGAACCGGAATAAAAGAGAGGCGTATTGCTCGAGAAAACGAGGCGACAAGTGATATGGCCGTAAAAGCCGCCAAAAGCGCGCTAAAGAACGCGTCTCTTACACCTCAAGATATTGATCTGATCATCGTCGCGACAATCACGCCGGACATGTTCTTTCCGTCTACCGCGTGTTTGCTGCAGCATAAACTTGGCGCCGGGAACATACCGGCGTTTGATATTTCGGTCGCGTGTTCCGGATATATTTACGGATTGGCTATCGCGGATCAGTTCATCAAAAGCGGAACGTATAAGCGCGCGCTTGTTGTGGCGGCTGAAAAACTTTCGAGTGTTACGGATTGGGACGATCGTTCCACATGCGTGCTGTTCGGTGACGGTGCGGGAGCGGCGGTGCTGGGCGAGGTTTCGGACGGCGGGATATTAGGGGTCGCTTTGGGCGCGGATGGGAGTAAAGGAGATCTGCTTCAGCTTCCGGCTGGTGGATCGCGTATGCCGGCGTCGATAAAAACCGTTGAAAATAGACTGCACACCATAAAAATGGAAGGTAACATTCTTTTTAGACATGCCGTTAAGATCATGGCTGACGCGGCGCTGGCGGTAACGGAACCGTTAGGTCTTAAAGGAGACGATATAGACATAATTATTCCGCACCAAGCAAATATACGTATTCTGAACGCTTTGGCAAAAAGAATGGGAGTTGATCCCGAGAAGAAAGTGTATCTCAACATAGAGAAATACGGCAATATGTCGGCCGCCTCCAGCGCGGTCGCGCTTACTGAAGCCGTTGAAGAAGGGCGAATAAAAAAGGGTGATACGATTCTAATGGACGCTTTCGGCGGCGGTTTAACATGGGGAGCGCTTGTCATCAAATGGTGAATTTTCGCTACAGGTTGCAGGTTTCAGGTTACAGGTCTCACGTTTTTTCCGCCAAAGGCGGAACCGCCTTCGGCGGAAACCCTGTAGCCTGCAACCTGCAACCTACAACCTGTAACCTGAAACTTGAAACTTGAAACCTGAAACCTGAAACTTGAAACCTGAAACTTGTAACCTGTAACCTGTAACCAATACCATAGAATGGTAACATATCATGAGCAAAAAATTTGGATTATTATTCCCGGGGCAAGGATCTCAGACGGTTGGTATGGGTAAAGAGTTGTATGATACTCAGCCCGCCGCTCGATGGGTTTTTGAAAAGGCTGATGAAGTTTTAGACAGGAGTATTACAAAACTTTGTTTTGAAGGTCCGGAAGACGTGCTTGCGACCACCGCGAACAGTCAACCGGCGATCTTTACCGTGAGTATGGCGACACTGAATGTTTTGATCGAAAAATTGAAAGCCACTCCCGTGGGTGATGAGAAAAGAGAATTTTTTTCCAATGAAGACATAAGATCGGTTGGTGCTCTTGCTATGGGATTGAGTTTGGGGGAACCTTCAGCGTTGGTGGCGGCCGGGGCTTTAACTTTTGAAGAGGGACTGCGTTTTGTTGCCGCTCGTGGAGAGTTTATGGAGGAGGCTTCCGTAAAAAATCCTGGTAAGATGGCATCGATAATGGGGCTGGAACTTGAAAAAGTTGAAGAACTGTGCCAGGGTATCGGCGGATGTCAAGTTGCCAATCTTAATTCTCCGGGACAGGTGGTTATATCAGGTCACGCCGCAATGGTTGAACTTGCCGCGGATCTGGCTAAGAATCAGGGCGCGCGTCGTGCGATAATGCTGAAGGTAAGCGGTGCTTTCCATTCTGAACTTATGGTGAGCGCGAAAGAAAAATTGAAAGTCGTTCTGTCTAAAATGGAAATAAAAGAACCGATTATCGATTTCGTCAGCAATATTGATGCCGAAGTTACCTCTGACCCCCAAAAGATAAAAACAAATCTCGCGAATCAACTCGATAACAAGACCTTGTGGGAAGCGTCCGTAAGAAAAGCCGTTTCATTGGGAGTGAAAGATTATCTTGAAATAGGTCCCGGAAGTGTCTTGAGAAGTCTTCTGAAAAAGATCGACAGTTCCTTGAACACGGTTTCCATACATACGACGGAAGATATCACCTCACTTATGACAACGCAATAATATATTTTGCTGTTCATTCATCTTAATATAATGACCTTAAGCACATAAACTGATATTGATCGTTTCATTCTCGATATGTACCTTTTAACGGTTTTTTTTGTATAGTCGACCAATGTATGATATACAAGGAAATAAGAGGAAGGAAACAATATGGACATTCCAAACGTTTTGATCGTTGATGATGAATTTGAAACGAGAAACACGCTGAGGATGTTTTTAAGCGGCAGAATTGAATGTAACGTTTATGAAGCGGGAAACGGCTCCGAAGCGTTAGATATTTTGAAGAGCGTGAAGTGTGATGTTATGATACTGGACGTTCGAATGCCGGAGAAGAACGGAATATCGGTTTTGGACGAAATGAACGATATTTGCGAACAGAATGTGGATACGATTTTGATCACGGCGTGGAATAGCGCCATCGTAGAGTTAGAGTGTGAAAAAAGAAAAATTGAATGTGTTCAAAAACCTGTAGTTCTTAGTCAGCTTTTCAAAAAAGTAGCGACAAAATTAAAAAAAAGAGATAAATTTATTCCCCTTTCAATTGATTAGAAACGTACATTTCGAAAGGAACAGCTTGTATGAAAAAAATACTCATAGCGGTGCTCATCAGTTTAAGTTTTATTTCTTTCTCATGCACGAAGATGCCAAGCGCGGAGATTGTTTACGAAAGGATAGCTGAATACGCGGCGAAGGGCGAGTGGGGAGATTTTTATGATAGTTTGGATAAATCCTCGCAAAAAGAATTTTCCGAAATGATGCGGAGATTGGTGCGGCTATGGAATATCGCACAGGAAGTTCCGAGTGCGCATGTTGAAGGATTAACCGGCAGGCGGTTATTTGTTGAAGTGGCGCCCGCGAGAATGAGCGCCGATATACTCAGGGCAATAGTGCCGCCGGGTCAGGAAATTATTAAAAAGGAGAGAGTTGAAAATGAAATGACGATCGTGTTCAAATTGGATGAAGGCGGATATCGTTCGGTAAACATGATCTGGGAACAATACGCGTGGAAACTGCGGATATCCGACAAAACGATAAATGAGTTAGGTGAGAAAAAAGAGATAGAAATAGCCGAAGAAATTGAAAAAAAGAAGAAAGAAGCCAAAGAAGAGGAAGAATTGGAACTCAGGCGCCAGTTGAACGAGAAAAAGGAAGCGGAACGAATTGAAGCTGAACAAAAAAAAGAGGTGCTGGAAAGACAAAAAATGATAGAGGAAACTGAAAAAAATGAACGTGAAGAAGAGCTAAGACGCGTTATAGAAGAGAGAAAAAGACTCAAAGAACGTGAAGATTCCGAAAGAGAAATAGAAAATGAGAAACAGTTAATTCGAAAAGAAGCATTGGCGCGGGAAAAAGAGTGGGAAAAAAGAGAGAAAGAGAGGCAGAAACAAATAGAAAAAGAAGCGAAGGAAAGAGAACTTGAGGAATTAAGAAGAGAAAGACGAATAAGGTTCTAAAAAAATTTTTAAATCTTGTTCTTGTAATATCACGCTTCGGAAGGTACAATAACTGGTGGACGCCTCCCCAAACAACCTCGTAGGTTGAACCTTGTACCATGGGCACATGCAATGTGCCCCTACGGGTAATTTTATTTGGGCGCCCATCGTAGGGGCACAGGCAGGGGTAAGCTTGGTATTTTGTTATTTGTGCTTTGATTTTTTTTTGTCATTTGAATTTTGTCATTTGACATTAATGTTAAGGGAGGAAGTGGATTATGTCGCTAAAGATAGACGTCAAGGAGCAGAGGAAAGGTGTATACGTAATTGCCCCAAACGGACGACTCGATACGGAAACATACATTGATTTTGGTGAAAAAATAAAACAATATCTTGGCGAAGAAACCAAAATATTAATTTTTGATCTGAAGGAGCTGAATTATATCAGCAGTATTGGTTTAGGTGTGATATTTCAGGCAAAAAAGACCATAGAAACCCGAAAAGGTGTTTTTATCCTGACCAATTTTCAGCCTCAAATAAAGAAAATTTTTGAAGTGGTAAAAGCTTTGCCGAATAATCCGGTTTTTGAGAATATGGAAGAAGTTGACAAATATCTTGACCTTGTTCAGAAAAATGAACTTGAAAAACAAGACGGAACTTCTCAAGAAGAAACCGGCGAGATATAAGGTTAAGAGGGGAGTCGTTTTTTTTAAAGATTTCCGCCCCCGTTCCCCGTTTTTACGAGGACAAGCTTGCGGGAATGACATCTCAATTTTGTCTAAGGGGGGAATATTAACATTAGAATTAAAACCGTTGCAAAAGTTTGTTTAATATTCGCGTTTATCTTGATGAATTTAACAGCTGTCGCGAAAACAGAAGGGAGTAGTGGAGGAAAGATGGTAGTATTTGAGACAAATCAGGGAATGGTGAAAATTAAATTAATGCCGGATTCCGCGCCGAAAGCGTGCGAAAATTTTACGGCTCTTGTTGAAAAAGGGTATTATGACGGGACCACTTTTCACAGAGTGATAAAGAACTTTATGATCCAAGGGGGAGACCCCACCGCGACAGGCAGAGGCGGGGATTCTGTCTGGGGTAAACCTTTTGAAGACGAAGTTACTGAAACCGTTACTTTTGAAAAACCCGGTTTGCTCGCTATGGCAAACTCAGGTCCCGGAACGAACGGCAGTCAGTTTTTTATTACAACCGCCGCGACTCCGTGGCTTAATATGAAACATACGATTTTCGGGGAAGTTGTTTCCGGATACGATGTGGTTCAAAAAATAGAAAACACCGAAACAGGTTCGATGGATAAGCCCGTTAACGAACAAAAGATCATAAAGGCGTCTGTTAAATAAATGCGTGTTACATGTTTCAGGTTGTATGCTTCATGTTTTCCGCCAGAGGCGGACCCGCCTCTGGCGGAAAAACGTGTGACATGCAACGTGTAACCTGCGACAAAAAATAGGGACGAAAAAAATAGGGACGTCACCCAATTAATTGGGTGACGTCCCTATTTTTTTCGTCAAGGTTTATAATTTCACTACGTTCGCAGCCTCTTCACCTTTAGGTCCTTGTTTAATTTCAAATTCAACACTTTGACCTTCTTCCAAAGTTTTATAGCCTTCACCCTGAATGGCGCTATGATGTACGAATACATCTTTACCGTCTTCAGGAGTTATAAAACCATAACCTTTGGCGTTGTTGAACCATTTTACTGTTCCCTTTACCATTATTCATTCCTCCTTTTTTTTCTTGAGAAGAAAAAAAGCACAAAAAAAACGCAAGGCGAAAGAACTCGGAACCTTGCGTGTTATCGAAGCTTTCTTATTCATCTCACCCAATAGTATACATTAACTCTTCCCTTTGTCAATAAAATAGTTTAAATTATCGCGTTGCCTGATCTAGGAGGTGAGAAGCGTGCTCAATAGCTATTTGACTTTCCGTTCTTCCACTCATCATTTGCGCCAGTTCTTTGACACGATCGGATTTGTTTAGAAAAGTGACTTCGGTAACAGTTCTGTCATTTTTAACGTGTTTTGAGACTTTGTAGTGCCGCGCGCCGAATGACGCGATCTGCGGAAGGTGTGTGATAAGTATAACTTGTCTGTCCTCAGCTAATTCTTTTAATTTTTTACCCGTAATGGTGCCCAGTCTTCCTCCGATCTGCGCGTCTATTTCGTCAAATATAAGGACGGGGATGGGGTCAACTTTTGTTAAGGCCTTTTTGAGTGCCAGCATTACTCTGGCGGCTTCACCGGAAGAGACGATTTTTGCCAAAGGCTTTAACCCTTCACCTACGTTAGGACTTATGAAAAGGGTAACTTTATTCTGTCCGCTTGGAGACAGATCGGTTTTTTCCACGCGGCATTCAAAACGAACTCCGGAGATACCGAGTTCTTGTAGTTCCCGTTCTATTGTTCGTTTTAACTTTTCCGCCGTTTGTTTACGAATATCGGTTACGTTTTTCGCTAAGGAATTTAGTTCTTTTTCGTCGCGGGCGATCCTGCGTTTGAGAGATGCGTCAGAGTGTTCAAGGTCGAGCAGAGTGTTATATTTTTGTTTCACTTTTTCGTAATAGTTTTTCGCGTTTTCGATCTCTGGGCCGTATTTACGCAGTATTTCGTAATATATGTCGTATTGTTTTTTCAACTTAGCCGTTTCTTCCGGGTCGAATGACAATTTGTCGAGGTAATCGTTAAGTTGAGAGGCGAGTTCCGAGCAGTCATTTTGTATGCGTTCGAGAATTTCCGAAAAAGGCGCCGTTGTCTCATCGAGTTTTTGAAGCGTGCCGAGGGGGGGGAACATTCGGCTTATTGCTGAGGCAAGTCCGTTATGTTCGTTTTCCAGGCCTCCAATTACTTCCGCGGCATTTTCCTGAAGTGTTTCGGAATTATTCGCGCGAGTTTCTTTTTCTATGACACGTTCATAATGGTTGCTATCAAGAGGGACCTGTTCCAATTCCTTTATTTGAAATTCAAGGATCTCTTCCTCCCGCGCTTTGTTTTTGCTTAAAGCACGCAAAGCATCCAGCTCTTTTTGAAGAGCGGAATAAGAAGTGTATTTTTCCGCATAAAGTTTTTGGGCATTCTTGAAATCACAAAGCCTGTCGAGAATCCGAATGTGCGATTCTTCGGAAAAGAGCATTTGGTGGTCATGCGGTCCGTGAAAATCGATCAAGTTGTTACCGAGAGTTCTTAATTGAGAAATGGTTACACTGAAACCGTTAATTTTGATCTTGTTGCGGCCGTCCGGGAAATAAGTTCTGTTTATTATCAGGATCGGTTCGTCATCTCGCGTATATTCTGAAAAGAACGCGGATTCGGCAAGCTGTTTTGAAGAAAGTTCAAAAAGAGCTTCAATAATACACGGAGAGTCATTGTCGCGAAGAACCGAAGACGTGAGACGTTTGCCCAAAACCGCGTGCAGGGCATCTATCAGTATGGATTTCCCAGCGCCGGTTTCGCCGGTAAAGACATTCATCCCGCCGCGAAATTCGATCTCGATGCGATCAATAAGCGCAAAATTTTGTATCGTAAGCTGAGATATCATAATTTTTTTTTAACTTAATCGAAAAACCCGCAAACTTTAGCCCTATTTTACCACTTGCCCCCCAATTTGCAAGAGCCAATCAATTCAAGCCGTATTAGGTCATGTCCCATTTCTCAAAAACAACCTCGTAGGGGCACATTGCATGTGCCCGAATATTGCATGTGCCAAAACAAGATCGGGATGGTAAGGAATACGCCTCGTAACTCATAAAAATCAATTACGGGCACATGCAATGTGCCCCTACGAGGTTGTTTTGGCGAGGTTAAGGTGGAAAAAGTTACAAAATTGTGTGAGATGGGGGGGTGGGCGGTGTGATAGAATGATCGTTAAAAAAATGCGGGAGGAGTGCAAAAAATATGCGGAAAAGGCAAGGGGTGTCGATGAAAGTGGTGAGCGTTCTTTTTGGGGTTGTGTTTCTCTTTAATACTGTTTCGTGTGTGGCGGATTCCTTTACGGATAATTTGGCCGCTCCGAAATTTACCGGAGATAAGAATTTTTCCACAGAACCTTTTCAGGATGACATACAGGATGTTGAGAATGAGGCTAAGAGATTAAATCTTTTTTTCAGCATAGGCGAATATTTTTTGAAAGGAGGCTCTTCGGATAAATTTTGTGAAACCTTATCGAAAAAGATCAAAGATTTGCCTCAGGAATTATTGGATGGGGATATAACCGATATTAACGGAGATAGTTCGAAAGATGGAGAGATCGGGATAGTGTTTCATGGGAAGAAGTTTCTTCAAAGGATAAGAATTCGAAAAATTAAAGAGGGACGAACCGAAAGCGGTTGGCAACAAGTGGAGAAATACGAATTTTTAATTGAAAAAATAGAGGACAAAATGATGGAAAACAAAAAAAGTTCAGAACCCGGAAAGGTACGAGAATTCATCAAATTGTGGGATCCTAAAGTATTTTCTGCATATACAATATCCAGGTTGGTTTTGGAAGAAAAAGTTCCCGAAGCCATAAAACAATTTTTTACGACAGAAGTGTTTCAGGCAAAAAAAGAGAATTTGGATGTTCCGGCGGGGATACTTAATAAATTGTTGGACGCGCTTGAAAAAGACGAGAAGAAGAAAGAAACTGTCAGGGATTTTACCAGCGAATTGATCAAAGGCATTGTTGAATTTTCCGGAGATAGTGATGAGGATATTGAGGTTGCCGAAGCGGTGCAGAAAATGGCGGGACAGATATGGATAATTCCGAAAGGAGTTAGATTTACCGCAGACAAAGATAATATGGTGTGGAACAAAAAGCGCGGAGAAAGTTTTATAGATGTCCGTACGCTTCCTGATGGCATAAAAGAGGTCAAAGAAGAGACAGATGCAGGATTATATGGGAGAGGGATCGAAGGTGTTTCTAAGATCCGCCCGGAAAACATTATGGAATTTGCGATCTGGAATATGCGGCGTTTTTTGAAGTTAGAGAAAAAACTGGTTCAGTATGTAATGCTTCACGGAGGAAGGAAGGTCAGCCATGACGCAAGAAAGCATATTACAGAAGACGGATTAAGTAATCCGCATAAAACGCTTTTTGTAAATGCTATGCTCCCGAGTTCTTTTCAGCCCGCGAGCACGGGACCGGGGCATCTTCAGGTCAAGAAAATGAACGGAAAATTGGTGGGACTAGCGGATGCTAAAAAAATAAATCACGGAGTGTATATCCAGGTCAATGCAAAGTATGATACGAAAGGGCAAATAGTTAAGGTTGTCTGCCATTTGGTAAGGGAAGGGGAGAGATGTTTTTCCGCGCCGGGTTGGCGGGATTATATGATAGACATCGGCGGATACGGATTGGAAGGATTTGACGACTTTTCTTTTCCGGTAACCGCGAAGCAGGCAAAACTTTTTGATTCGGAATATGATGAAACAGAGCTGGTAGCTATAGAAAAAGCTTTGGCAGAAAAAGGAAAAGAACAGGATTACGCCCCATACGGTGCGCTCATATTTAACGGCGTGCCTGTGGTTGTCAAAATGAATGAAAGTTTTCCCGAGGCGCTTTGGGTTAATATCCCCAAAAACTATTTTTCCGGCAGTTCTTTTGACGCGCAATACGAGAAAATATTCGGTCCGAATAGTAACACAAACTTTGTTTCAAAACTTGGTGCTCTTTGCCGCTCAGCAAAAAAAGATGCTCCCATGGAGGTTCTGTCTTTAAGTAAAGCAAAAGCGCGCGTGGCGAAAGAAATTGACTCGGCCGAAGACAATGCCGCGTCGCTCGGGATGACCGAAGGAATTCGTTCTTTTATTGACTCCTCTGCCGCGTGTTTGGGCGGGATAAAAAAGAAACAAAAGACAAGCAAACTTGTCAGGGTGCCTGTTGAAATACTTGAACGCATCGGCAAAAAAGACGCCGGGGTGTTGTTAAGAGCACTCAAGAAAGAAAATAGCAGTTTAGGAAAAGTTTATGTGGAGTTTCTTTCAACTGAAACGTATATGGAAGTCGATGCCGAGGAGTATGAAAAATTCGGTATCAAAAAAGAAAGTTTACCAAAAGATTTTGTTATGTCCAGGGCAAACACGGTTACGATTTTTTTTGTACACAAAGGGGAAGAATTCTCGGCTAATTTAAACAACTCGAAATGGGATAAACTGCGCTATTTTGGTGACGAAGGATTTGTTAATCCGTTGTTGGACACCATAATCTCGCCGGTAGGACACAACTACGACCAGACGGGACTCGCCAGAAGCATATTTTTCGGAATGATTTTAACTGAAATTGCCGCCAACAAAAAGTACACGAGAAACAGTCCATTCGTTTCCGATCTTTTAATGGAACTTAAAAAATTGTACATATCCGGCGGATATGACGCCGACAGTTTTGATTTGACGGAGAGCGATCTTATCAGCATAGCAAGAGGTCCCATCAATACTCTGGTGAGTGCGCTCAACAAATTAATAAAACTCCTCCCGATCATGCCTGTAAATGTTAACGAACAAACAAAGATCTATGAACACGCGAAAGAAGCGTGGATAAGAGCGTAATCGGTTAACCGATTGGATAGAACGTAGGGCGCGTATTGTCACAATTCAGGTAACTGTTTATAATGGCATCAACATATAAAGGTTATCAATGATGATGGGGATAAAAGGGCCGGGCAGGCCCGGCCCCTACGATTTGTTGGGCATGTTTTATATTATTCGTAGGGACAAGGCCTGCCTTGTCCGATTAATTGAAG
>JADHWG010000043.1 GCA_016783605.1 Candidatus Omnitrophota bacterium | reverse complement strand
CGTTAAGTCAATTATCGTCTCTTTGTTGTGAATCACCTGCCCTAATCTGTTATATCCGACCTCTTCTTTCAGAACTGAATTTGTATAACTAAAATTGGACAAAACGCGCGCTTCCAGTTCCGCAACATCGGCGAAATTTATTTCCCCGTCATCGGTTACGTCATAAGTCGCCAGAAAGTCCGGATCCCCGGTAAACACATTTCCTCGCTCGAGTATATAGTTCTCCAGTTCCGCAACATCCGCTTGCGAGAGCACATATTCAGTTTCGCCCTCAACTTCTTCGCTCGGGCGGTTTACGTCCGGCAAATTTGCCGCGGAACTGTAAGCGGCAGTATCTTCCGCAAGACTTAACGCGCCGTCACCGTTTACATCGTACTGACTAAAAACCTCTTCCGCTAATTCCTTGGTATAATCCGCAATATGTTTCGCAATATAGTCTTCCAGTTCCGATACGCTTAAGGTTTGCCCTCCCGGCAGAAGTTCATTGATGGCTTCAATATCCGCCGGATTTAACCATCCATCGTAGTTCCGGTCGTATACCGCGTCTCACGCGCTGTGAGTGCTGTCTATCTGCACGTTATTATAAAAAACCAAGAGAGCTTCATCTTGAGGGCTGGCCGGATCCATCCAACTTTCGAGAGAGCCGAAAACTTCATTAAAGATGCTTATGTCTTGCGCCGAGATGTGTTGGTCAAACCCAAATTTATTTTTAACTTTTTCTTGACTTTTCATATTTTTTGAATAAACTACATGAGCGAAACGGAATATGCTTTAAATGTTTTATGATTTTACGCGAATAAAAAACATGGAATAACATATGATGAAAATAAAAAAAGCGCGGCAAATATTAAAATCTTTTGCTGATGATACGCGGTTATGCATCCTTAATCTTTTAAAAAACAAAAAAGAAGTGAACGTTACTGATATATGCAGGGTATTGGACAAAAATCAATCCAACGTGTCTAAGCATCTTACAAGATTAAGGTTAACTGGTGTGGTCGGAGACAAAAGGGAAGGAAACAATGTACACTATTTTTTAGCAAAACCTACGACAAAAGCACATAGGGAACTTTTAAATGCTATCTTTTATGGTTTGCCCGAATTTGATATTTTTAAAGAAGACATAAAAAAATTTAATAATATTTTTGGGAAAGAAAAGCAGAAAAAGACATCTTCTGCTAAAAGAAAATAACCGTATAAACACTATACGCTCCTTTAGACTAAGTAATTTGTTTAAAAGTGAGGGTATTTTTTTGGGGAAAGGATATGAGTATATGAGCATATGGGGATGTAGGTATATGATTGGATGGCGTAATAGCGCGTAATATTCGAAGAACAAAGGGAAGGTATCATGAAGAGATTTGGTTTTTTTGTAACAATGTTTCTGGTCGTTTTTATATTAAGTTCCGGGGTGTTGTTTTCTCAGGAACAAGAAAGGGCGGAAGTGTATGGTGTGGTTGAAAGTGTATCAGACAGCTCAATAGTTGTCGAAGAGTGGTTACATGGGGACGCAGAAGGGGATACTTTTGAGAAGATAACTTTTACAGTTTCCAGTGATACGGAATTTACAAATGTGGAATCCCTGGCTGACATAGAAGAAGGACAGGAAGTAGATGTTGGATATATCGTAGATGAGGAAGGAGTAAAACAAGCGGAACGTATTTATGTGTACTTGTATTAACAAGAACGACGATGCCAAAATAACAAAGGTTTGGAATCAGAGTTGAGTAATATTGAGAGGGACTTTATATGAAAGTTGCCATGATGAGTGCCTGGAATGCCGATTCAGGAGCGTCAATACATGCGGAACTTATAGGGCGCGAATGGATCAGAAAAGGCGTGGACTTAACGATTTTTACTTTTTATCCGCATAGCTTTCATGGAAAAGTTTTTACCATAGATTTAAAGGAAGAAAGTGATTGTGTTTTTAGATGTTTTACAAGGTATGGAGATCCGCACCCCAGAGTAGATATTTCCTTAATGCTAGATAAAATCTTTGATATTTTTATTGTCCAGGACCTGGGAATGCTTCCCATGGAAAAGATGCTGGAATTTTTTGGTGAAATAAACAAGAGATCTAAAACGGTAAATGTAATACATGATGGAGCTTTGTCAAAAAAACCTGAATTTTTTAAATTTAAGTGGGATGCTGTAGTATCTTTTGATGAACGATATCGGAATTTTCTAAAAGACGCATATCCTTCTGAAAAGCTTAAAATGATTCCTTATCCCTTCTCCCCATTTGCTGTGGGCGATAAAGAAGCGGCACGTAAAAAATTAAACCTTCCATTACAGAAAAAAATAATATTTGTTTTTGGACAGGCCGCGCAATACATAACGGGCATCACACCGATACTTGAAGAACTACAGCAACAATATGATGTTGCGTTGGTGGTTGTGACCAAAATAAAAATGGTTCTAAATAAGTTTAAAGCGATTAAAGACTGGGCAGGATTTGATACCATTATTGTCGAAAAGGTGCTGGACATGAAAGAACTTTATGATTATCTTCATGCCGCGGATTGCCTTGTGTTCAATAAAGCTTCTATGCCCGTAGTTGTGGTCTCAAGCACGATAGCGCAATGTCTTGGTTCCACGTGTCCTATAGTGGCTCGTGATTCTAGTTTTGTTTATTCTCTGAATGGAGAAGTGATCAAATATAAAAACCTGAACGAATTAAAAAGCAGTATTATTGATGTTTTTGAACAGGGAGAAAAATATCAGCAGCAGCAGGTGAGTATCAAGGATTATTTAGAAAATCATTCAGCGGAGTATGTATCTGAAGAATTTTTGACTCTTTTTAAAAATTTAATACAATAAAACAGGAGAAATAACAGTATGGTTCTAAAAAGATACAGTGGAAATCCTATTTTGACCCCTAAAAGTACTAATCCGTGGGAATCGGTTATGGTTTACAATTGCGGGGCTATTTATGAAAAGAATACAGTTCATCTAATATACAGGGCTCAGGGATCAAAGTCCGGTATTTCAAGGTTTGGATATGCTTCGAGTAAGAATGGCTTTACTATAGAGAGAAGGAGCAGCTCTCCGATATTTTGTCCTGATCCGGCAAGTGACTTAGAACAGTTTGGAGTAGAGGATCCACGTATTACCAAAATAGGAGACCGCATTTATATGTGTTACACGGCATATGGAACGAATATGGGCATGGTTACCGCGAGAAAACGTTATCAAGTGGGGATGGTTTCTATTTCTGTAAATGATTTTTTAGACAGAAAATGGAACTGGTCAAGCAGATTGTATCCTTTTCATATGTCCGAGAATAAAAACTCGTTTTTATTTCCGGAAAAGATAAAAAATAATTATGTGCTGATTCATAGAACTTCTCCCAACATATGTATAAGTTTTTCCAGGGATGGAATAAATTGGCCTGAACAAAGAATTTTGATGAAACCCAGGTTATGGTGGGAGCATTACAAAATAGGCGGCAGTGCGCCTCCGATAAAAACCGAAAAAGGATGGCTGCTGATTTATCATGGTGTAGACGCGTCATTATGTTATCGTTTAGGGATTGCTCTTTTGTCATTAGACGATCCCACAAGAGTTATAAAAATTTCGAACAAACCTTTTATGACGCCTGATACAAAATATGAACGTGAGGGAGTTGTTCCCAATGTAGTTTTTTCCTGTGGAGCAGTTGTTATAAGGGATAAGTTGTTCCTCTATTATGGCGGAGCTGATACTGTTGTTTGTGTCGCTACGGCTAAAATCAGGGAGATATTTAATTTTTTAGGGAGTTGATGTACTGTAAATAAAAAAATTAACCCACGAGAGTAAAGCACATGATGATCCCATAGGGGAAGAAAAAAGGAGGTGAAAAGAGGAAGGGGAAACAGACTATTCTTGGGGCACAGTGAGTAAGGTCTCTTCTGATCAAATTGTAGTTAGCAAATATGATCATGAGGCAGAGGAGTATCGCGAAGTTGCGTATATTTTAGCCCCAAAGGTAGAACTTAAAAGCATTGATTCGCTGAAAGATATCGCTGTTGGTAACTACGTCGAGATTGTTTATGTGGTTAAAGGTGGCAAGAAGATAGCCACGGCTATTACTGTTGAGGAATCTTTCTATGAAGAAGGATACACACCTTCGGAAACCTATGAGGAAGAACCTGAATATTCTCCTGAGGGAACAGAATATTAAAACCGGAAATCAAAAGGGGGCATAAATAATGAAGAAACTTGTTTGTTTTATGGTGTTATTGCTTATGGGAAGCACATTAGCTTTTAGCGGTTGCAAGGAGCGCATTGAAAAACCACAAGCAAAAGAAATTCCAAGTTCTGAGACCGAGACCAATTTTGAATAAGCTCAATTAGCTGGAACAACTATTTTTTGAAAAAAAGATCTATAACCGTATAAATTCCGTTTTCTTTGTCGATTAAATCGTTATCGACGAGAGAATTTAAACTGTATTGTACTGTAGAAGAGAAGGTAGAGAGTGTTTTTTAAGAAACTGCTTGGACAGCACTTTATCTTTTGATGATTTTTTTGACAAAGCAATAATCACCTGTTTCTGTTTTAAGCTTAGCTCGTCTAGAGTAGCCTAATAAGTGGTTGTTTCTCTCCTTAATCGAGGTAGAACCGCCGGTTGCCCAAACGGTCTCCTCACAGATCCTAGCGTGCGGAACTACCGCACTAGGCTCTTCAAATATGCTCACATTCACCAAAGACGAATTGCTTCTGTCATACACTTTTCGGGTTCACCAACGGGTGCTATGAGACATCTATTATTTCTTCATCAAGTTGACGCAGACCTATGGCGATGGCTGTTTTTAATGTGTTCTGGTAGCCTGTGCCGGTGATGCGACCGATCTCATCGGCTTTGAGGAAAACTTTGATGGGAAGAAGCATATTGACTCTTTTTATTCTGCCTTTGTTCTTTGATGTCTTTGTCAGATCAAAAGCTTTTTCGATACTCGCCTTGTCGTAATATTCTGCTTGATTTTTTAGTTTTTGGTTTAAGTCCAGTTTTTTATTGTGTTTGATAGTCATTTTTAAGCCTCCATGAAAAGTTTTTTCTCGTTTTGTCTCATACGTCTTACGGTTATGAGGTTTTTTGTCTTACTGTTAAAAATTACTACAATCCCTTTATTCAGAGTAAAACCCATTATGAGCATAACGTCTTTATCCTTTTTACTCGGGATCGATATTGTATCCACTATGCCAAATAGCAGCATATTAATTTCGCTCTCCAAGATGCCTCTCTCTGTCATTCTCTCAAGAAAATGCATACTATATGTGTATCCTATACATATAGTATACACAAAAATACTCTTAAATCAAGTAAAAACGGGAAAATTTTATTGTTTTTTGTTAATGACTACCGTAGACATTTTGTCTACGGTAGTCATTAGATATCGGCAAGGCGGCAAAGTATAGTTAAACATAATCTGGAGAGCTTTATGGACTTCATGTAGCCCGTACGGAGCCCGCGTCAGCGGGCGTCGCGTAGATCCCTCCCCTACTCTATAAAAAACTTCCTTTCTATCTTGACAAAATGTCTGACATTATGTATATTTCATAAAAGAGTTTTTTCTCGTTAATGGATTTCTTTTTTGTCACAAAGTGTAAAGGAAAAATATGGTGCAAATCAAAGATGATCTTGGTCGCGAGTTTATCTCCCTCCCAGCGTTATCCTCCCTACTAAACTTGTCAACTAAACAGGTTCGCCGGCATATTCGTGATAAACGTATGCTCAATATCAAGCATGGTCAGAAACGCTATGTTTCTAAGGATGATATTCTTCGAGAGTACCCTTCCCTTTCGCCGGAGACTTTACTTCGGGACATTCGGGAACCCAGGCAGGACAAAAGAACCACAATCGGGACATCTGTAGCAGAAAACATTGTCTCCGATGTCGGTAACGTCCCTGATGTCTCTTTTAAAGATGAAGTTACACTTTATCAAAAGGATCAAAAAGCTGATATGATGTTGGCAAAAATTGATCAGGTAAAAACCGTTATAACGCGATTGGAAAAGTCCATAGCGGATGTAGGGTACATCCAACAAGATACGAAAACTTTAGACCGAAAGCTCGATAGGGTTCATACCCGGCTGTCCCGAATGGAAGGACAAAAGGGACAACGAGGACATATGGTGTACTTGGGTGTCCTAATAGTCATTGTTTTGTCCGTAATAGGGACAAGCCTCTACGGAATGTCCCAGTTCAACCGTTTATATAAGGATACTCAAGCCGATCACACCGCCCAAATAACCGCGAAAGACGAAGAAATAACGTCCGTCATGGAGAAACATACCGGTATTGTTCAACAATACGAGCAAGAAGCGGGGGATAAAAACCTTACGATAGAGAAACTGAAGGTAACGGTAAACCAGCGGGAACAAGAAATAGGACTCCTCAAAGAGACTATTTCCAAAAAGGAACAGAAAGAACAGGAAGAAGAACTTAAAAAAAAGAAAAAGAGGGGATTATGGATGTAAAAACTCTCAGAAGTACGTACAAGGTAACCCGGGAGGACATCGCCAGCAAGCTTGGGGTTTCTTATAAAACCGTGGAACGCTGGGAAACCGGAGAAGTCAAGCCCCGAAAGGTCATACAAATGGCGCTTACAACTCTCGACCGGCAATTGGATAAACAGAGTAGGGGAGTATGAAAAAAGCGCATAAAAATATTCTCGATCTAATCGTCAAACAAAGCCAGGGAGAACTTGAAGAGGAGATCGCTTTCTCTTCAAATATCTTTATGCTTTATGGACTCCCAACGCGGAAAATCCCCGGCAATCCCGCTTTCTGGGAAAAGGAAACGGCTCTTTGTAAATTCACAATGACACGGCATCCTAAGTATGAGATCCCTTCCGGGTGTTATGCGAGAATGAACCAAATTTTCATTGATACCGAAGTCCGGACAAAAAATACCAATGTGATCGATGTCGGAAAATCCTTTAGGCAATACTCCAACAAATTGGGGTACAAAGACGGGAAAGCCAACAAAGCGCTACTCCGCCAACTGATCAACTACATAACATGCAGGGTAACAATAGAGCCTCCAAAACCAATGGGGAAGAGGGAAAGGATCCTCGGAGTCAATACTTTGATAGCAAAAGCCTGGGATATTTTCTTCGACGTGAAAAACCCTGAACAACTAATGCTCACAAAAGGGGAGATCGTACTCGATGAAGCTTACGCGCAGTACATCCATGACCATTCCGTCCCGTTAGATATGAATATCATCCGTTGTTTCAAACGAAACCCTTTGGCGCTTGATTTTTATAGATACCTCGCGTATAGAAATAACGGTCTCGCCAAAACTGTCTCTTTTGAAGACCGTTTCCTTTTTGATCAATTAGGGACAGGACAATTGGAACAAAAGGTTACACGCATCCGATTAAGGAAGATCCTTGAAACCATACAAATGTACTGGCCAGTAAAGGCTAACTTTGAAGATGGATATTTTGAGTTCCATCCGTCTCCGCCGGCTGTCAGAAAAAAAGTAGCGTCAATCCAACCGCTACAAATAACAAGGGAGGCTGTGCATTAAAAAAGTTATCCCCTTCACTTTTGATACCGGGGGGAATGGGGGATTTAAGCACAAAATAAAAGTTATCCCCTTCACTTTTGATACCAAAGTCTTCACTTTTGATACCAAAATCGTTGTAAATGGTTATAAAAAAAAGTGTTGCAAAGCACCAAATAGTATTCAAATATATAAAACAAATAGTAGGGTAGCAAAGCTACCCCTGCAACGACGAATTTTTTCAAAAAAAGAAAAAGAACAAGAGCATCAAGTGCCTCGCACCAAAGAAAAAACACAAAGTTCGATACAAAAGAAATTAAACAAAAGTAGCAAGTATGTTTAATTTTTGATAAGATAGGGAACGGAAAAAACAAAAACGGATTAAAAAAGAGATCAGAAATTAAACAATAGTGAGGGTTGTATAATATGAGAAACGTCTTAGTCGAGAGAAAAACGGCACTCAATAGAGTTAATATGCCGGTCAGATACTTGACCGAAGAAGATATCCAGCAGTTAGAGAAAGGATGCAAAAGGGAAAGAGACCGGCTTTTAATTCTGCTCTTGTATCAAACGGGACTAAGGATCTCGGAAGCGTTAGCCCTAACGCCTGTTTCAATACAAAACTTTGAAGGTCGCCCGGCAATGGAGATTATCGGAAAGGGAAGAAAGTTGAGATTGGTGGCTCTGCCGATAAACCTCAAAGAGAAGCTAGAATCTTATGCTTATCGGGCAGGAATTGAGCCTAAGCAGCGTTTTTTTAAAATAAACAGGTCAAGGGCTTGGCAGATCCTAAACGAAGTCAGTAAGACCGCTGGAGTGGGAAAAAAAGTATTCCCGCATCTACTTAGACACTCTGACGCGATCATACGTCTGCGAAAGACGGGAAATCCTAAAGCGTTACAATATCATTTGGGGCATAACACGCCGGCGATGACTTTAAGGTATTTATCTACGTTGACGCAGGAGGATGCACTTAGGGTGCAGCAGGAAGTTGAATTTAGGTGAATGATTCATTTGTTTAAAAAAAGATTTTGTTGACAAAAGGCACACAATGTGCTACACTATTTACATATGAAACATTACAGGTGGGATAACGAAAAGAATCTAAGACTAAAAGCTCAAAGAGGAGTATCTTTTGAGGACGTTCTTTTTGCCATTGAAAAAGATCGATTATTGGAGGATGAGAAACACCCCAATAGTAAGACATATGCAAACCAGCGAGTATTGATTGTTGAAATAGATAATTATGCTTATTTAGTGCCGTATGTTGAAAATAAAGACGAAGTTTTTTTAAAGACTGTTATTCCGAGCCGGAAGGCAACGAAGATATATTTGAAAAAGGAGAAAAAAAATGATGAAGCTGAATAAAGAAGAAAAAGAACTGTTGGATTCTTATGAAAAAGGGGAGTGGAAACCCACAGGCAGAGGGAAGGCGCGATTAGCGCGATTTAAGAAATACGTGGTGGAAACGTATAAAAAGAATAAAAGGATAAACATACGAATTGCGGGAATAGACCTGGAGGAATTGCAAAAGGAAGCAATGGAAGAAGGACTCCCTTACCAGACTTTTATTACGAGTATTCTGCACAAATATGCCACAGGCAGACTTAAAAAGAGGGAACACTACGTTTAATCAGAAAAAGATTTTAACCCTGAGTTGGCTATATCCCCTTAAGAAAATCCGATAAAAACAAAGCGAAATCAAACATAGTGGATATACAAGTGCGGCTATATAGCCAGTTTCCTTAGTTCATATGGGAACCGATTTTGGATAGAAACGGTATTTAAGTATCCTGCGCTGCCAGTCGATGCAAAAATGACTTGCCATATGGCATACTTGGAGTGTATGAAAACCAGGATATTTTAAGGAGGAAGTACAATGACAACTGCAAATGTGCCTATAAAAAAGGAAATTAAGAAAATTAGAACATCTCTTGGCTGTTCACAAGAAATGTTAGCGGTAATTATCGGTGTCGGGGTAAGGACTGTTACGCGATGGGAACACGAAGAAAGCCACCCTCATCAGCTTGTATTGGAAAAAATAAGAAAGATCGAAAAACTTGTACAAAAGATTGAGGAAATATTCGAAACAAAAGACGCGGCAGAATGGCTTAAAACACCTAATCAATCTTTTGGCGGACGAACCCCGTTAAAAGAAATAGCGTACGATGATGAGGGGATAGAAACGGTTATTAACTTACTTGGCGCGATAGAGCGGGGGATCGTCACCTAATGTACTGGAGTATCAATCCCACTGGATATTAAAGATGTTGACTTTTGACCCCAAAAGTGATAAGCTTTAAACGGAGGAAGAAACCATGAGAAAAGACAAAGATAGAGAAATAGCTTTAGCGGAAATTTTGGGATCCATAGAGGATTCTTCCACACAACAGCTGACGTTATACATTCCGGATAAAGACAAAACCGGGAAAAAAATAAAAGGGATCCATGGATGGGTGAAGGAAGCGCAGAAAGTGCTGACAATTGTCGGTGGCGGATCCACTACGCTACCGCCGGCCGATGGTACTTGGTTGGATCCGGATAAAAAGATAGCGAATATTGATGACCTAAAAGATGAGGATATCGTATGGGAAAAGACCACGCTAGTATGTACATACATTAATCCGGATGAATTTGAGGAAAATCTAAACGTGCTTAGAAAGTTTTTACATAAATTTGGAAAACAAACAAACCAGGGAGAGGTTGTTTTTGAGTTTGATGGTCGATTTTTTAGAATAAGGGAATACGATTAAAAGGGAGAATAAAAAATGAAAAACAAAATTAAAGATACAGGAAAAACAAAAAGAATTATTTCTTTTGACCGTGTTAGTAAGGCAGTGGGGGCAGAGGATACCGGTGTAGGGGTGGATACAAGCCGAGGACCGTTTTCTTTGTTTTCTTTGCGGCAGGTTCTTGTAGATCAATTACGTTCTACCGGAGGTCGGCCGGTCTTAGCGGGGACCGGCGATAAGCGGGACAAAATTCGTACAATTAAAGGGGATTGGGAAAAGCTTAAAAAAATTGCAAAGCATTATGGAAAAAACGAAAAAAGAACTATAAGCCCCGGACAGATTGCGGCTGTGGTGCTTCATATGGGGGTTTTAAAGATCGAATCGGAAACTCTCCGACCGAAACTAAAGAAGGCGAAAAAGAAGTAGTTTGGTTTTCCGCTATAATTGGATATATTCCCTTAAGAAATATATCCAATTTTTCTTTAAGGAAAGCAAATGAAAGAGAAAAAAAGGAATTCAAAGACAAATTATAAGCGCATCGATTCCATGAAGGATAAAGATATTGATTATTCTGACATAGGGGAATTGGATGGAGAATTTTGGGAAAAAGCCAAACTAGTATTGCCACACCCTAAGGTGAAAGTAACTATCAGGCTTGATTCGCAGATAATTGTTTGGTTTAAGCACAAGGGCGATCACTATCAAACAAGAATCAATGCTGTTCTCAAGTCTTATGTTAATGCGAAAAAGGGAAAAGCAAAGCAACACTAATTTTTAATCTCCGCTAAACACACATACACACACAAAAAAAGCAATAACCTCATTATCCACAATAATCCTCTTGAAAAGATGGCTCTCATTTGCCCGTAGGCGAGTTAAATCAAGCGAACCCGTATAAAACCATTGGTCTTTTCTCTCCCCTTTTGTTCTTGAGGAGTGTAGTGGATACGGAGTCCCGGACGCAACTCAGACGGTACTGGCTAAGTGACCGTAATGAAGAAGTGGAGTGGAAACAGTTTATCGGCGCGCATCCCGCCCGGAAGGGCGGGATTGCTGTCTAAGACGTAGTCTTTGTCAGCAAGCGCGAACCTCTTAACGCGTTTTGTTAAGAGGCGATAATCTGTTGAAACGGAACGACTGAAATGTTGGGGACGTTGCGCGCGTGCGGTTCTTCCTTTTTGCGAGACCGTTCAGGGCTTGCCCACCCCACCCCCAACCCGCCAAACCCTGCGCCGCCCGCATTGCCGGCTTGCCTCTTACGCGATACTCCTTAAGCAAATTTAACATGAAAAAGTTTCACCCTGATTATTTTGGTCGATTGCAAAAACAAAAGGCAAGTTAACATAACTGGATTTTATCGGATTTTTCCCGGAGCCGGGTAATATCGAATTGGGTTGGCGGAGGGAAACGTCAGATAAAATCATGTTATGTTAAAGGTGCAATGCGGGCGGTGCAGTGTTTGGCGGGTTGGGGGTGGGGTGGATTGGAGCGCCACTCGCGCGGATAATAACAACTTTTCAAGTAGTGCTAATCACTTTTCTTTGCTGGGTAGCCAGGCTTATGCGGTATAAACTTACGGGGTATTAATGAGGGCGCCCCAGCGCCCGAGGAGTGAGGGAGGAGCCCCAGCGACGACGAGCGTCGCAATGGCACGTCAGGAGCCGCCCCCAGGCGGCGGGCGAGATTCGGTACGTACGCATCGAATACCTCTGGAAAATTTTAGGGCATACTATAAAATGTTGCGAAGCCGGAACGATGAGTGTCGGGAAATAACGGTGCGTGCGCGGTAGCGACCACGTACGTGGAACGTAAGAATAAAAACGCCCCGAAGGGGCGAGCCGGCGGCGGTACGTATTAGCTTATTTTTCGGATGAGAGATTCGGAAGGGTTAAAATCTACGGTGGTTCTTTCCGGTACGGTTATGATCTTACCTGTTTTCGGATGGCGGACCCTTTTAGGTTTCCTTTTTTCTTTATCGAAGGATCCGAATCCTCGGAAGTACGCCCTCTCCCCTTTTTTAAGGGTTTCCGTTATCCGGGAAAGAATAACCTTTATGATTTCTCCGGATTCAACTTGGGTGAGAAAAAATCTATTGGCGATAGTTTTTGTGAGATCTCGCTGATTCATTTTTTACTTTTCTCAATGTGATCGGTAATAGTTTTGGATATTTTACCAAGGTCAGTGGGGTTCTGGCGGATGATCTCTTTCGCTGTCTCCTGCCAAGTTAGATGTTTTTTGCCGAGATGCTTTTCTATGGCTGTAATGATATCTTCATCCATAACCGTGTTACGCTTATCCTCTTTTGACAGCTTGCCGGCATCGATGAGCGTGGCCGCGATCGCTGAATCAAATTCTTTGATGAATTTCTTAACCGCGCTGTCTGATGAGCGCATTTTGAGGATGTCGTTGATATGTTCTTTGATTGTGTTGAATTTTAGGAAGTTTATTTTTTTCTTGGGCATGGTGTCTCCTTAAGTTATTTAACATGACCACTAAAGCGGCTATCGTGCCTAAAATAAAATGCCTCGCTACCCGATACATGTAATGACACACTCATTAATTCTCCCGGTTCGTACTCTTCGTCTTTCCAACGACAACTCTCTTTGTCCACGCAATAAAAATACGCAACTCTTGGATAGCCGGGACAAGAAAAAAGCCGCACAGAAAGCAGGCGTCCGTCTTTTCCATAAAACATCGTACTCTGGACGTCGCCTTTATTACCCAATTTTGATACAACGTAGTATATTGGAGGCACTGGATTGGCAGTGATAAAGCGATCTGCAATTCTTTGTCTTCCTCCTTCTCTCAAAGCTTTTTGGTTTTCTTCAAAATTAGGATCAAGCGTTGGATATTGGGTAAGGTCAATACTATATTTAATGTCGCGAAATGCTTCCTCTCTTGCAGTTTCTTCAGTCCATTTCTGCGCACAAGCAAAATTACTTATAGACAGAAAACACAGCACAAAAACGACATATGCTTCTTTTTTCCATTTTCTCGCATTCATTTTTCCCTCCACCTTCCCCTACGTTAATTTATGGATCATAAGAGCTTTTATGGCGCTATCCACTCCCCTTAATTCATAGGTCTTTAAGAGATCTTCGCTCTTGCCGAGTAACGGCACCATAACATCGTTTAATTTGTCTTCTAAGCGTTTAGCGGAAATAGACTCGGCCTCTAACCCGTAAAGTACCGGTTTCCCCCGCTCTGTGCCTTCCAAATACTTTTGATTTCTGTAATCTCTCTTGTGGACCTCTTTTAGCCAATCTTTATTTTTAACGCGCATACCTTCCGGTTCACGAATAAAACATCGCGCTAATTTAACTTCCTCGGGTTTAAGCATATCGGGATGGATTAAATCAATTACTCGGGTATGCGCTATTCCGTAGAATTTCAGATTGTTAATGAAGGCGTTCCGGATAATCCATCCGGAGGGATCGTAATCAACAATGCTGAATAAATAGAATGATCGTTGTAAGTTGACTCCCCTATCCCTTACAGCGTCAACGAAATATTCTGATGTCAATACTGATGGCTGACCGCCAAGCGCGACAATTGAAATGTTGTACTTGTCCGCGATCTCTGAAAGGAAATCCTGGTGACCTAATTTTTCGGAAAAAAGAATTATGTTGGCGTTAGCCCCTACTCTTCTGTGAGCCTTGCCTTCGTCGCGGAAACCGATATCCTCATACCTCATTACTTGGATATCTTTTACCATCTGGACGATGGTGGCTATCATTTGGGCGTATTGATCTGTTCCTCTGGATAGAGCACCCGCCCTGGAAAGGGTTGGTTTGATGTACATGTACCAGAACGTCCGGAGAAGTTCCTTTAGCGGCGGTTTCTCGCCGACCGCGATTCTTTCTTTGGCTTGCCAAACAATGTTGCGTATGAGTCCGGCAACGTTGACGGGATAAACGGTAGCGCCTTGTTTGAAGTTCTTTGTCAGCCATTCTTTCGGCTGATCGTGGATAAGAACGTCATAGTTGCGGATGCCGGCTTTGCGTAAACGTGCTTTTAAGGATCCTTTTTGGGGCATATTCCTCAGTCTTGTTTTGTTTTTTTAACGCAAAAATCAGCGGCGGAAGCCGCGCGAAGCGCGTTGTCCGCTGGATTGCCTTGTTAGACAATTGCATCTTACAGGTTTTCAACAATTATACCATTAGACATCATAATTTTTATCCCAGGCATGATATAATCAAACCGACCATCGACAGTAATTATCGTTTTTTCAGGCAAGTGGTATATTTTTTCTTTCTCAGACTCATTCATTTCATATTGAATTGCCCAGACAAATTTTCTATCAGTCTCAAACATAATATATTCTTTACCCCCAATTGTCGTAACACTGCAGGGTCCACGAACACGTAACCATTTTCCTTTATAGAGCCTTTTAAATCTTTCTTTGATTTGGAGATCGTTAGTTCCTTTAATTGCCGCTGAAATTTTTTCCAGGCTTTGCGATACGTACATACGCTTCGAGGATTTAACTTCTAATATTTCATACGTCGGAGGATCTTTAATTTCAGTAGTTGCGTCCATCTTTTTTGCTTTAGGTGAGAATTTTTCTTCGGGGGTCAATGTGGTCGCGCTTGTTGTTTTATCTAACTTATTTTCCGCTATCTGCTTTGTGTATTCAACTAAACCCCATAAAACTACTACAGGTTTCCCTGATTCACCTATGTTATGTGCAATCCCCCATAAAATTAAAGTTGCACATATTACGCACGCCATTGCGCACACAAGACCCTTTAGACCATATCTCTTTAATATTTCATTCGCTTCGTTTGACACTATTATTCCTTATGGATAACCTACTTAACAATCAATATGTGGAATCCTTTTTAGCTGGTATTGTATTTGTTTTTTAGATATCTTACCAGTTTAAAGGATATTTTCTTTTTTGCAAGCGTTTTTTTTGCTCTATCGGAATATTCTTTTCTTATGATTTAAAAATGTAGTATCTGGAAATTGTTTGATGAATAGTCGGATGATAGGAACGTTCAGGTCATATCTCCCCTACATATCTGTTATTTTTACCGTCTCGACATCCGGAGCGGCCGTTAAGTCAATTATCGTCTCTTTGTTGTGAATCACCTGCCCTAATCTGTTATATCCGACCTCTTCTTTCAGAACTGAATTTGTATAACTAAAATTGGACAAAACGCGCGCTTCCAGTTCCGCAACATCGGCGAAATTT
>JADHWG010000007.1 GCA_016783605.1 Candidatus Omnitrophota bacterium | reverse complement strand
GGGGTCGGGGAGTTTCCCGACTCCTCATCCTGAAGCCCAAAGGGCTGAAGGATCTCTATTAGACCCTTTTGAAAAATTAACCAGAGATCCTTCGCTTTGCTCAGGATGAGGGTTCGGAGAAAAACTCCCCGACCCCTCATTTAACTAACTTTTTTTCATTTCCTTGTAGTAATCTTTTAATGTTTGTTCTGTGAAAATACACCGCGAGGATTGCCATACATGAGCAAAATATAACAAATCCGAGACTTTTTCCCGTTAAAACGGCAACTATAGGCAACAACATTGCCGCGATTATTGATGCCAACGAAACATATCTCCATATCAAAAACACGATTATCCACACACTAAAACAGATCGCGAAAATTACCGGCGCCAAACCCGTGATCACTCCCGCCGTGGTCGCCACACCTTTACCACCCTTAAACTTCAAAAAAATGGTCCATACATGCCCGAATATTGCCGAAATTCCCAATAAAATGTATTGAAATCCGTGTAAAGATCCGCCAGTTTCGGAACAAAATTTAACAATGCAAAAAGGGATCAAAGTAACCGCTACAAGTCCTTTTAAAAAATCGATAACAAAAACCGTTATTCCGGCCATTTTACCGACAGTTCGATACACATTAGTAGCCCCGACATTCCCACTGCCATGCTCGCGAATGTCGATCCCCTTAATAATTGTTCCGAAAATATATCCCGTCGGAAACGCTCCTATGAGATAGGCCAAAACCACCCCTGCTAAAAAACATGTCATTTTCGTTCCTTTCGTGATTTTCGGATCAGAATTTTTATGGGGATCCCTGAAAGCGGTAACCGTTCCCGCAATTTATTTTCGATATAGCTTAAATGCGATGGGAGCACACTCCCCGGATCATTGACAAAAAATTTAAATTCAACAGGTCTTCGCCCGCTTTGTACGATATAAAGAAAATTCGGACGTTTTCGATTCCTTGAAATCGGTATTTTTGAGGGATCATTTTTTTTGAAGATGCTGTTCAAAAAAGGAGTGGAAACTTTCAGATCAAGATTCGTATCCAAGATCTTTACCATGGATAAACTCTGGATCACATTTTTTCCAGTTTTTGATGAAATAAATGTGATCGGAAATTTTTTGAGGACACTGGCCACATAGATCAAACGGTCGCTGTATTCCTCTTTTGAAACGCCTTTTACGTCACCCGCCAAGTCCCATTTATTGATCGCGACCAAACACGCTTTTCCACTCTGTTCGATAAGATCTATTATTCCGATATCATCTTTGGTTATTCCGCAGGCGGCATCAAGCAAAAGTATCACCGAATCCGCCCGTTCAATGGATTCGGTGGATCGCATTGTGCTGTAAACGTCCACCGCGCATTTTATTTTACGTTTATGTCGAATGCCGGCGGTATCGATCAAAATATACTCATCCCCTTGAGAAATAAAACGCGTATCGATAGAGTCTCTGGTCGTTCCCGGCACATCACTCACTATTACACGATCCCGTTTCAATAAATTGTTTATAAAAGACGATTTGCCGACATTAGGCCGGCCGACAACCGCTATTTTAAGCGGAGGCGGCTCTTTTTCCGCGAGATCGGCGAATTCATTCATTTCTGAAAGCGCTTCGAAAATGCGGGTTCTTAAACGACGGATCCCTCTTCGGTGCAGACAAGAAATACTTTCCGCTTCGGCGAAACCCAACTGATAGAATTCCATCGCCTCCTGCTCAAGTTTTTCGTTATCGGTTTTATTCGCGACTACGATAATGGGCTTGTTGAATTTTCTTAAAGTAGCGGCAACTTCTTTATCGGACGGCATAATTCCGCTAATGGAATCAGTTACAAAAAGCATGAGAGAGCCTTCCTCCATCGCCCTCCTCACGTGAAGCTTTACCTGGCGAGAAAGTTCGTCACGATCCCCCACAACATAGCCTCCGGTATCCACAAGTTTGATACTAACTCCACCGATGGACATGATCCCTTCGGCAATGTCACGAGTGGTCCCGGATTCTTCATAAACCACCGCCCTTCTTTCTTTAAGAAGCGCGTTAAAAAGAGACGACTTACCGACATTCGGTCGACCGACGATACATACTGTAGGTATAAATTTATTTTTTTCCATTGATCTGACGTGACCCAATCCTGATATAATCCAAACCCGAAATAACCGTTACGACTACCGTAATATTCCAGATCCAGTTTGAGTGAATAAAACTTAGAAGCACCGATATGATCGTTATCATCTGAAAAAAGGTGGTTATTTTTCCGACAACGGTCGGCCTGATATCAAGCTTTCCTGTCAAAAGATGTATGGCTACAACTCCAAGCAAAATTATCACATCTCTTGAGATTATCACGATCGGCACATATATCGGCATTTGAAGATATGACGGCAATATTTTTACAACGCTGAAACAAATAAACGCGCTTCCCAAAAGCATTTTGTCGGCAATGGGATCCATTACGGCGCCGAACTTTGTTTTTTCATTGCGCGCTCGCGCGATATATCCATCCAAAGCATCTGTCATCGTCGCTACAATAAATATCAAAAGCGCGATAGTTAATTTGTTGTATAACACAGCGCCGATAAAAACCGGAACTAATATTATACGAAGTATGGTAAGTCGATTTGCCCAATTCATGATTAGTCGTTGATTGTTCGTTGGCTCGTTGATCGTTGGCTCGTTGATCGTTGGAATCGATAACGTAACTAACAACGAACCAACGAATAGCCAACGATCAACGAGCCAACGAACAATCATTCTCCTTTCGAAATAAGATGTATTCTTTTTATCGGCCAATGAATGAGAAAAGCTTTTCCAACAAGGTTTTTGTTCGGTATAAATCCCCAAAACCTGGAATCCAAAGAGTTGGCGCTATTGTCGCCTAACGCATAAAAACATCCCTTCGGCACCTTGAACTTTTTATCTTCTTCTCCATATTCTCCGTTTCCGTAATAGAAAAACTTACCGAACGGGTTCTCTTTAATTTCTTTTCCGTTAATAAACAGTTCTCCCCCGGAAATCTCCACCGTTTCACCACCTCCGGCGATATACCTCTTCACAAGATATTTTTTCTTCTCAATTGGAGACAAAAAAACAACTATGTCGCCCAATTCCGGCTCACGCACTTTCGGAAGTTTTATGTCTAAAAGCGGCACAGTACCTCCGTAAATAAACTTGTTCACGAATATTCTGTCCCCCGGTATCAGCGTCGGGCGCATTGAACTTGACGGGATCTTAAAGGGCTGCGCGATGAACGTTCTGATAAAAAAAGCTAAAACAGCGGCAACCAATATCGGTTTTATCCATTCATTCCAAAAATAACGTATCTTTTTTTTGGGAAACTTCATGCCACCCTCATCGCCTTCAAAAAAGCGTCTTTTGGAACATCCACTCTTCCGATTCTCCTCATTTTCTTTTTCCCTTCTTTCTGCTTATCCCATAATTTCCGTTTTCGCGTAATATCTCCGCCATAACACTTGCCGGTTACATGCTTTTTAAGCGCGGAAATGTTTTCTCTTGCTATAATATTTCCTCCGACGGAAGCTTGCAGAGCTATTTTAAACAAATGTTTCGGAATGCTTTCACGTAATTTCTGCACCAGCTCACGTCCTTTTCTCTTCGCTTTTTCGCGATGAACTATGCAGGAAAGTGCGTCGCAAGCGACCCCGTTTATTAAAATATCAAGTTTTACGATATCAGCTTTACGGTATCCTATGAGTTCATAATCAAGAGAACCATATCCTTGTGTTGAAGATTTAATTTTATCATAAAAATCAACAATGATCTCTGAAAGCGGAATATCATAAGTCAACTGAACTTTAGTCGGATCAAGATATTTCGTGCTTACGAACTCGCCTCTTTTATTTTCTGAAATTTTCATTATTCCGCCGACGGAACTCGCCGGAGCGATGATATGACATTTTACGAACGGTTCTTCAACATATTCAATTCGTTCTTTTTCCGGATATTTTGTCGGATTATCGATCTCCATTAACTCTGCGTGAATAGGTTTAACTTTGTAAATAACACTCGGTGAAGACGCTATCAGATCCAGATTAAACTCCCGTTCTAAACGTTCCTGGATTATTTCCATGTGCAAAAGTCCGAGAAACCCGCACCTGAACCCGAATCCCAATGCCGCGGAAGTCTCACTCTCATAGATAAAAGAAGAATCGGATAACTTTAATTTTTCCATGGCGCTTTTAAGATTTTCATAATCCTCGTTGCTGATAGGATATATCCCGCTGAATACCATGGATTTTACAGGTTTATATCCAAGCAAAGGACTTGACGCGGGTTCGGACGCGGTCGTCACGGTATCCCCAACGACAACGTCTTTGGCGTCTTTTATATTGCAAACCATATAGCCAACTTCACCGGAATCCAGCATATTAACCGCTTGTTCCCGAGGCGAGAAAACACCGACTTCTTTTACTTCGTAACGGCCGCCTTTATTCATCATCTCGATCTCAGTGCCCGGTTTTAAACATCCGTTCATAATTCTAACGTATATAATAACACCTCGATAGATGTCATATGACGAATCAAAGATCAAAGCTTGTAGACGCTCCTTGCTGTTTCCTGACGGCGGTGGAACTTTTTTGATTATTTCTTCCAATACATCTTCAATACCAGCTCCGTCTTTCGCGCTTATAAGCAAAACTTCATCCGTCTCTACCCCCAAAACCTCCTGCATCTCCAGCTTTATTTCTTCAACCCGGGCGCTTTTTAGATCTATTTTATTAATGATCGGAATTATCTCGAGTTCATGTTCCATCGCAAGATACAGATTCGCGATAGTCTGCGCTTCTACGCCCTGGACAGCATCCACCAATAGAAGCGCTCCTTCGCAAGCGGCAATGGTTTTGGAAACCTCATATGAAAAATCGACGTGCCCCGGCGTATCTATAAGATTCAAAAGATATTCTTTCTTGTCTTTGGCCTTATAGCATATTTTCACCGCGCTGGATTTTATGGTGATTCCACGTTCCCGTTCGAGATCCATGTCATCGAGAAACTGATCCCGAAACTCCCTTGTTCCAACAGTGTTGGTCATTTGTATGATCCTGTCGGCCAAAGTCGATTTCCCATGATCGATATGAGCGATAATGCAAAAATTTCTTATTGTTTCAAGTTTATTCATTTTAAGAACGAAAAAGCATATTTTTTTCCAAATTTAATATATTCCAAAGATTTCTTTTTAGACGGCGTCTCGCTATATATTCTTAATTTCGGCTCGGTTCCGGAAAGCCGGAGAAGAAGCCAGCTTCCGTCAGCGCAAATAAATTTCGTACCGTCAGAATCTTTCACTTCGGAAACCTTTTTGTCCAACACTTTCGTAAGAAGATTTCCATTTATACCTTGCATCAGCTTTTTCCTTTTCCTTTCGTCAAAAAGCAAGTCTTCTCTTTCATAAACATAACTGTCATATTTCTTATTCACATTCTTAACTATCACACTGAGCGGTTTCTTTTCCGCGGCGAGAAGCTCCATAATTAAAAGCGCGGAAAGAAATCCGTCACGTTCCGGAATATAATTCTTAAACCCGATACCGCCTGTTTCTTCTCCTCCTACCAAGACATCTTTCTCTGTCATCATACGGCAGATGTATTTAAACCCGACAGGCGTTTCATAAGTTTTAAGTCCGTAGTTATCCGCGATCTTGTCAATAAGACCGGTCCCGCAAATGGTCTGAACGATCCCGCCGGTCATATTCCTGTTTTCAACCAAATGCAGGATCAAAAGCGCCATAACTTTATGACCCGACAAAATATTTCCTTTTTCATCCACAATGGCAACTCGATCGGAATCACCGTCGGTCGCGATCCCCAGATCATAGTTACCTTTTTTTACGCGGCTCATAAGTTCTTTCAAATGACTCTCGTTCGGCTCCGGCGCTCTTCCATGAAAAGTCGGATTGATTTCTGAATACATAAAATCAAGCTTAATATTCGTACCTTTCAATATCTCGCCAAGATACTTATCTCCCGTTCCGTTCATTGAATCGACAAGCACTTTTAATTTCGCTTTTTTTAGTTTTCCCATATCGGCATATTCTTTAACGCGATCCAACTGCGCTTTTACAATATCAACAAGCGCGATTCTTTTCTTCTCGATGCCTTCATCAAACGACATAAACTTGACAGTTGACTTATGTAGTCTTTTCTCGATATCGTCTATAATATCCGATCCCGCGGACCCGGCGAAAAAACCTTTATATTTTATTCCGTTATACTGCGCGGGGTTGTGGCTGGCGGTTACCATAACGCCGCCGGTCAGTTTTTTGTCCTTGATGTACACACATACCGCCGGCGTCGGGCTCGGCCCGTCGGAGAGAACAACTTTTATTCCGTTGGCGGCCAAAACGGACGCCATTAGTTCCGCATATTTCGCGGAAAGAAACCGGGTATCATACCCGACGACTATCTTTCTCTTTTTGTAGATCGGTTCTTTTTTCGCCTTAATAAAATCAGCTATCGCCTGCGCCACAACTTTCACGTTCTCAAAAGTGAAATCTTCGCTTATTATCGCGCGCCAACCGTCTGTCCCGAATTTTATTTTCCCCATTCCCGCGCCTCCTGTCTGGTTTCGTATGTCGTATATCGCATATCGTATATCGTAAAAAACCTCTACCCACACCAACGCCTTCCCCTTTTCTGAAAGGCGGGAAAAACCTAAAACAACCACGTAGGTTGAACCTACGAGGTTCAACCTACGAGGTTGTTTTTTATCTCAGTTTCTTTATTGCCTCGGCGTAATCTTTTTCTCCGAAAACCGCGGTTCCGGCCACAAGAATATCACTTCCGGCACTTATGGCTCCACGAGCCGTCTCTTCGTTTATACCGCCATCCACCTGCACATAACCGGAATATTTTTTTCTTATTTCCCCGATCTTTTCCAAACATTCCGCCATAAAAGACTGTCCGCTGAAACCCGGTTTTACGGTCATGACCAAAACCAGATCAACTTTATCCAACACGTCTTGAATAGCGGTTACGGGTGTACCGGGACTAATGGAAATCCCCACTTTTTTTCCATTGGTCCTGATCTTCTCAATAACTTCTTTTGAGTTTTTGCAAGCTTCCACATGAAACGTGACGAGATCCGCGCCGCTGGCGGCAAATTGATCAACATACCTTACCGGATCATCGATCATCAAATGCACGTCGAACAATAAACTCGTCAACGGTCTCACAGCCTTGACCACAAGAGGTCCTATCGTAATATTCGGCACAAAAACACCGTCCATAACGTCGACATGTATCCAATCCGCTCCGGCTTTTTCCACCAGTTTTATTTCCTCTCCCAACCGGCTAAAATCCGCCGACAAAATACTTGGCGCGATCAATACCTTATTTTCCATTCCATATGTCCTTTCGGATTTAATGTCAAATGACAAAATTCAAATGACAATTGAATAACAAAACTTAAATGCCAAAACTTTTTGATATATTTTTCGTTAACATACCATTCCACCTCGTAGGTGGAATTTGGATTATTTCAAAAACTTGAGTTAACCAAAATGCTCTTCTCACAAAAGACTTATTTCTTTTTTTATTTTGTTTCTTTCTTTTTCGGTAAATTTGCCCACTATCGCCAAATTGCACAAATTTGGTTTGAACACTTTCTCCACAACTTTTTTTATATCCTCGGCCGTAACCGCGTCAATATTTTCCAACACTTCTTTTACTTCCGGAATACGCTTATGGATCAAGAGTCTATCCCCGAGCCACATCATTCTGGAAGAGGTGCTTTCCATCGCGAGCAGGAACTGCCCTTTTATATATTTTTTGGCTCTCGCTAATTCATCAACGGTAACTCCCAAACTCTTGAGTTTTTTTGTCTCATCCAATATCGCCACAGCTGACTGAAGCGCTTTTCCCGTATCCACTCCGGCATGAATATGGATCTCACCTTTATCGCTATGGCGTTTATACGAAGAGGATATGTCATAACAAAGTCCGTATTTCTCGCGTAATTCTTCAAAAAGCCGCGACGACATATTTCCGCCGAAAACTACGTTCGCCAGTTTCATCGCGAATCTTTCCTTTATGTTTTTGTCTTCCGCGTGAAAACCGAACGCGAGATGTGTCTGTTTTGTTTTTTCGCGGCAAATTCTTACGCGGGGAGTCCTTTGAGTAACTTTCGCGTTTTCAAAAGAGGCGGCTTTTCCTTTTTTCGCCGCCTGGAATTTTTTTTCCGCGGAGGCGAAAAACTTTTTGCTGTCGATCCGTCCCGCCGCCACTACGGCGATGTTTGTTGGATTATAGTTGGTGTTCCTAAAATCGACCAATTCATCACGCGTTAGAGAATTAACGCTAGCAACCGTGCCTGTAAGGGGTCTGCCTAACGCGTTATCCGGCCACATTATTTCACTTAATAGATCTAGAACATAATCGCCGGGCAGATCGCGATACATTTTTATTTCTTCCAAAACAACAAATTTTTCTTTTTCCAAGTCTTCTTCTGAAATTCTGGCGTTTTGAACCATATCCGCCAACACGTCCAATCCCAGCTCCATATAGTCGCTGGGAACCTTCACCATGTAACAGGTCACTTCATCCGAAGTAAAACCGTTAAACGCGCCGCCTACACCTTCAACCGCTTCTTTAAGTTCTTTCGCAGTTCTGGAAAAAGTTCCTTTAAACAACATATGTTCGAGAAGATGACTTATCCCGCTTTCTTTTTTTGATTCATGCCTCCCTCCGACACCCACCCAAACGCTTAAAGATACCGACGTCATATGATCCATCGGCGAGGCTAAAATACTAAGTCCGTTTTTTGTCCGCATTTTTTTGTACATGGTTTTTCCTTTAAAAGCTTATTTGTTTCAGGTTTCAGGTTTCAGGTTTGTCCGCCAAAGGCGGACCCGCCTTCGGCGGATAACCTGTAACTTGTAACCTGTAGCGTGCAACCTGTATTGGACAGGGCTATGCCCTGTCTAGATATCCCTGCAGAATGATCTGCGCGGCAAGTTTATCGATCACACCTTTTCTTTTCTTTCTTGAAACGGAGGCGGAGATCATAATGTTTTCCGCCTCTTTAGTGCTTAACCGTTCGTCCCAAAAACAAATATCGATCTCTATTTCTTTTTTGATCTTTTCGGCAAACTTTTCACTCATCTTCGCGCTCGGTCCGTAAGAACCATCCATATTAACCGGAAGCCCCACAACTATTTTTTTTACGTTAAATTCTTCCGCGATCTGTTTGATCCGACAGATCGCGACGCTGTCGCTCTTTCTTGAAATAACCTCCGAGGCACTCGCGATTTGACCTGTCTGGTCGCTCAAAGCAACACCGATCTTCTTCGAGCCTATGTCCAATCCCATTATTCGCATGATTAAATTTAGATCTATTTTACGGGCGGGCACATGCAATGTGCCCCTACCCTACACTATGTATTGCCCCGGCGATACTCCTCGCGAACGATTCAACTTCACGCACCATTTTAGTTTTATTCTTTAAATTTTTTTCTATTCTTTTTATTATCGCGCTTCCCACTATCACTCCATCCGCGACGCGCGCGATATTCTTTGCCTGATGCGCGCTGGAAATACCAAATCCGACACATATCGGTTTTTTCGTATGTTTTTTCAATTTTTTAATCTCATTTTTCAATTTCGCGGGCAAGCTTTCCCTCGCGCCTGTCACCCCCGTCAAAGAAACGTAATAAACAAACCCCCTCGAACAATTTGAGATCATTTTAAACCGCTCGATCGGCGTAGTCGGCGCGGCAAGCATTATAACATCAAATCCGGATCTATCCGCGCATAATTTAAGCTTTTTTGTCTCTTCCATAGGCAAATCCGCTACGATAACACCATCCGCGCCGACAGATTTCGCGTTTTTAACAAAACGAGCCACTCCATAGTTGAGAATAATGTTGTAATATGTCATGAACACAAACGGAACATCTGTACTTTTCCTGAGCCGCCTGACCATATCAAAAACTTTTTCCACAGACACTGAGTGCGAAAGCGCCCGCATAACAGCGCGCTGTATCGTCGCTCCATCCGCCAACGGGTCTGAAAACGGTATCCCCAACTCAATGATATCAGCTCCGGATTCAGCCAAAGCCAAAACTATTTTTTCCGTAGTTTTGATATCAGGATCTCCCGCCACTACGTAAGGGATAAACGCCTTTTTCTTCGCCGTTTTTAATTTCTTAAACGTTTTATCGATTTTATTCACTTTTTCACCTCTTTAATTCCACCTCGTAGGTGAAACTCACATTTATCATTCACGAGCGAACACAGGGGACCGCCCCTACATTGAACTAATGATCCCCATATCCTTATCTCCGCGGCCTGACAGTGAAACCACGACAATATCTGTTTTCTTCGTGTTCTTCAGAAGTTTGGGAAGATACGCCACGGCGTGCGCCGTCTCAAGTGCCGGAATAATGCCCTCTGTCTCAGAAAGAAGCTTCACACCTTGAAGAGCTTCAGAATCGGTCACCGAAACATACCGGGCGCGTCCGGTTTCCTTATAATACGCATGTTCCGGCCCCACACCGGGATAATCTAATCCGGCCGAAATAGAATGAGCCAGTTTTATTTGACCCGCCTCGTCTTCAAGCACATAGCTTTTTGTACCATGCAAAACACCAACTCGTCCCTTCATTAAAGCCGCCGCGTGACGGCCGGTATTCATGCCGAAACCGGCCGCTTCAACTCCGATAAACGACACTTTTTTATCGTTACGAAAAGGATAAAAAAGACCCATTGAATTGCTTCCGCCTCCGACACACGCGACGAGATAATCCGGAAGTTTGCCTTCTTTTTTCAAAAGCTCTCTTTTAACTTCACAGCCGATAACAGTCTGAAAATCCCTAACCATCATCGGATAAGGGTGCGGACCGCATACCGACCCGATCACATAAAACGTATCACGCACATTCGTAACCCAATCCCGTATCGCTTCATTCATCGCGTCTTTAAGAGTGCATGACCCGCTCGCGACAGGGATCACTTTTGTCCCCAAAAGCTTCATCCGGGCAACATTAAGGCTCTGCCGCTCGACATCTTCCGTTCCCATATACACTTCCGACTTGAGCCCAAAAAGCGCCGCGACAGTGGCCGTGGCAACTCCGTGCTGTCCGGCTCCGGTCTCCGCGATCAAGCGCTTCTTCCCCATCATCCTCGCGAGAGACGCCTGAGCGATGGTGTTATTGATCTTGTGAGCACCGGTATGCAAAAGATCTTCCCGTTTTAAATATATCTTCGCCTTCCGGAACTTATTCGTCAACCCGCGGGCAAAATAGAGCAAAGTCGGCCTGCCGGCGTATTCCTTCAGATAATATTTCACCTCTTTTTTGAACGAACTCGACTTTGACGCTTTTTCATACGCGGCGGTTAATTCCTGAACTGCCGGCATAAGAGTTTCCGGAACGAAACGGCCCCCGAATTCGCCGAAATAACCTTTTTTATTCGGTACTTTACGCATTTTTCGCATTTGAGATAAACTCCTTTAAAAGTTTTTTATCTTTCACTCCGACATTTTTTTCTACTCCGCTGGAGGTGTCCACTCCGAACGGACAAACTCCTCTTACGATCTCCGCCACATTCTCCGGATTCAGTCCACCGGCAACAAAAAAAGGTTTACTTAAGTTTTTGACACTTGTTTTCAAAACATTATGATCAAATTCCATGCCGGTTCCGCCATCCAATAACGGATGAAACGTATCGAAAACAAAATAATCCACCGTTTTATAATCATCTGGATAACACGCGCCGCAAGGTAAGATGCTATCGGAAACTTTAAAAGCTTTTATTATTTTTATCTCCCGCGCGCCATATTTTTCTGTCATATTTTTTTTAAACTGTTCGCAATATTCAGGACTTTCCGCGCCATGAAACTGAACGGCACCTAAACCCGAATAATGAACTATTTCGCGAACGCGCTCTAAGTCTTCATCTTTAAAAAGTCCAACCGTAACCACTTGATTTTTATATTTACTCAGTCTTTCGGATACGATCTTTTTTACAGTTTCTTTGTTCGTACAACGCGCAGTGCCGCCAACAAATATAAACCCGATAAGATCCGCCCCGCTTTCACACGCCCCCACGGCGTCTTCGTCATTAGTTATTCCGCATATTTTAACTTTCACTCCACCCATTTTTTTCTCACGCCTCCATCTACTTACGAAATTCATCGGACAAGGCAGGCCTTGTCCCTACGAAAAATACAAAACATCAACAAAATTCACCGGACAAAACGAACCTTGTCCGGTGAAAAATATAGAATATCTTTCATCCAATCGTAGGGGCCGGGCCCGCCCGGCCCTTTGTCATTTATTGCTTTTATGAAATTTATCCGTTATTCCCGCATCAGTTCCCGCACTTTTCGGCCGATATTTTCCGTACGCATAAAGGTCTCACCTATCAGCACCGCGTTAACTCCAAGACTTTTAAGAAACATCACTTCCTCATAGCTGGTAATACCGCTTTCGGAAACTATAATTTTTGTATCCGGCAAAAGCCGCATCAATCTCTGTGTGATCGAAACATCAACATTAAAAGTCGTCAGATCCCTATTATTTATCCCGATTATCGGAGCGTTAACATTTAAAGCCTTTTCGACTTCTTCTTCGTTATGCACTTCAACCAAGGCATCCATCCCCAAACTTTTGGTTACGTCGAGATATCTTCTAAGCTCCTCCCGCGTAAGTATGTGCGAGATAAGAAGGATCGCGTCCGCGCCGCGCGCGGCGGATTCATATATCTGATATTCGTCGATTATAAAATCTTTTCTTAAGATCGGAATGGTTATTCTTTCTTTTATTTTTTTAAGATATTCCAGTTTCCCGTCAAAAAAACGCTCATCCGTCAGGACGCTAACGGCACTGGCGCCGGCGGCCTGATATGTAAGCGCGATCTTTACCGGATCAAAATTCGCCCGTATTATTCCTTTTGACGGAGAACTTTTCTTGATCTCCGCGATAAGATTAATGTGTCCCTTGCGGGATATGTTCTTTTTGAACATACTCCGGATATACAAAGATTCGGCTTCTTTTTTAATATCATTCAGCGAAACCTTTTTCTCGGCTTTATCGATCTCTCGTCTTTTTTCTTCTATTATTTTTGACAGCATCATGACACCCTCTGTGTAAGATACAACGTTTTACCCTTTTATCGTAGGGGCACGGCATGCCGTGCCCTTTGTAATTATTCAAGCGGTGGAACGTGCGCCCCTACGATTTACCATTCGTAATTTCAATTAACGCTTCTAATTTTTCCGCCGCTCGACCCGTATCAATAGCCTGCGCGGCAATTTTTACGCCGCTTTTAAAATTCTTCGCCTTATCCGCCGCCATAAGCGCAACGCTTGAATTCATCAGCACCATATCTCTTTTAGGTCCCTTTTTCCCATTTAGAACGTCTTTTATTATTTTCGCGTTCTGTTTCGCCGAACCGCCTTTAATATCTTTCATCTCGGCTTTTTTAAAACCGAAATCCGCCGGACTGACAAAAAAAGACCTTATCTTTCCGCCACGAAGTTCCGTAACACGCGTCCTGGCGGTAATCGTAACCTCATCAAGCGAATCCATTCCATGCACAACATAAGCGCGTTTGACGCCTAGTTTCTTAAGAACATTCGCAAGAATTTCCGTCAGTTCTTTTTTGTATACTCCTAAAACCTGCCGCCTAGCTCCTGCCGGATTTGTAAGAGGTCCCAGCACATTGAATATTGTTCTTATTCCTATTTCCTTTCGCGCCCCGGCGGCATATTTCATCGCCTTATGAAAAAGCGGCGCGTACAAAAAACCGATATCGATCTTTTGAATACATTTCTTTACGAGCCGGGAATTTGCGTCCATCTTCACTCCAAGTGCCTTAAGCACATCCGCGCTTCCCGAGGCGCTTGAAACCGCGCTATTTCCGTGTTTTGCCACGCGCACTCCGCAAGCGGCAAGAACAAATCCGCAAGCGGTTGAAACGTTGAACACTCCGAGACCCGATCCTCCCGTACCACAGGTATCAAGGATCATGTCCTTCGCGGGAAACTTTATTTTAAGCGATTTTTGTCTCATCGCTTTAGCCGCGCCGGTTATCTCATCAACCGTTTCACCTTTCATTCGAAGCGCCGTAATAAACGCGCCTATTTGAGAAGACTCGGCACATCCGGTCATAATACTGGTCAAAACCGAATACATCTCCCTTTCCGAAAGGTCTCTCAATTCCACAACCTTCTTTATCGCGGTTTTAATATTCATAAGCTTCCTCAATGTGTTAACGGGTAGCATATAGTTGCTAAACCCTATACCTCACAGAAGAACCGTATATCGTATATAGTATGGGACTGTCGCAAAACACCTTTTTCTGTCATCCTCGCGAACGCGGGGATCTGTAACATATTGTGTTTCTTTGACTTATAGATCCCCGCGTTCGCGAGGATGACATTTTGGTGGTATTTTTCGACAGCCCCAGTATGTCGCAAGAGATTTCCGCCGGAGGCGGAATAAGACCCGCCTCTGGCGGTTTTTTTTCACGACATACCACATACTATAATGCGACATACAATCGAGCGCGGGTCCGTCCCTACAATTTTATGAAATTTTTAAGAATTTTCATTCCTTCGGTCGTTAAAATTGATTCGGGATGGAACTGAACTCCCCATATCGGTTTATTCTTATGTTTTATCCCCATAATTTCTTTTTTATCCGTCCACGCCCGAAGAGTTAGAGGCATCTTTAAACTTCCCGGCGCGACAACCAGCGAATGATATCGTGTGGCTTCAAAGGGATTAAGCACATTCTGAAAAATGCCTTTTCCGTCATGATAAACATCACTCACTTTACCATGCATTATGCGCTTCGCCCTTACGATCCGCGCGCCGAATACTTCCGCTATACATTGATGCCCCAAACACACTCCGAGAATGGGCACACGAGCGGCAAATTTCCTGACCACTTCTTTCGAAATACCGGCCTCATCCGGTCTTCCGGGACCGGGCGAAATAATTATTTTCTCCGGCGACATTTTTTCTATCTCCGAAACTTTTATTTTGTCGTTACGATACACAATAACCTCACTCCCAAGCTCTCCCAAATACTGAACGAGGTTATATGTAAACGAATCGTAATTATCAACCACAAAGATCATTCCGGTTCCCTCTCGGCATATTCGATCGCCTTAATAAGCGCCATCGCTTTGTTCAAAGTTTCCTCGTATTCTTTCTTCGGATCGGAATCAAGCACTATCCCCGCCCCGGCCTGAATATACGCGGCGCGCGCTTTCATTATTATCGTCCGTATTGTTATGCACAGATCAATATTACCTGAAAAACTTATATACCCGACGGCTCCGGCATAAGGACCTCTCTTAATATTCTCAAGCTCATCAATAAGTTCCATCGCCCGCACTTTCGGCGCGCCGGTCACGGTTCCGGCCGGAAACACCGCCCGGATCAGATCATATATGTCGCATTCCTCTCTAAGGGTCCCCGTAACATCACTGACGATATGCATTACATGCGAATATTTTTCAACACGCATTCGTCGGCTCACCTTAACGCTCGCGTAATCACACACCCGTCCGATATCGTTACGGCCAAGATCAACAAGCATTATGTGTTCGGCTCGTTCCTTCGGGTCATTCAAAAGTTCTTTTTCAAGTTTCTCGTCTTCCGATCTATTTTTTCCGCGAGGTCGGGTACCGGCTATTGGCCGAACTTGAACATTCCCGCGGGTGCATCTTACCAGAATTTCCGGACTCGACCCGATCATCCTATATTTTCCAAACTTAAGGTAATACATATACGGAGAAGGATTTATGGATCTAAGAGCCCTATATATCGAAAAAGCGTCACTTTTTGTCCGTCTTTCCAACCTTTGCGAGAGAACGATCTGGATCACTTCTCCGGAACGAATATACTCTTTGGCTTTTTTTACGATGTCACAAAATTCTTTTTTTGAAAAATTCGACTCCACCGGCAGATCTTCATTCGATAACTTTTTTTTGTTTACCCGAGGCGTGATTTTTTTAAGCTTTTCAATCACTTTGTCGATCTTTCTTACAGCCGTCTTGTAAGCCGCCCGCGGACTCCCGTTTACCGTAGCGTTTGAAACCACTTTTATCTTATGATCCACATGATCAAAAATAAGGATCGTATCCGTAAACACAAACTGCATATCCGGCATATTAAAATCAGACGGATTGTTCTCAGGGATATCCTCGATAAAACGAACCATATCATACCCCATATACCCGACCAACCCTCCGCAAAACCGCGGAAGGCGCGCGGTGGAAACAAACCGAAACCGCGACATAATTCGTTTTATCTCGTTTAGCGGACCGATCCGGGAAACGTATGTGTTAACTTTTTTCCCGCGCCGGAGAGTTATCTTTTTACCCTTACATTCAAGAACAAAAGAAGGATTACTCCCCAAAAAAGAAAATCTGCCCATGTCTTCTCCGCCCGCGGCGGATTCGAGCAAATACGAAAACTCCCCCTCATCGATCGCGGAAAATACCGCTAAAGGAGTAACGAAATCATCGGGAAAATCCTTGTAGACAGGAATAACATTCCCCTTCTTCGCAAGTTCAGTAAATTCTTTTTCACTCGGGTAATACATGATATTAGTTTACCAGTTACATGTTACACGCTTCACGCTACAGGTTTCCCGCCGAAGGCGGGTCCGCCTTTGGCGGAAAAACGTGAACCGTGCCACATGTAACATGCGACGGTTAACACCGATTTCACCCTAAGGTGAAATCGGTGTTAGCGATACACATCCTTCGGATCAAATACTCGTTTTTCTTTTATGACAACTTCAAATTTCTCGTCTATTTCTCTAAAATAACAGCTAAAATACCCTTCGTGGCACGCGGCGCGTGTTTGCTCAACCAGAAAAAGAATAGAATTCTCCGCGCAATCCACAAACACTTTCTTTACCGTCTGCCGACATCCGGAGCTCTCACCTTTAAGCATTATCCTGCCCTTCGAACGCCGAAACACATATATTTTTTTCTCTTTCATGGTTTTTTCAAGCGCTTCGATATTCATGTAGCAAAGCGTTAAAACTCGCCCGGACAATTCATCCTGTATGATCGCCGGCAAAAGTCCCTTTTCATCAAAATTCAGTTTATCAATAAAATTCATTTTGTCCTCACTGTTCGTCTCGTATATCGTATGTCGTATATAGTATATCGCAAGAAATTCCCGCCGGAGGCGGGACCGCCTCCGGCGGTTTTTTTCACGATATACGACATACTACATACGATATACGAAATAGTTAATCAACACGTACCGCGACTCCATTTTCTCTCAAATAATCCTTCACCTCTCGTATCGTAAACTCTTTAAAGTGAAAGATCGATGCCGCGAGCGCCGCGTCGGCTTTGCCCTTCGTAAAACTTTCCAAAAAATGTTCAGGAGAACCGCATCCTCCTGAGGCGATCACGGGAATGTTTACCGCCTCAGAAATAGCCCGAGTCAAATTTACGTCATACCCGTTCTTCGTTCCGTCACGATCCATGCTTGTAAGCAAGATCTCACCCGCTCCCAATTTCTCCGCGTCTATTGCCCATTCGACGGCAGAAATCCCGGTATTAACTCGACCGCCTTTCACATAAACTTCCCACACGCCCGGTTCTTTTTGTTTCGCGTCAATTGCAACAACTATACACTGCGTCCCGAACCGAACACTTGACTCGGAAATAAACGCGGGACGTTTTACCGCGGCGGTATTGATAGAAACTTTATCGCATCCCGCGTTCAAAAGCTCTCTTATGTCACTATTTTCATTAATGCCTCCACCGACGGTGAACGGCATAAAGACTTCCTCCGCCACACGACGCACAACATCAATTATCGTTTTTCTTTTTTCAACACTCGCTGTAATATCCAAAAAAACCAGTTCGTCCGCGCCTTCATCATTATAAACCTTGGCATTCTCGACCGGACACCCCGCGTCGCGCAAGTTCACAAAATTGACCCCTTTCACAACCCGGCCGCCTTTTACATCAAGACACGGAATTATCCGTTTTGCCAACATTTATCGCCTCCTTAAGATCGATCGTTCCTTCATAAAGCGCGCGTCCTATGATAACTCCCGAGATACCGTCCGCTGACGCTTTTTTAAGAGCGCGAATATCTTCAACGGTCTTGACTCCGCCGGCGGAAATAATTTTTATATCCGTTTCACTTAAAACGCGTTTCAGATTATCAATATTGGGACCCGAAAGCATTCCATCCGTTTCGATATCCGTATAGATCATCTCTTTCACTCCCAAAGAAGCAAAAAACTTCAGCATAACGGAAACGTCCAGATCCACCGTTTCTTTCCAGCCTCGAACACTCGGCCTTAGTCCTTTAACATCCATACTGAAGATCACGCGTTCTTTAAATTCCCGCGCTACACAACGCGCGAAATTCATATCTTCAAAAGCGCGCGAGCCCACAACAACCCTGCTGACTCCCGCGTCAAGCGCCTTTTTTATAAATTCCGTCGTCCTAAATCCTCCGCCGACCTCAACCGGTATTTTAACGGCGTCCACTATTTGCCGGATAACGGAAAGATTCACGGGTTCCCCTTTTTTCGCGCCGTCAAGATCCACAACATGGATCAGTTCCGCCCCCATGGATTCCCACTTAAGAGCCGCCTCACACGGAGAAATTTCATAGTTAAGTTTCCTGTCATATTCTCCCTGTTCCAGCCTCACGGTTTTTCCGCCGATCAGATCAATAGCCGGTATGATCTTCATAATTCTCCAAAATTCTTTAAAATTTTCAGGCCCTTTTTCTGCGACCGTTCCGGATGAAACTGTACCGCGTAAATATTATCCTTCCACACCGCCGAAGTATAACAAATTCCATATTTCGTCTCGCCCGCCTTAAAAACCGAGTCCTTTACATCGCAATAATATGAATGAACAAAATAAAAATAACTTTCGTCACTGACATCTTTAAAAATCGGACAAACCTCTCCGGTAAATTTCACCGTATTCCACCCGATCTGGGGAACTTTTAATCCTCCGGAGACGGGAAACCGTTTAACTTCTCCGGGAACCAGATCCAAACACGCGTTTTTCCCGAATTCAAAACTACGGCTTAAAAGAAGCTGTAGTCCCAAACATATACCCAAAAAAGGAACACCTTTGGCTATATTCTCTAAAAGCGGCTCAATAAATCCACCGTCACGGAGCCTCTTCATCGCCTCACTGGACGCTCCGACACCGGGCAGGACGATCTTACGCGCGTTTAACAGATCCTTCGCGGAATCACAAACCTTAACGTCACATCCAACGTGCCGAAAAGCGTTGTAAACACTTCTTATATTGCCAGATCCATAGTCAATTATGCTGATCATAATAATCCGTATACCATGTACCGTATATCGTATATGGTATATCGTATATCGCAAAAATTCCGCCGGAGGCGGTCCCGCCTGTGGCGGGAATTTCTTTCGACATACGATATACTACATACGACATACGGTTCTTAAAGAATCCCTTTACTCGACGGCACCTCGCCCGTTCTTCGCGCGTCGCGGGCTGTTGCTTTATCAAGCGCGATGCCGAGCGCTTTAAAAATCACTTCAAGATGGTGATGCATATCGCCTTCACCTTTTACTTCAACATGGAGATTCATGCAAAGCTTCTTAGCGAAACTTTCCAAAAAATCTTTCGCGTAATGTATGGAGTAACCTTCATCGTCTTTAAGCCCATCCGTTGCTCCGCCAAACTTAAACGCCGCCCTATTGGACAAATCTACTAAAACCTTGGCACTCGCCATATCCATCGGCACTTCTGCCGAAGCGGTTCTTGTTATGCCGCGGCAATCCCCCAAAGCTTTTTTAAACGCTTCGCCAAGCGCGATCCCGATGTCTTCATTAAGGTGATGCTTGTCAACGTGCGTATCTCCCTTGGCCGCAATTTCAATGTCAAAAAAACCATGATACGCGAACAACGTAAGCATATGGTCCAAAAACCCTATCGATGTCGATATTTTACTTTTCCCCGAACCATCTATATTCAAAACCGGTATCTCTATCTGAGTTTCCTTAGATTTTCTTTCATATTTTACGCGTCTCGCTTTTTCTTTCCCCCCGCTACAAAAAATTCCCATCATTACTCCCCTTTTTTTATCGTATGTCGTATATCGCATATCGTATATCGTAAGAGATCCCCGCTAAAGGCGGGGCCGCCTCCGGCGGAACTTCTACGATATACGATATACTACATACGATATACGGTCCTTCGATATACGATATGCGACATACTACATACGGCTCTTACTCACATCTTTTCCCGACCGACTCCCAATGTTTCTCAAGCTTTTCCAGTTCCGTAAGTTCCCGCACCCACGCGGCGGAATTCGCGAGCGCCTTGCGCGAATATGAAATAATATGAGAACTTTTCATAAAACTTCTTAAGTTCAGTCCCGAAGAATACCGCGCCGTTCCTCCCGTCGGCAAAACATGGCTCGGTCCGGCAATATAGTCGCCGATCGCGACCGGCGAATACTGCCCCAAAAAGACAGCCCCGGCGTTAGTAATATTTCGAAGTACTCTTTTGGGAGACTTTATCATTAGCTGAAGATGTTCGGGAGCGATCATGTTCGACACTTCCGCCGCTTCTTCCAAATTCTTCACTTTGATAATGTATCCCTTTGTGTCCTTGTCCTTATGCAACGCGTTAAAAATTCTTTTTGACGGCGTAACAAGCACCGCCAGGCCTTTATGGTGTTCCGCCTGAGCCATAAGATCTTTTTTCAGATATTCCGTATTCGCGTGACTGTTGGCAATTATTAAAACCTCACTCGGTCCGGCAAGCATATCTATATCGCAATAACCAAACACCTGTCGTTTCGCCTCGGTAACATATTCATTTCCCGGTCCGACAATTTTATCTACCTTCGGCACAGTTTTTGTTCCGAAAGCCAAAGCCGCTATTCCTTGAGCTCCGCCAATCTTATAAATCTCATCAACTTTGAGAAGATTCGCGACCACAAGTATGTGCGGATCGATACTCTTATACTTATTCGGCGGTGAAACCATTATTATTTTTTTCACTCCCGCTATTTTAGCCGGAAGAACCGTCATATACACACTTGAAACCAAAGGCACCGTTCCGCTCGGCACATATACCCCGACTTTCTCGATCGGCACGAATTTCTCTCCAAGTTCGATCCCGGAATCCTGCCTTATTGACCACGACTTGGGAACTTGATTTTTATAGAACTTGTTTATGTTCTGTATGATCTCTTTAAGAGTGTTCACCATCTCCGGTTTTATGTCCTGATACGCGCCGGAGATCTCCGCTTCGGTAACACGAAGATCTTTTCGAAACATATTCACCTTATCGAATTTCTTCGTATACCGAAGAATCGCCTTATCCCCGTCGAGACGCACTTTTCCTATTATTTTCGAGACCTTATTCTGAAGACGAACTCTGCCGAGATTATCTCTCTCAACCAGATTATTAAACGCTTTGCTTCCAACTTTTATACTGCGCATACTAACCCTTTCCTTCGGCTTCTTTTAAAAGCTTTTTGATCATTTTTCGCGCGTGTTCGAGCGCTTTGCCGATCCCCGACGGATTTTTTCCTCCGGCTTGGGCAAAAGCCGCTCTGCCTCCGCCGGCACCGTCAATATCTTTCGCCGCGGCTTTTATAATTTTCCCAGCGTCTACAACAGCATGGGAAGACGCGGTGGTTAAATACGCGTTTCGCTCCACACTGCTTCCCAAAACAACAATATCCGCCTTTTTTTCAAGATATGCTGTCACTTTTCTCAAAAGCGTTTTATCCAGATCCTTAAATTCGCCCGAGACGATCTTTGTCCCCGCAATCTCAATAAATTCACCGGCCACTTTATCCGCTTCTTCTATCGCGTTATTCAGACTGTTGACCGCTTTTTCTTTTTGAATTTTTTTCTTATTTTTTGCCGCGCTTTCTTGGACACTTCTAAACGCCGGCAAGATCTTTTCGCGAAAATCCCGAACAACGTTTTTGTTTATCTCGAGGCTTTCATCGATTATATTTAGCGCGTATTCATAGATCTCTTTTTTCGAGCTATCGTCGTTACAGATATCCTTAAAGCCATCTTTTTCCGTATACTCAACAAGAGTCTTCTTCATCCACTCTTTCGCTCGACTGCCGGTAAGGGCTTCAATCCGCCTAATGCCGCCGGCAACGGAACTTTCCGAGACGATCTTAATAACACCGATATCCCCGGTATTATCCACATGCGTCCCGCCGCAAAACTCTTTTGACACCTCACCGATAGAAACAACCCTTACCTCTTCGGCGTATTTCTCACCAAAAAAGGAAAGCGCCCCTTCCTTTTTCGCCTCATTTATGGATTTCGTCTCCTTTTTTAATAGGATCGCCTCCTCTACCCATCCGTTTACCAAATCTTCCACTTTGAGAAGTTCGCTTGGAGAAAGCTTCTTCATATGAGAAAAATCAAAACGAAACCGTTCGCTATCGACAAAAGAGCCGGATTGTTTCACATGTCGCCCCAAAACAAACCTAAGCGCGCTTTGCAGAAGATGCGTCGCGGTATGGTTTTTTGCTGTGGCCTTTTTCTTGTCTTCGCCAAGTTCTATGACGACTTTATCGCCTTTTTTAAAAGTGCCGCATGTGGCTACGCTTGCGAAAATTTTCCGTCCGCCGGCAGAAAAAGTGTTCACAATATTCATTAAAGCGCCGGGTTTACTTATCGAACCCGTATCCCCGACCTGACCTCCGGCTTCGGCGTAGAAATGGACACTTTGCGGATCCACTATAATTTCAGCGCATTCCCCTTCACAAATATCAGTTGAAACAGCTTCGTTTTTGAGAATAAAAACTATTTTAGCCTCAAGCGGCAAAACTTCGGAAAATTCCGGATTGGGCGCCTTTAAGAACTGATCCGGCTTAAAAATACACTCCGCTCCCATCCCGCTTCCCTTTCGAGACTTTTCTTTTCTTTCAAGCATAAGCTGTCGAAAGGCGCAAAGATCAAGTTCTATTTTTTTCTCTTCAGTTTCTTCCAATATCACATCAAGCGGCAATCCGTAAGTATCCACCAGATTGAAAATTTGTTCTCCCGTCAGTTTTCCAAGTCCGGCGGAAATCATGCTTTCCAATATGGGCAAAGCCCCGCGTAATGTATCGGCGAACCTTTTTTCTTCCTCCAGAATGATCGCTGAAATATGCTCTTTCTTTTGATGAAGAACCGGATAAACATCTTCCATTAAGCTCGCCGCTTTAGCCGCAACTTTGTATAAAAAAGGACCTTTTCCCGACCCGCGGAGATACGCGCGCCTTATAAGTTTTCTTACGACATATCCCCTTTTTTCATTCGAAGGCGACACCCCGTCCGCTATCGCGAAAACCGCCGCGCGAACATGATCGGCAATAAGATTCAAGTCAGAGGTTTCCGGCAAGTCAACACCGTCCTTTTTAAACTCGTCATTTATCGCGTTCGTAAGCGGCACAAAAAGATCCGTCTCGAAATTTGTCTTTACGCCCTGCATAACGGACGCCATCCGTTCCAACCCCATACCGGTATCAATATTTTTATTCGGCAAAGGACAAAGAGATCCATCCGACTTTCTTTCAAACTCGGTAAACACCAAATTCCAAATTTCAACAAATCTACCGCATTCACAAGCCGGCGAACAAGTCTTCCTCCCGCATCCGACCTCTTTTCCCCAATCATAAAAGATTTCCGAACACGGCCCGCAGGGTCCGTTCGGTCCAAGCTCGATCGCGTCAGCCGGCCAAAAATTGTCTTTCACTCCAAGCTTCACTATTTTTGCTGAAGCGACTTTTATTTCATCGCGCCAAAGCGAATAGGAAACATCATCATCCGCGTAAACCGATACCCACAACTTCTCAACCGGTAAACGCATCTCCCGCGTCATAAACTCCCACGCCCAAGAAATAGCGTCTTTCTTAAAATAATCTCCGAAAGAAAAATTCCCAAGCATTTCAAAAAAAGTATGATGCCTCGGCGTCTTTCCAACGTTTTCCAAGTCTCCCGTTCTAAGACACTTCTGAGCCGAAACGGCGCGCGTAAAAGTGATCCCTCGGCCCAAAAACTCCTGTTTGAATTGGTTCATTCCCGCGCCGGTAAAAAGCAAAGTCGGATCTTTCTCCGGCACCAAGAGATCACTTTCAACCACAGTATGTCCCTTTTCCCTAAAAAACTCCAAAAACCTTTTTCGTATTTCGCTTGATTTCATAATATACTCGTATGTCGTATATCGTATGTCGTATATCGCAAAATAATTCCGCCGGAGGCGGTCCCGCATCCGGCGGGGAATCTCTTACGATATGCTATATACGACATACGATATACGGTTCTAAATTTCCTCTACCAACTCTTCTGAAAATTCCGCGTCAAATCCCCGCCCTACAAGAAACCTGAAAACTTTCGCCCTAAGCTTTTCCCCGGAAAGCTCTCTTTCAAGAGACAATTTGTCCTTTATCAAATTTCGAGCGATCGCCCGATTGTCCAGCTTTTCCGCTTTTTCCTCAAACACACGACCGATTATATCATCCCCGACACCTTTATCTTCAAGCTCAGAGCGAATAACTTCCGCCGCTCGGGGACTAAATTCAAGCCTGGAATCAACCCATTCTGAAGCAAAACGCGTATCATTCAAAATATTTTCTTTTTTGAGCTCACTTATCACATTTTCTGAAATTGTGCTATCATACCCTGCTTTTAAAAGCCGGCTCCTCAGCTCGTAAACACTTCTGCCTCTGGCGGCAAGAAGGCGCAGAGAATATTTTTTTCCTTTTATCGTACTCTTGTCCATTTTAAAATTCGGCGCCGGAGGCGATGATCTTTCGGACTTCCCCTTCGATCTTTTCCATTATTTTCGTGTTTTCTTTAAGAAAAAGCCGCGCGTTTTCTTTCCCCTGCCCGATCTTTTCATCCCCGTAAGAAAGCCACGTCCCGCTTTTTTTGATCACGCCCGCGGATTCGGCAATATCTATTATGCTTGAAGAACGAGAAATACCCTCATCAAAAAGTATATCAAACTCAGATTGTTTAAAGGGCGGAGCCATTTTATTCTTAACTATCTTGGCTCTAACACGATTTCCGATGATCTTATCGCTCTTCTTAAGCGACGCGATACGCCTTAGATCTATTCTAACGGAAGAATAAAACTTAAGCGCGTTCCCGCCGGTGGTCGTTTCAGGATTACCGAACATAACGCCGATCTTCATCCGTATCTGGTTGATAAAAATAACACAGGTTTTTGATTTACTTATGACACCCGTCAGTTTTCTGAGCGCCTGGCTCATAAGCCGTGCCTGAAGCCCCATGTGGGAACTTCCCATATCTCCGTCTATTTCTTTTTTCGGAGTCAATGCCGCCACTGAATCAACAACAACAACGTCTACGGCGTTACTTCGAACAAGCGTCTCAGCTATTTCCAAAGCCTGTTCACCATTATCCGGCTGTGAGATCAAAAGGTTATCAAGATTTACGCCGATCTTTTTCGCGTAAAGCGGGTCAAACGCGTGTTCAGCGTCAATAAAAGCCGCCTCACCTCCGGTTTTCTGCGCGTTGGCAAGAATACTTAACGTGAGCGTGGTCTTTCCGCTTGATTCCGGTCCGAAAATTTCCACAACTCTTCCTCTGGGAACTCCGTTTACGCCCAAAGCCAAGTCAAGCCCGAGAGATCCCGTGGAAATGGATTCAACTTTAACTTTATAATCCTTTCCCATTTTCATTATCGCGCCCTGCCCGAAATCTTTTTCGATCTTGTTTAACGCGAGCTCAAGTGCTTTTTTCTTCTCGGAAATAGGCGTATCATCTTTTGCCATAACACTTTTTGCCGAAAGTTTAACCTTTGATCTGTCCGCCATGATAACCTCCTGTTAGATGCGATGAACAAAGTAAAAATTACAGAAATAAACGACCTTCTACTATAAATAAAATTATACATTAGTACTTGCCTATTATACTTATAGAACCCCCTTTTTGCAAAGAAATTCGCCATAAATGTCAAGCCAAAATAAGAATGTCCGGTTTTGCCGGACAAGCGCGAGGATGACAGAAAAAGGTGTTTTGCGACAGCATCCCATTGTATTTAAAATCAACTATTGGCTTCATAAGGGCACGGCATGCCGTGCCCCTACGTATTTCAAATTAACTCCCAATTTGTTACCTGAATTGTGACAACATACAAGGGGGCGCACGTTTCCCCGCCCTTTACCTCATTCCGGCAAGAGACTCGATAACCAACGGCTCATAACGAGAGCCAGTCGAATGAAGGGTTGATTTGAAAAGTATTATTTTTGAGATACGGATCGATATCGGTTTAACCTTGATCTTTTGAATTTCCAATTTTAACTCACTTTTCACTATTTCCTTTTTCACTCTTCCGATAGTGAAATGCGGCCTGAATTCACGCGCGTCTTTTTCAAAACCTTCTTCCAGGATCGCCTCATCAACTGCGTCTTTAAGAAGTTTTGCTTTCGGCAGACCTTTTTTCATCCCCACCCATATGACTCGAGGATCACCCCATCCCGGGAAAACGCCTATATTCCCAAGCTGTATTTCAAAGGAAAGTGTTTCAAGCGCAATCTTTTTGAGTTTATCAGCTATCGCCTCGATTTTTTCCGTCTTCACATTTCCCAAAAACTTTAATGTAAGATGTTGAGACGACGCCTTCACCCATTTGACACTTAAACATGAATTTTTTAGAATATCCGTTATCCTCCCGAATTCAGCCAAAGCCTCGCCGGAAAGTTCCAACGCGATAAAAGAACGAACTTTAACGCCTCCAACATCTTCCATCACCAACTTCCCCCGATCAAAAAAAACCTCGTAGGGGCACGGCACGCCGTGCCCTTTATGTCACACAAATCACCGATCCCATGAGGGCACGGCATGCCGTGCCCCTACGAAGTTGTTTTGGCTATGTCCAAGATCATGTTTAGTACCGCGTCGGCAAACTGTGTTTTGATGGATTCGCGGCTTCCTTTACAAATTATCTTGCGCGTTTTAGAGCTTTTTTCGGAAATAACCGCGATAAAAGCAAGCCCAACGGGTTTCTCTTTCGTCCCGCCGCTCGGTCCGGCAATTCCGGTAATTGCCGCGGAAATCTCCGCTCCCAAAAGCCCCCTCACACCTTTTGCCATAGCCAAAGCGGTTTGGCGGCTTACCGCGCCGTATTTTTTTATACTTTCTTTCGAAACACCGAGAAGAGACACTTTCGCGTCATTTGAATAACAGACAACACTGCCTAAAAAATAAGCGGAACTGCCGGGGATATTAGTAATTCGATGAGAGATCAACCCTCCCGTACACGACTCCGCGAGCGCCAGCGTATTTTTTTTCTTTTTCAGCAGACGCCACGCTTTATTTTCTAAAGATTCTTTTTTAAAGGGAAGTTTTTTCTTTGGTATCATGGGAAGTATTATATCGCAGAAAGAGAGATTCGAAAATATTAATCGGTTTTCTTTTTTTTGAGTTCATAGATAAAAGGACCGGGCAGGCCCGGCCCCTACGATTTATCATTTCCAGATAGCATCACCCCCGCCATCTCAACCCCGTAGGTAGGATGGAGTTCATCCTCGTAGGTTGGCAGTGTTCTTTACTGCCATCCTACGAGGTTGAACTCAGCAAACACCGTTCATATACGTGGGCGGACACATGGGACGCCCCTACGAAGGTTGTTTGTGTGAAACCATCAATATCGTTGGCGGCACAAAACGAATTGTAGGGGCACATTGCATGTGCCCGAATAAAATGTACAATTTATTAACGTAATTGGTATTACCATTTACGCCTTACTAAGAATATCCCTGACACATTCAATTACCTCAACATGTTCCTGTGTGTCAAATTCTGTCGCGTCGGGAATTAGATTTATGATTATGGTTTTTGAATCTTTTCCAAACAAATTTGCGTATTCGTCATGGTTAAGATCGTGTATTGAAATTGCGTTCGGAATTTTTTCATAAAACTCTTGAAATTTCTTCGGCATTTTTTCGTCCCATTTCAAATATTTCCCGACAGCGAGAAGAACAGGTCCCAATAATGGTTTATACGCTTTTTTCGAAAACGCCGTATCATCGATCGCGGCTATCACGCCTTTACCATCAACGTGCGAAAAAGAACCCGCTTCAAGATTAGCTTTATTTGTCACAACAATAATGTTTTCCGGGTTTATCTTGCCCATTTTCGCCGCAAACTCTTCTTTTGTACCGCTTCTTATTTCCAATTTATTCTTTAAAAACAACGCGAGTTCTTCGTTATTGTCTTCAATGTATACCAAAGCGCGAAACAACCTTTCTCTCGCCTCCGAGATCTTCCCCTCATCCGAGTCCGTAAGCACTTCATCAAGATACAGCATAACTTTTTCATTTTTCACTGAAGCGCTAACAGCCGAGTCTATCAACCCCTGCACAAGACAAGGAGCCGTCTCGCGCGTATTTTCTTCAATTTTCTCTTCGTCAAAGAAAGACCTTAAAGATCTTTTTCTTGTACCGCTATTATCGTTTTCAACCGGAAGTTTTGCCGAGATCATTCGAACCGCTCCGGCCCAATAAGAAAAATTCCTTTCGCGTATCTCTATAAAACCGGACAAACCAAGTTCATGCATAACATCATCACGGTTGAATTCTCTATACCCGTTCTGTTTTTTTTCGGATCCCGGACTTGTCAAAATATATATCCGTCCACCCGGTTTTAAAACTTTTTTTATTCTCTTGAATATTTTGTCAAGTTCAAAATAACCTATACTTTCACTCACAAAAACAGCGTCAAACTTTAACTTATTTTGAACGTCATCCCAAAAATCCGGTTTATTCCCATCGATATTGATCGTGTTAATCCCCCTTTTTCCGGCCATCCGCAAAGGTTCCGGAGTAATATCAATCCCCGTAACATTGCCGAATAATCTTTCAAAAGCACCGGTACCGACACCAACCGCTAACACCTCTGCGTCGGAAGGAATTTCCTTCGAAATAACACTATGAACCTTTTTTCTCAAATTATCCGCGCGAGGCAACGCTAACAAACTTATGCTTTCATTAAATCTGCCGCCGTTTGGAACACTGTCTGACTCTCCGAATTTACCATAAATCGCTTTTATATCATTCACAAATGGCGTTTTATTTTCCAACGTCCATTTTTTCTTCCCGTTAGAAGACAATTTCTTTTCAAACTCCTCTATCGTAATTGACTTTCCTAAAATACGTACCTGTATACTTAGGTCATCGTATTGTTTAACTACTTTGTTATATTTTATCGTCGACTTTGACTCCACATCACAAATCAACATTGTTTCACTGTTATAAATCGCGTACACTACACGATGATCACCCGTTCTGATGCGTTTACAATTTTTGGAAGGCTCTATTTTTTTTACGTTCTTCTTTTTACCATCAGCAACTTGATGTATATCTTTCAAAATCGCGTTTCGATATGCTCTCTCTATTTTCATCAACATACAAACCGCTTGCTCTGAAAGGCAAATTTTATTGAGTTTACGACATTTTAAATTTTCATTTTTCCCGTTTTCGGGTGAATTTTTTTTATCCGAATTTTCTGCATTCATATTTTTAATTCTATTTTTTTTCTTTTTTGCCGTTTTTTGGGGCGAAAGCGGACGTTTTTTGACAATATTCGGCAGGTTTTTTATTTTTTCCAATTTTGCGTTTATTTCCGCGATTAAATTTTGAATTTCATCTGTACTTGATACATTCAAAAGCATTTCTTTAGCTTTTGTGTAATTGTGTCTGGCTCTTTCTATGCGCCCGGATGCCACTTGATTATTAGCAGTCACGCACGCTTCTTTAGCGTCATTTAAACATTTTCGTGCTATTTCAAGTTTGTCTTTTTCCAGTTTTTCATTTTCCAAAATGTCGAGAAGTTTAACTTCAAACCGTATGGCTTTAAGATCATATGGGTTTTTCTCCAATATTTCGGCAGTAATTTTCATCGCCTTTTCATAAGCTTTTTCATCGAAAGCGTCTTTTGCTCTTTTCCACAGCTTAGTGATTGAATGCGCTTTTTTCTTTAATTTTGTCGGGTTTTCATTTATATCCGAACCGCCCGTTTCTTCTTCAATTTCAGATAATAGATCCATGCATTCTTTATATTTTCCGTTTTCAAACGATAGTTTTGCCCAAAAATAAGTTTCTTTAAATTCTCTTTTCCGTTCTTCCGCGGCATATATCTCCAATTTTTCTTTTTCAATATTTTTTTCCATTTCGTCAAAAATATCCATTGGCCCGAATTTTTCTTTAGCTTCTTTTAAAATCTCCTCGGCCTTATCAATCCCTACCATGCCGGGTTCTCTATTCATCATAAGAGACGCTTTTTCTAAATACGCTGTCGGCATGTTTTTACTTAAATTCAAAAAAAATTCATTATATTTTATGGCTTTATCATAATCCCCTTTTCTGTCATACACTCTTTCAGCAAGGCGATATATCCTGGCTAAAGTAAAATCGCTTATCTTGAGACAATTTGCCTTTCGAGAACCTAAAACTTCATTTTTCGACACTACATCGAGCAATTTTTCGACAACTTCAATTTCAAACGAAGTAATTCCCGATTTTTCTTTTAATGCTTTGTCTAAATACCCGCACATGATGGGAATTACACCAAAAGATAAAACTGCGTTTGCCGCGCCTTGTTCCGACGCGCACGATTCTTCGTTTACTATATTTCCTTTTCTTTTCATTTCAAAAAAAACATATAGAGCACTGAAAATGTTACGCTCCGGAGACATAAAGAGACGAAGTTTTTTAATTTTTTTAAAAAAATGTGTCTTCTTCTTTCCGGAGGCAAGCGCGCTGAGAATCTTATCTTCTAATGAATGTTCCTTCATGGTTTTTGAGTTCTCTTTATTTATCTTTGAAAGGGCGATAATATAATTAACAATCGTTTCCCTCTGATTTTTCATGGCTTCATATACTCTACCTTTTAATTCAAACGGAAAAGCAAAGCTATTAACCTTTTCAATAGTATTATCCGCGTATTTAAGCGCCTGTTTAAATTCTTTTTTCTTTAACGCTTGTATCTCCAAGCTGAGATACAAGATCATATCGGCCATAAGGCTCACTTCTTTTTTGTATTCAAAATTATCAAAAGTACGTAAATATTCCCTGTCACTTAAATGCAACAACTCATGAGCCGCCCAGAATTCAAGCAAATTATCCGCTATTTTCATCTCATTTTTCCGTTCCAAAAATTCAGTGAGCAGATCATAAACAGAGTCCGGAATGAATATGTTATATGCTCTTTCCTCCCCGGTACGCGGACCGCGATAAGTTCCCGCGTGTGTTATCAATCCTTCGGCGAGTCGCGGATATCCCTTTTGAGAAAGTTTTTCTTTCAATTCTTCACGATCAAATCTATACATACTGATTTTTCCGTCGAACCCTTCCTGAACAAAATCATACAAAGTATTCCCTGATTTAAACGGCGTCTGTTCCGAGTCGAACACTAACTCATTCAAAGCTTCATTGACCGCTTCATGTTCCGATATTCTGCCGGATTCATCAGGCTCATCATTTAACTCCCTAAGCTCCCCCGTATCAGGATCAACAAAAAGCGCGGGACCAAATCGTGGACCAGGGTAGCGATCAGCTTTCTCCATTTTATGTTTTCTATGTTTTCTCGTGCTATTCAACATTCGAAGCTTCCGGCGATAAGAATTCTTACGAGAATTCGGTGACATAATAATTCCTATGGTCTCTCGTGTATCTTCGATCCTTTTCCTCCACATTCGCACATTTTCATCATCCTCTTCAATACCATCAAGATGTTTTGAAGCCTGCTTAAGCACTTTCAAAGCTTTTTTGCCGCTCCCTTCATTAAAAAATTTGTACGCGTTGTTATAACAAATAGCAACTGGTATTGTTTTCTGAAAACTTTCGAATCCTTCTTTTTTTAGATTAATTGTTCTTGATTCGAGATTCTCTTCGGTTAAATATTTATCCGTAATAACATATTTTTGAGCATCGTCTTTGCTCTTGCCTGAGAAATAATCGTTATCACGAATGAATACTTGTTTGGTAAGATACCGTCCTTTTTTCTTTTGCAATACTGTCTTCTCCTCGACGATTTCAATTCCAAAATCCGGCAGATTATGATTAGAATACCTTATTGTGCATTCTCCCAGATCAAGTTCCACCACCCCAAAATTTGAACGTATTTTCTCGCTATTCGGGATTAATTCCAAGATCATTTTTTTCATATTTTCGGAAATTTCCGGGTCATTTGCCAATTTATCTTTCAATTTGCGCAGTTTTTGCTTTATGATAAGTTTCAGCAGTTCAGTATTCTGATTTTTGGGCTCATTTTCTATACCGAGAAGACAATCATTTACATATCTATTTACGGGAGGAGCAAACGAACCCGCACTATCGGGATCCGTAAATAAAGTCCTCCCCTGCAAGGTCTTTTCGGCAAAACCCCCGCTATCTGCCCATCCGGACGTCTGCCAAAATATACCTATGGTTAGGATTAACGAAATTACTTTTATAATGATCTTTCGTCTAATGTTATTCATAGACCCTACATTATAGTCAGTTCCCCTCCCACACACAAGTTACTTTTTTACACCCTAACGCCAACCGCAAAACACCAACCTCGTAGGTTGGTAGTAACCTACGAGGTTGGTGTTTTGCGTCATTCAATTTGATTAATGCCGGAAGATAATGTGTTCTTATGGGAATATGGGGGCACATGCAATGTGCCCCTACGCATTGACGCGTTCCTTATTACATCGAAACCGTTGGGGCACATCGCATGTGCCCGTATGGGGATTTTATTTTCGGTTCATTCGGGCATATGCAATGTGCCCCTACACTCCGACCGGGACGGTTTCGGTGTCGGCCGATTTTTGCTCTTCGGCAAACTTTACGGAAACCACTTTGGAAACACCTTTTTCTTCCATCGTTATTCCGTAAAGGACATCCGCCAATTGTATGGTCATCCTGTTATGCGTTACGATCACAAATTGGGACAGTTTGATAAACTCCTGAAGCACGTTGCAAAAACGAACTATGTTCGATTCATCGAGCGGCGCGTCGATTTCGTCTAAAATACAGAACGGACTCGGATTAACTTTGAATATGGCAAAGATAAGAGCGATTGCCGTCATCGCTTTTTCGCCGCCGGAAAGCTGCATGATATTATGCAACTTTTTTCCGGGAGGTCTTACGACAATGTTGATCCCACACTCGAGGATATCTGACTCGTCTTCTAAAACAAGTTCGGCTCTACCTCCGGCAAAAAGCATTTTAAAATAAGTGTTGAACTCTTTTTTAATGCTTTCAAACGTTTCCAAAAAGAGTTTCTTGGTGGTTCTATTTATTTTTGATATCGCCTGTAACAGTGATTCTCTGCCGGAGACCAAATCTTCTCTTTGTTTTGTAAGGAACCTGAATCTCTCCTCAAGCTGACGGTGTTCTTCTACCGCGTCCAAACTTACCTCACCCATTTTTTCCAACTGTTCTTTCAGCCCTTTGACACGTGATTTAATGTCTTCCCAATCCGTGTTTTCTTCAATGGCTATATCGAACGTTGTAAGATCCGTTTTATACGTTTCATTTATCTTTTCGACCAAACCGTTACGTTTATATTCGAGTTCTTTTTTACGGATATCGCCATCTCTGGCTTTGTCCTTCAACACTTCCTGCTCTACTTCTTTCGTCTTAAGCTTCTCCTCTTCCGAACGTATCTTTTCCGCGAGAGCAACCTTTAATTCTTCTTTTTGGGAAACTTCTTCTGATTTCGATTCTATCAATGCTTTATGTCTGGCGATATCCGATTTCAAAGTTTCCGATTCTTCACTTAAAGTTTTTATTTTTTCGATCGATTCCGTCTTTTGGATGTTTTTATTTTTCAGTTCTTCGCTCATCCGCTCTAACGCGGATCTATCCATCTCCAGATTTTCTTTTAAGTTTTCTTCTTCTTTAATAAAAACGGATAATTCCGATTTCACATCGGCTATTTTGAAAAATAGTTCCTCTCGTTTCCGGCTGTTTTCTTGAATGAAATTTTGTGTTTCATTGATATTTTTTTCAAGCTCAACATTCATGGTTTTCAGTTCCGAAAGAATGCGAGTAAGTTCTTCTTTTTCGGACGTTAATTTCTCTATCGTTTTATTTTCTTCTTCAATTTCAGAATCCAAGAGAAGAACCTCTCCGTCAAAAGAGTTCAATTTTTCTTTAAGAGCGCTCCGTTTTGAAGAGATGTCCATAAAGTCCATCTGCTTCCGGTTCAGTTCCGACTCCAATTTTTCTTTTTTATTGTCTGAAGTCTTAAACCATTCTTTTATTTCCGTAATAACCGTTTCCACTTTTTCAATTTCGGACTGTTTTATTTTTTCTTCCTCTTTTATTTTGTCTATCTTCCCGCTTCTTCCGAAAAGTGGAATATTTTCTTTTCCGGAAAAATTCCGGCTTCGTTTTAAACCTTTTTTCCTGACTTCACCGTTTTTGCCAATAACCGTACCTTCAGTTTCTATTTCAAGAGAACTGGTCCCCTCATGAAAGAATACTGAAACATCATTAAGAAAAACTTTTAACGCCGTGGAATACGGCTCTTCGGCATCCAAAACACACGTTATATCTTTCAGTTTTCCGCCTCTTTCTCTATCTCCGTAAGCGGACTTAAGTTCGTCCAAGATAATAAAATTTACGCTTTCGGCTTCATTTTTCTCCAGATATTCGATAATTTCGCGAGCCGTCGCATGGGAATCGACAACCAAAGCTTGAGACGCTTCCCGGAGAATAAATTTCACCGACTCTTCGTATTCTTCATTCAAGTTCACGAGCTCTGAAAGAATGCCGCGAACACCTATAAAACGCGGGTTCTCGCCTTCAACCTGTTTCATAATATCTTTTACGCTGTCACTTATGCCTTCCCTGTCGGTGAGCAATTTTTCAAGAAATCGGCGTTTGATGCTTATCTCATTTAACCGTTTTTCTTTGTCGGATTTTTTTTCATTTAACATATCCAATTTTTCTCTGCGCTCAATATATTCTCTGCTAAACGTGTCAAATTGCTGTTTTTTGTCTTCCAAATTCTTCTCCAGCAATTCTTTGTCCTGTCGAGTCTCTTTTAACGTACAGTAGACTTTTTCTTTTTCCGAAACGACTTTCGCTTTTTCCGCTCTCAAACGACGGCTTCTGAGCTCAGTATTTTGAATATCGGCGTTCACTTTTATCAAACTGTTTTTCGCGTTCGTTTCTTTCGAGAACATATCAACCGTTTTTTCTCGATCAAACTTAAGTTGGTGTCTGTATTTTTCAAGACCGGTGGTAACTTCTTTCGCTTCTTCTGAAATGGCTTTAAATTCCGCGTTTTTCTCCCGACTTAGAGTGCTGATGGATGAAAATTTTGATTCGGAGTCCGTAAGCCTTTTTTCCAATTTTTCTCTTCTGGCGGCAAGGTCGCCTATTTCCCAATTTAATCGCTCGGCATTCTTTTCCAATTCTTTTGTTCTTTCAGCGTTAATTTCTATAACGCGCGTATTCTTATCGATCGCCCACTCAAATTGCGCCTGTTCGTTCTGAAGCGACTGCAGTTCATCACCGGCCGCGATATGGTTTTCCTTGCATCCGGCGAGTAAAAATGAAGCTTTTTCCAATTGACCGCGTATTTCACCGATCTGTTTAACCAGTTCTTCATTCTCTTTGGCCAAATAAGCGTCGCTTGCGCTTTGTTCTTTAAACGTACGGGCGGCCAGTTTTAGGTCCAATTCTTTAAGTTCTTCGTAACGCGTTTTATATCTTTCGGCTTTACGAGCTTTTCTTTCTATTGAGTTTATTTGTCTTTCAACTTCACGGGTGATATCGTTTATCCTCACTAAATTTTCCTGCGTTCGTTCAAGCTTAAGAAGTGCTTCCCGTTTTTTTGACTTATATCGCGTTATTCCGCTGGCTTCTTCAAAAATGTATCGGCGTTCTTCCGGTTTGGAACTTAAGATCATATCCATTCGTCCCTGTTCCACTATCGAATAGGAACTTGTTCCTATTCCGGTGCCCATTATTAAATTCCTGATGTCAGTAAGTCTTACCGGAGTTTTGTTAAGAAGATACTCGCTCTCCCCTGATCTATAAAGTCTTCTAGTAATGGTAACTTCATCATAATCAACCGAAAGCGCTCTATCGGTGTTCGACAACATAAGAGAAACTTCCGCGACATTTACCGGTTGGTGATTTTCCGTACCGTTAAAAATAACGTCCTGCATCGCTCCCGCGCGCATGGATTTTACGGATTGTTCTCCTAAAACCCATTTGATAGCATCGACAACATTACTTTTTCCACACCCGTTCGGACCGACTACCGCGGTAACACCCGGCTCAAATTTAAATTTCGTTTTATTCAGAAAAGATTTAAACCCGATTACTTCTATTCCCTTAAAATACATTCTAATCTCTCCTCTCGCTTATTAATTATCCACCCAATTATCGTAGGGGCACGGCATGCCGTGCCCTTTATCATCCCGTACCTTTTATCTCTGCTTGGACGTTATTCAGGCGTGGAAACGCGCGCCCCTACTCCGCCACTAAGTATCTTTTTTAAAACAGCAACATCTTCTTCGGCATACACCCGATATCCGTTTATGGGGTTTCTGCGCGGAGTTGGGAATATACTTCGCTTTTCATAGTTTATTACGGTCCCTCTATAAACACCCAAAATGTCGGCAACCTGCTGAACCGTATATTTTCTTTTCAATTCTCTATGTATCATATCATTCCTTCGGCAAACCGTAAACCCTCCAAAACCGCCTATTTTCATCGAAAGTTCTTATACAAGCTTATACACCTTTGTCCCACTTTGTAAAGTATATACGAGTATCTACACCTTGTCAAGTAATAGGGCACGGCATGCCGTGCCCCTACGAAACGTGCCGTTAAAATCGGCGGCTGATTGGGAAGGCGTGGTCGCACAACACGCCATGCCGTTACGAAACGTTCCATCATGGAATCGATAATTGGATTGAAACTCGTAGGGGCACGACACGCCGTGCCTTTACGAAACGATCCATCATGAAATCGATAATTGTGGATTGAAACTCGTAGGGGCACGGCATGCCGTGCCCTTATATCATTTAAGAATTTTTTTGAATTCGTTCGTGAGCAGAGGAACAACCTTAAAAAGGTCGTCTATAATTCCATATGTGGCAACGCTGAAGATCGGAGCTTCGGGATCTTTATTTATCGCGACTATCACGTCTGAGGATTTCATGCCGATAAGATGCTGAATTTGACCGCTTATACCGCAAGCGATATACACTTTCGGACAAACCGTTTTTCCGGTTTGGCCGACCTGATGCGAATAAGGTATCCAATCCGCGTCAACCGCCGAACGTGACGCGCCGACGGCCGCTCCCAAAACCAAAGCAAGTTCTTTGACAATATCAAAATTTTCTTTTGCCCCGAGTCCCCTGCCGCCGGAAACAATGATATCCGCCTCAGTAAGATTAACGGTTTCTTCTATCTCTTCGACAATATCAACAAGACGCGTTCGTGAAACATAAGTCTCATCCGGAAATTCTTCTTTTATTATCTCAGGCCTCTTCTGTCCGGTCGCCTTCGCCTCTTCCATAACTTTGTGTCTGACTGTCGCCATTTGAGGACGTGTATTCGGCGTAATAATGGTCGCCATTATATTTCCACCGAAAGCGGGTCTCGTCTGAAGAAGAAGTTTTTCTTTAGGATCTATGTCAAGCGCCGTACAATCGGCAGTAAGACCGGCTCTAAGCCGAACAGCAACTCTTGAAATAAGACTCCTGCCGATAGTTGTCGCTCCGCAAAGAACGATCTCCGGTTTATATTTCGATACCAGTTGAGTCAAAACTTCCGTATAGGGATCGTCCTGATAAGATCTTAGTTTGGGAGAATCCACAAGATAAACTTTGTCCGCGCCTCTAGAGGCAAGCTGACCGCATTTATCTTCGATATTATCCCCGAGAAGAACCGCGCACAGATTCACTCCAAGCTTATCGGCAAGTTCACGTCCTTTACCCAAAAGTTCAAAAGAGATGGATTGCACTTCACCTTTTTTTTGTTCGGCGAACACCCATACATCTTTATATAAAGAAAAATCCGTTTGTTTCGTTGTTTCTTTCTTTTTGATAATTATGGCTTCAAATTTACAAACCGGCACGCATGCTCCGCATAGATTACACTTTGAAAGTTCTATAACCGCTTTCTTGTCTTTGATGGTAATGGCGCCGAAAGGACAAGCCTTTACACAGAGATTGCATCCCACACATTTTTCGTTTAATATTTTTATAGCGTCACTTTCTGACATAATTTCTCCTAAAACCGTGATTGTATATCGTTGGCCTGTCGCAAAACACCTTTTCCTGTCATCCTCGCGAACGCGGGGATCTGTAACATATTGTGTTTCTTAGGCTTATAGATCCCCGCGTTCGCGAGGATGACATTTTGTTTTTTTTTGCGACAGCCACATCGTATATCGTCAAAATTAAATATAGAGGGCAGGCAGGCCCCCTACCCTATAATGGCCTTTTTAATGAACCCTGCCAGCTTCTTTGCTGTCTCCGGTGCTTCTCCTTCAAGGATCTCGCCGCCTTTTCTTGCCGGCGGGGTAAATATTTTAACAACTCTCGTTGGCGATCCGTCAAGTCCGATCTTGTCTTCCAGGCAGTTAAGATCTTCCGCTGTCCAAACAGGAATTTCCGCCTTTTTCGCTCTCATTTTACCTTTTAAGGAAGGTAATCTCGGCTCATTAATTTCTTTAACCACCGTCAAAAGCACCGGAAGCGGGGTTTCAACAATATCGTATCCCTCTTCTGTCATGCGTTCCACACGAGCGCCGGCGGCATCAATACTTTCTATTTTTTTCACATAAGTGACCTGCGGAACATCAAGATGAACGGAAACGCCCGGACCCACCTGCGCGGTATCTCCGTCCGACGCTTGTTTCCCGCAAAAAACAAGCCCAAAATCACCTATCTTTTTGATAGCTTGAGAAAGAGTGTAACTTGTCGCCCAGGTATCACTGCCGGCAAATTTTCTGTCGCTCACCAAAATTCCTTTGTCACATCCCATAGATATCGCTGTCCGCAAAGCGTCTTCCGCCTGAGGCGGTCCCATACTGAGAACTACCACTTCCGCGTCGACAAGTTTTTCTTTAACTCGAAGCGCCTCCTCTATGGCATACATATCGAAGGGATTAATGACGGACTCCACACCTTCTCTTTTAAGAGTGTTCGTTACCGGATCGATCTTTACGTCGATCGTATCCGGAACTTGTTTTATGAGTACGATAATTTTCATGATATTTTCCGTATTTTTATTTTTTCGCAAGACCTTCTTTAATAAGAGCGGACGCTATAACTCCCCGCTGTATTTGGTTCGTTCCTTCATAGATCTGCGTTATTTTCGCGTCTCTCATCAGTTTTTCAACCGGATACTCTTTCATATATCCGTATCCTCCAAAGATCTGAACAGCATCCGTCGTAACTTTCATCGCGGTATCCGACGCGAAAGTTTTACACATAGCGGATATTTTCGCGACATTCTTCGCTCCCGAATCTATCATACGCGCGGCGGAATATATCATCGCGCGTGACGCTTCAACCGCGATAGCCATATCCGCCAGCATAAACTGAATACCCTGGAAAGAAGATATTGAGGCACCAAACTGTTTTCTCTCGTGAGAATATTTAACAGCTTCATCCAACGCTCTTTGAGCGATACCTAAAGCCTGCGCGGCCACACCCGGACGAGAATGGTCAAACGTTTTCATCGCGACGATAAATCCCAAGCCTTCTCTTCCGAGAAGATTTTCTTTGGGTACACGGCAATCGGTAAAAATAACTTCTCTTGTGGCAGAAGCTCTGATTCCCAATTTATTTTCTTTTTTCCCGAAGCTTACTCCGGGCGTATCTTTATCAACAATGAAAGCGCTCGCGCCGCGCGGACCTTTTGATCTATTCGTCATCGCGATCACCGTATAAATTTCGGCTTCGCCTCCGTTGGTTATCCATTGTTTGGTGCCGTTAAGTATATAGTGGTCTCCATCTTTCTCGGCGGTGGTCCTTATCCCTCCTGCGTCCGAACCGGCTTCGGCTTCGGTGATACAAAACGCGGCTAATTTTTTTCCGGACGCAATTTGAGGAAGATATTTCGCCTTCTGCTCCTGGTTCCCGTAAAGAAGGATCGGAAATGTTCCTAACCCTGTCGCCGCGAACGCCAAAGAAATACCGCCGCATCCCCAGGAAAGTTCTTCCGCGGCTATCGCCATCTCAAGCACTCCCCCGCCCATTCCTCCGAATTCTTCAGCTATATACACTCCGCATATGTCCGACTCCGCGAACACCTTCACCATATCCCACGGGAATTCAGCCTTTTCATCATATTCCGCGGCTACCGGTACTATTTTTTCTTTCGATATTTGTCGGCACAGATCTTTTATCATCTGCTGTTCTTCAGTCAATAGATAATCCATGTTTCCTGCTCCTTGTTTTTACACTTTAAGTACTCAATTCGGATTAAAAAAAATCTGGCATGAATTTTCATTGGCGGGAAATAAAAGAACTAATCTTCGAACTCTTTCACTACCAGTGTAACATTGTGCCCACCGAATCCGAGGGAGTTGCTTATCGCCACATTCACATTCGCAACTCTCGCTTTATTTGGAACATAATCCAAATCACAGTCCGGATCGGGGTATTCATAGTTTATGGTCGGAGGAATAATGTTATTTTCAATGGCTTTGACACAAGCAATAAGTTCCGCGGCACCGGTAGCTCCAAGCAAATGCCCTGTGACACCTTTAGTGGAACTAACCGGAAGTTTATAAGCATATTCTCCAAAAACCGTTTTAATAGCACCCGATTCCATTTTGTCGTTTAAAGGTGTTGACGTTCCATGAGCGTTTATATAGTTGACATCTTCCGGATTAACTCCGGCATCTTCCAGCGCTATTTGCATACATCTGACAGCTCCCGAACCTTTCGGATCCGGAGCCGTCATATGATACGCGTCTCCGCTCATACCATATCCGGCCAGTTCACAATATATGTGCGCGCCTCGTTTTTTAGCATGTTCCACTTCTTCCATTACAATGACCGCGGCGCCTTCGCCCATCACAAACCCGTCACGCTCCCGATCAAAAGGTCTTGACGCTCCTTTAGGATCATCGTTGCGTTTGGAAAGCGCTTTCAACGCGCAAAATCCGCCGAAACCCATTTTCGTGATCGCGGCTTCCGAACCACCGGCAACCATTATGTCGGCACCCTCTCTCTGAATGATCTTAAAAGCGTCTCCGATCGAATGACTTGCCGTAGCGCAAGCGGTTACCGCGGCTGAATTCGGACCTTTAAATCCGAGTTCAACGGAAACCAGCCCCGAAGCCATATTTACAATTAACATGGGAATTAAAAACGGAGAAATTCGAGAAGCGGCTTTTTTTTCATCAAGAGATTTTATGTATCTTTCATGTTCAACTTCAACGGTATGAAGTCCGCCGATACCGGATCCGATATATACTCCGGCTTTTTCAAGATTAATTTTTTCGATGTCAAGTCCGGAATCCTGAATCGCCATCTTTGCCGCGGCAATAGCGTATTTCACGAACGGATCCAACCGTTTTTCTTGTTTTGGACTGAGATAGGGTAATGGATCAAAATTTTTTATTTCCGCGGCAACCCACGAATTGAAAGGTGTCGGGTCAAAAGCGGTAAGACGCCCCACGCCGGTTTCCCCACTTGTAACGGCCTTCCAAAAATCCTTAACATTGTTCCCAACGGGAGTAACCGCCCCTACTCCCGTAAGAACAACTCTTCGTCCTTTATCCATTGTATAAACCCAATTCCCCGGAACCCAACCGGAAACCCATTATTGGCCGTTTGTTTCCCCTGCCATGCGAATTTTACCGGTTTATTCCGTAATGATTGTTATCGTTCTAAAGTTCATTTCCCGGCGCTTTTTCCCGTAATATATTCAACCGCTTCTCCAACCGTCGTCAACTTTTCCGCTTCTTCGTCCGGTATTTCGGCTCCGAATTCCTCTTCAAGCGCCATAACAAGTTCAACGGTATCCAAAGAGTCCGCTCCAAGATCATCAATAAATTTAGCTTCTTCTTTTACTTCTTCGATCTTAACACCAAGTTGTTCAGCCACAATCGATTTAACCTTATCCGCTATCTCAGACATTTTTCCTCCTTTTTTCGCGCGGCGCGCATAAAGAGTCTTACACGAACCGCGGACTATAAATGTTTTTTGTTCACATCACCATACCGCCATCCACCTGGACAACCTGACCCGTAATGTATCCCGAATCTTCACCTGCCAGAAAAAGAGCCAGTTTCGCGACGTCTTCCGCCTGCCCCATCCTTCCAAGCGGAATATACTCCAAAAGCTTTTCCCTTGATTCTTCGGTGAGCTTATCTGTCATATCCGTCTGAATAAAACCGGGCGCGATCGCGTTAACATTTATCTTGCGAGACCCGAATTCTTTGGCAGCGGTTTTTGTAAGAGCTATAAGCCCGCCTTTTGATGCCGAATAATTCGCTTGTCCGGCATTCCCCATAAGACCGATCACCGAAGCCATATTAACGATCTTGCCGCTTCGTTGTTTCATCATCGAACGACTTACCGCCTTTATGCAATTAAAGGCTCCCTTAAGATTCACGCTAAGAACAGCATCCCAATCTTTTTCTGACATTCTAAGCATGAGATTGTCTCTGGTGATACCGGCATTGTTGACAAGTATATCTAACTTGCCAAAATTGTCAAGAATTTTCTTAACGAAATTATTGATTTCTTCCGGAGACGTTACATCAACTTTTTGAGTTATCACTTTCCGCCCCGACTGGTCCTCGATCTCGCTTTTTGTCTGGGCTAAAGCTTCCTCATTTACATCACAAATCGCGATATCCGACCCCGCCAAAGCAAAGAGTAAAGCTATTTCCTTACCGATCCCCCGAGCCGCGCCGGTAATCATAGAAACTTTACCGTCAAGTTTCATAAATACCTCCTATTTTCCGGTTTTACGAGATAATTTTAGCAATAATACAGCTTTTGTCAAGGAATATAAAAAACGGTTTGTTGGTTGTCCGATTGGTCGGTTGGTTGACCGGTTTGCCGGTTGGATAGTTGGTCGGTTTGCTGGTTATGTTAACAGGCTACACGGTACACGTAAACACGTCACACGCTTTTCCGCCGAAGGCGGACCCGCCTCCGGCGGGAAAACGTGAAACGTGTAACATGTGGCGTGTAGCATTCTACATGTTACGTGCAACCTATCTATCCAACTTAATCTCTTCGGAAAACTTGCCTCCCGTCAGGGCGTCGATATACGCGGTGAGTTCTTCCACTCTCAACATTTTTTCAGAGATTCTATCCGTCATAGCTTCTTTTTCAAAAGAATTTTCGCGGATATTTACGATTTCCGAAACAAGTCTTTTTCTTTCAAAATACAAACGCGTCACATCTTCGAGGATGTCTTCCCTAAGCTGCACCATAAGTTTGCTTCTGATATCGATCGTCGTTTCGGAACTCGTCCATATCAGTTCCGAAAAATCCCAGTTTAACCCGATATCCCAGTCCACTCCTTTTTCTTCCGGACCGGTAACAACATACGCGGTAGACGCGCTTTTGTATATTTCGATATTTTCATCGATGGATTCGGAAAATCCCACCGAACATTTTGGAAGAATGGCTTTCCATTTCGCCCGGCGGCGCCAAGCTTTTATTTTTTCAGGACTCACTTCCGCGTAATCTATTGCCATTTCATGGACACAATTTATCGAAGGCGTTATTTCTTTCGGAAAAATATGAAATCTTTTCGGAGCGAGAGTTTCCTCTATTTCAAAAAATAGATCGAGACTTTTTTTGTAAAGATTCCTGCCGCTCGCGACCCAAAGCAAAGGACGCCCTTTCTCGTCAAGCCCTTCCATCAAAGCGGAAATTTCGCCGGGAAAAGTTTTTCTGAAAAATACATCCCACAATTTTGTTTTCTCCGCGTATCGGTAAACAGCATTATCATCCGCCGCGAAAAAATGTTTTCCGGAATACAACACGCGCTGAATATCCCCAAACGAAAAAGTTTCCCGCGCGTACTGTTTCAAAAATTTTCCTCTTCCGTCAAACACATAGATTCCGTCACGCACCGCGGCAAATATCTTGTCCTTCTCAAAAAAACCGAGATGTCTGATTTCCGGTATCTCGGACCCTTCTTCTATATACACATCATCATCCGAGATCTCTTCACTTTCCGAAAGATCGCTCACCCCCGGAAGACCGTATTTTTTCCAAATTTCACCCTTTTCGGAAAGAACAAAAATATCCCTTCCGCTTGAGACGAATACGACCCCTCCGCGACACAAAACATCACTAATATCATACTTGAGAAATTTAGGTCCTATACGCTTCCATCCCGCGCGTTTAATGAGAAAAAGATCTTTCCCGCACCACGCAAACACGTTTCGCTCGCCATCCGCATCTCCGACGGTTATTCCCGCGATATTTTTGAGATTGAACAAACACCGCCAAAGAGACGTCTCTTCCCTTGCGTATACTCCTCTCTTTGTGGCTATGAAGAGAGATCCATCCGTAAGAACAATGTCTCGTATTTCAAAATTCCCGTGGGGAAGCATTTGCCTCTGCCAATCCCGTCCGGCGTTTTCCGTCCGATAAAGCCCCTCTTCGGTACCTACGTAAAGCTCTGTCATCCCTTGAATGTTTTCAACGCACGTTATCTCCGCGTTTATTGCCGGCGACACCTCACACCACTCGTTCCACTCAACCGCCGCGGGAAGACCGGCATACGCGTAACTAACCGGCAACATAAAAACCGCAAAAATTCCACCTACAAGGTGAAATAAAGGTTTTCGCACTGGTTTTAACCTTTTTGTAAACCCATTCCTTGCCATTTCTACGTCAACTCCTCTTAAACCCATTTTTCCGCGCGTGAAAACAACGTTCCGGTTTTAATCCGCAAACCACTAATAACAGACCGTTTCCGCTTGACACACGTCCTGAATCCAGTATAATGAAAGTATCAACAAAAGGCGTAAGACCGATTCCGGCCTTGCACCTTAAGGCGGGTGAATTTTCCCTACCCTCACCCGCCTTTTTTATTGTATCCTCTTTTGATTTTTTGTCAAATATTTTTTGATATTCATGAACGGGCACATGCAATGTGCCCCTACACCCAAACAACCTCGTAGGTGCAACCTACGAGGTTGTTTGGGTGGGATTTTGTTATTTGTCTTTTTTGATTATACTTGTTGTTATGCGGAAATGGTTTCCTGAAAAATTTTTATGGGGCGCGGCGACTTCCTCTCATCAGGTGGAAGGAAATAATTTTTTCAACGATTGGTGGAAATGGGAACAGGAAGGAAAAACGCAAAGTTCCGGCGCGGCGTGTGACCATTATCATAGATTCCGAGAAGATTTCCTTCTCGCGAAAGAATTGAAACATAACGCCCACAGATTAAGCTTGGAATGGAGCCGGCTTGAAAAGGAAGAGAATGTTTGGGACGAATCCGAATGGGATCATTATAAAACAGTTTTGGACGAACTGAGCAAATTGCGTATCACACCGATCGTAACATTAAATCATTTCACGGTTCCGTTATGGCTGGCGAAAAAAGGTTCATGGCTGAATGAAGAATGCGTCAATATTTTCGTGCGATTCGCGCAAAAAACCATAAAGGAATTGGGAAGCAAAGTACAATATTGGATCACACTTAATGAGCCGAACATATTGGCATTTCTCGCGTATTATTACGGAGAATGGCCTCCATACCATAAAAATTTCGGTGAAGCTTTGACTGTAATGAAACACATGATCAAAAGCCACGCTAAAAGCTATCACTTGATGCATGAATACGCCCGAAAAAATAGCGATATTATTTGTCCCAAGATCGGAATGGCGAAAGCCGTCACCGCGTTCCATCCGTGCCGCGCGTTTTCCGTATCCGATCAGACAAGCGTCCTTTGCAGAAAATGGCTGCACAATCACGGAGCCGTTTCTTCCTTGATCAACGGCCGAATACTGATTCCCGGGATCAAACCGGAAAAGCTTTACGCGAAAAAAACACTTGATTTCATCGGACTAAACTATTATTTCCGCCAGTTTATCCGCCGCGACAAACTTTTCTCGAAACATTTTCTCGGAGAAGTCTGCTCTCTCGACCATCATCCGGATGCCGGAAAAATAACCGATATGGGCTGGGAAATTTATCCGAAAGGGTTATATGAACTAATCAGAAGTTTTTCAAGATATAAACTGCCTTTAATGATAACGGAGAACGGTATAGCGACCGAAGACGACTCACTTCGCCAAACTTTCATCAAACAACATCTTGATCAACTTTCCCGCGCTATGGAAGAGGGTTCTCCCGTAATAGGATATCTGCATTGGTCTCTTCTGGATAATTTTGAATGGGCCGAAGGATACACAAAACGCTTCGGTCTTGTTCACGTAGATCACAAAACTCAAAAACGCACGGTTAAACCATCCGCGCGCTATTACGCTTCGATTATACAAAACCTCACCCGAAAAACAACCTCGTAGGTTTCAAGCAACCTACGAGGTTGATAACAAAATTACAATTAAAAAATCGTAGGGTGCATATTGTCACAATTCAGGTAACAAATTGGGAGTGACCGGGACCACCCGACCATTTTGTCCCCTCGTCAATTAATCGGACAAGGCAGGCCTTGTCCCTACGAATAATATAAAACATGCCACAACAAATCGTACGAATAATAAAGAACATGACACAACAAATCGTAGGGGC
>JADHWG010000042.1 GCA_016783605.1 Candidatus Omnitrophota bacterium | reverse complement strand
CTTCAATTAATCGGACAAGGCAGGCCTTGTCCCTACGAATAATATAAAACATGCCCAACAAATCGTAGGGGCCGGGCCTGCCCGGCCCTTTTATCCCCATCATCATTGATAACCTTTATATGTTGATGCCATTATAAACGGTTACCTCAATTGTGACAATATACACCCTACGGGCAATTTTATTTGGGCACTCATCGAACGGGCACATGCAATGTGCCCGTACGAAAAAGGGGACCGGAAAGATCTTGATTCTCGGTAACCTACGAGATTGACAATTTTGTGAGGGGTTTTGAGAACTATTTGCGCCAGTTTAAAACGATATAATTTTCGGTGTTTTCTTTTTTGCCTATAATGACCGAATACGTATCAACTAATTTATCAAACACATAAACATTTGCTTGGATTTCATAACTTGAAGCGCTAACGCCCAACATTTTCTTGTTTACTAAAGCATTTATATCCTGTTCTTCGCTCAAAGAAACGGATCCCACTTCATTAAGATAATCAACTATCGTTTCCGTTGAATCAAAAAAACCGTCATCTTCGGTATACAATTCCGCGTCTTCTCCAAGTCTATATTCCACTATTTGGCTGATCAAAGCCGAATCCATCCCTATAAGTTCCAATACCTCTTCCGTTGCCGTATTAATATTTACCGCGCCATTGCCGTATGTCGTAACTACACTTTTAAACTCTTCATAATCTTTCTTCTCTATTTCTTCAACACCTACGATCGCTTCAATAAAAGCAAAAGGCCTTAATTCCGAATTTACCACCGCGATAGCTTTATCCTTGTTCATACCCGGCAACTCCTGCAAGATCGCGCTTGGCGCCTTGTTTATGTTTATTTTTCTCTCCTCATCGATCAAAAAATATACCACTTTAACATTGCCGCTCTCATATATTTCTTCATTGGCCAACTCTCCCAAATAATCGTATTCCGGGGTCCAGTCTTCCGTGCGATCAAATTTTGACATTAGCAGGATCGCGTTTACAGAATATTGTCCGACCAATTTCGCCATCTGCCACCTGGCAAACCGATAAACAGACCACGAAACCCTCCCCAACCCCATCCCAAAGATAGCCAAAGCCGTAATAAACCAGAGAACCGTAACAAGCACCGCCCCGCGCGAAACATGCCGCAAAAATGGTCTTTTTTGACTCTTCCGTTCTCTCATATGCACCTCATCACTTCGCCCGATCCTACCAGAGCAAGTGGAACAGCGGGTCAGTTTCACGTTTCACGTTACAGGTTACAGGTTGCAAGTCACAGGTTTTTCCGCCGAAGGCGGACCCGCCTTCGGCGGGAAAACCTGAAACCTGTTTCCTGTAACCTGAAACCTGCAACTTAATCCATTACGGGAAAAATATGATCTTTTCTATTCTTTCTTCTTTTCCTTTAAATTTCATGTCAAATTTCACGGCTTTTGGAACGCCGTCATCCTTTTCTTCGAAACTATCCACCCAACCGCCCAAGATCGACGCTTCTTTTCCATCTTCGGTTTCTCCTGCATCGCTCGGCGCGTATAAATATGAAAATTTTACGCTTCTCGCGTCAAATAGTTTTGTTATTTTTTTATCCATCTTGTCTTTCAAAGATTCCGTGAACTTTATCTCCTTCCTCATAAGGGCATCCTTGCCGCTGTTGTAATAGTATGTCACTACAACTATTTGCGCGCCATTCAGATACGGAAAAGACACGCTTTCATCATCTCCTGTAAATTGCAGTTCCTCATCATCCATATTTCTTATACGTCCGTACAGTTCTCTCCGGATCTTTTCCATGGTTAAAATGAATTTTCTATTTTCAATAAGTTCAACACTTTTAACCGTTCTCCATATTCTTATGCCGGCGGCGTATGTCGAAAAGATCGTAACCATAATAATGCCAAAAAGAGACACGGCTAAAAATAGTTCAACCAATGTAAACCCCTTATTGGTTGACCGATTTGTCTTGCGTTTAAATATCATATTCGTTAACCATCTCCGTTTTTGCCGGGAACATCGTTTTCACTTTAATATTTTTTCTTTTGTTCGACGGACCCCATTCAGCCACAAAAACCGCTTCGCATAAAGTCATACTTACGATTTCGGTTTCCTCCGCGCCTTCAGTCTCCACTTCCGCTTCCGTCTCTTCCGTAGGTTCAACAATGGGACTTTCCCAATTTGTGATTTCCATAGTAACCGTAAACGTACGCCCTCCTCTTTCCACATCTTCCGAGGTGTAAGAGACAACCGCTCCTCCCGCCATAATAATTTCTTCTTCCACTTCGTCAAGCTTTTCCTGCAGAATATTGACGGCATAAGTACTGCAATATGCTTCGGAAACCGCCGCCGCGCAAAATGAAAAAACTCTGAGCGCCATAACAAGACACACACCGATAATAACAACCGTTACCATTATTTCAACAAGGCTAAATCCGCTGTTGGTTGGCCGGTTGATTGGTTGACCGGTTTGCCGGTTGACCGGTGAGCCGGTTGGTCTGTAAAAGAGTTTTTGCTGAAGGCGGATACGCTGTCTGTTAAAAAATTGGAAATTTAAAATTTTGTTCGCTCCTTAAAAAAAGAAATCCCCCCAACCCCCCAGGGTCGGCTCATGCTGTGATTATTACTTCAAATCGTAAGGGTAAGGGCACGGCATGCCGTGCCCCTACGTATTTTACATTAACTCGAACGGGCACATTGCATGTGCCCCATGAGACTGATCAACTGACCAATCAATCCTATTTTTCCCAATTCCCGATATCATCATTCGTCCCGCCTTGACCATCCGCACCGGCGGAATATAGATCATATCCATATTTGTTGCGCTCACCCGGATATTTATAAATATACGCTTTCCCCCACGCGTCTTTCGGGATTTTCTTGAGATACGGTCCCTTCCAGGCGTCACTACTCGTCTTATTGTCCGTTAATCCGTCAAGAGTTGCCGGAAATTCTCCCATATCAAGCTCATACAAGTCAAGCGCGAGCGGAATATTCACATCCACATCCACCTTAGCGACAGCGTTCTTCGTCTGCCGAGTCCTCCCCGTCAATTTCGGCACGACCATAGCCGCCAATACGCCTATTATGACCACTACAAGCATAATCTCAATAAGGGTAAACCCTTTTCGCGCGCGGCAGTTTTTCATCTTCCTCATCATTTTTTTCTCCTTTCTTAATGAGACCACACCTTACACGACTGAAAGGAGTGTAAGGTGTCCGGTCGAATTAATGTCTATGCACGCTTGGGGTAAATGTTGCGAAGCGCGTTTACCCCAAATCCCAGGCGGCGAGACCCTTCTTTCATTATTAATCACCAAAATAAACAAAAAACAGATCAAAATTCGCTATCATTAAATTCTTACTTCTATCTTTTACTTTAAAATCCATTTTTACCACTCTGACCGGATACGCGCAATTTTCTATTTTGTATAAGAACTTAACAATATTATCCACGGATCCCGTTGTTGAAAGTGTCAATTTTTTTATTTTATACTGTTCCGTATCCTTCGATTCGGCAGCCTCCGGTTTCATTTTCTCCAGATTGACACCGCTTGCTTTCGCCATCTCTTCTATTTTTTTCATAATGGACGGCAATCCCGTTTCCCCGCTTTGATCCGTTTCAACATAGGGCTTTATTTTATTATATGCTTCAGTAATATACTCTTTTTGCGAACTCACATACTTCGCTCTTTTTAATTTGTCCTCATTGGCATTTATCTGAATAGTCAAGTTTTCCATCTTTTCAAAAAAAGGCGTAAACACAAAATGTTCTATAATAAAAAAGAAGAGCACACATCCGACCCCTAACGCCAAAAACTTTTCTCTTTTTCCTAAATTTTTAAAATTTATTTTCATAACTCTCCGATTGCCGGCGGCTCCCGCCATCAATCCATCAACTTCGTAGGGGCACGGCATGCCGTGCCCCTACTTAAGCCGACAACTTACATTGAATTCGTTAAAGTCCCCGCTACCCTTAGAGGCTTTGCGTGAATATCTGAGTTCCGCTTCACCAAAAATTTTGGCGCTATTAAGATTTCGTACAAATTTAAACACTTCCCCCATATCCGTACCTTTGCCTACCATCGCCAATTCCTTCTTTTTATTGTATGTTAATCTGTCGATAGTAATATTTTTAGGAACGATTTTTGTCAACTCGTAATAATAATAAGGAAAAGAATCCTGATATTTTGTGAAGTTTTGTATGGTTTTTACTTTCGCCAGATCTTTCAACGGTCGTTTATTCACCTGTTGTAAGATCTTTACTTCCGTTTCGACTTTGTTTAAATATGCTTCTTTACTTAATATTTTCCCGACAAAAAACATCAGACTTACAACAATGAGATAAAGGATTATACCGCCGGTCACAAAAAGATTCTTTGTCATCTGCCGCGCGTCGCGTCTCAATTTTGCTTCCGGAAGCACAAAATTAAATTTGGCCGTTAAAGGCTCCACCGCAATACCTAAAAGCGGAACTATGGAAGTTTTGGTCAATATCCCGTCAATGTTTTTAATACCTTTAAGCGCCGTGATAACATCAGCCGGATCAATCGTTTCGACTTTTATTTTAAACAAATTTTCGACACTTTCTTCCAGCATTGTATCAGGTCTTTTTATGCCCGTCATATATAATTTTTCAACGTCTTGAGCTTTTCCGACACGTGAAACAATTAGCGCCTGGCGAAGTTCCGCCACGAATTTTGATATATTCGCTTCATTTTTTAAATATTCGCTATTCGCGGCGACACTTCTTGAAAACAATATTTGGTTACCTTTAAAAACGAAAAAATCCGTAAAATCATCCCCGATATCCACACAAGCTTTTATTCCACTCGCCGCGCGATTGGCAAAACGCCCTTTCATCAGAAACATCATCACACCAAAAGTGCTCAGCACAATATTGTCCGGGTATAATCCGATCTTTTCAAAAAGCGAAAATTGCTTAACAAGCGTTTGCCTGTGCATTATTCCCAAAATAACGTTGGAAAACCCGGCGGTATCTTTTTTTACAAGTTCATAATTATGTATTATTTCTTCCCGCGCGTATGGCACTTCTTGGGTAAGATGCAAACTGATAATGTCGTCCAGTTCTTTCTTGTCTTTTGCCGGAAACTTTAAATTTCGAAGGGTGGTTTGATTCCGCGGAATGCTTAATATAAGAGGTTTATATTTTTTGTAAAGCTTCTCATCAACAATGGAAGAGACGGTCTTTTCCAATTCTTCCGCTGCATTTGATTTAAGCGCCCTATTCGCTACACCGGCAATCTGCACTTCTCTTAAAATGCTTGTGCCCCATACGGCTTTTACAAATTTTTTCCCTATTTCAAAAACAATCATATTTCAGGTTTCAGGTTTCAGGTTTCAGGTTTCAGGTTTCAGGTTTTCCGCCGAAGGCGGACCCGCCTTCGGCGGGAAAACGTGTAACGTGCGGCCTGCAACATGCAACTTAAGCTGTTCCACCTACTCTGGTGGAACAGCGATACTATTGCACAAACAAACTCATTTCAAAAATCGGCAGAAGAACCGCGATCACTATAAATCCGAGTATCCCTCCCACGATCAGAATCGCCAGAGGCTCGATAAGAGAGGTCACAACTTTCGTCGCGGTTTCCACTTCTTCCGCGTACCCTTTGGCGATCTCCGTCAAGATCTCGTCTAACCTTCCGCTGGCTTCACCCACTGCCACCATTCTGATAAACATATCCGGCAAAAATGTACAATTCTTTCTTAAACTCTCTTCAAGCCCCGCGCCTTCCACGATCTGCTGACACGCCATTTTCAGTTCATTCTGCGCGGCGGAATCCGTAACAAGCGGGATTGATATCCTTATTGAATCCAAAAGCGATACTCCGCTTGAAAGAAGTATGGAAAGCCCTCCGGCCAATCGACACAAAGACTGATTGTAGATAATATCTTTTACAACCGGCAGTCTTTTCTTTATTTCCCCAACACCTTTTTTCTGCCACGGCGTTTTTCTCGTGTAAAAAAGAAATATCGCGATTACAAAAAACACACCAAACATGATCACCCAATATTTCGAGCAAAACCCGGACACGCTGAGCAAAACTTTTGTAACGAACGGTAATTTGTCACCGAGATCCTCAAAAAGCGAAGTAAGTTTCGGCACAACAAACGTAATTATAAACACGATCGAAGCAAATCCTACAGTTATCATAACCGCGGGATACGCGAGAGACGAGATAACCTTCTGCGTCAATTTCCTTTCCTCGTCCATATATCCGGCGATCTGTTCCATCGCGTAATCTAGCTTACCGCTGGCCTCCCCGGCCCTAATGATGCTTACAAACAACGAATCAAAATATTGCGGAAACTGCGCCAAACTATCCGAGAAAGTGCTTCCATCTCGAACGGATTCGATAATGGCTTTTAAAACTTTTTTGAACTCTCTGTTCGAGACCTGCGCTTCCAGAAAATATAAACTTTTTAATATCGGCTCTTGCGACTTCAAAAGCACTTTTAACTTTTTCGTGAACAAATATATGTGTTTCTTCGACACCTTCCCGCCGCCTCTAACGGCGGTAACCGTTTTCATCGGTTGTATTTTCTTCTTTTGGGATTGAGCCGCCTTCGGCACGCTCCGCGCGGAACCGCTATCTTCAGAAATTGTCATCGGGAACATTCCCAATTCCCGTATTTTGGACACCGCGTTAGCCTGACTCGCCGCCTCAATAACCCCTTCGACGATCTCCTCCGGCCCCTTTTTCGCCTTATACCTAAATTTCATATACCCGCCTTTATTAAACCCACTCCCTCCACCTAAATCCAGCAACCTAAACCCTGAACCCCTATCCCAATTCCGCAAAAACAATGAGCGTGTTTACGTCAAATTTTGCCAATCCATCTCTTATCGGGAATAGATCCGGATTTTTCTGATTCTCTTTTTCTTCAACTCTAACTATACCCTTCCTCAATCGATAAAGAAAAGGTCTATGAAAATCCAAAACCGCGAACTCCCCGTCCAATCCCGGCAAAACAGCCTGATACGCCTCCTGCTCATAAATAATATCCCGCCCATTCATCACAATAGTCCGCATATCCCCCACCCACATTATGAAACCAACACCCCCAAATTCCACCTACGAGGTCGAGGTGGAATTTGGGTTTTCCTCCACTTTGCGCCTTAATATTGTCCAATTGAGGGATAACCTCTCCACCCTCATTCCACCTCACCCTCATTCCACCTCGTAGGTGGAATGAGGGCGGTTATGCTTATCTCTCGTCCGTGTCTGTTACCCTTAAAACTTCTTCTATACTCGTAACGCCCTCTTCAACTTTTATCCATCCGTTTTCTCTTAGCGTTCTCATCCCGTTTTCTCTGGCTTTTTTTCTGATATTCTGGCTTGACGCGCCTTTAAGAACCATCTCCTGAATTTCCTTGTCCAAAATAAAAACTTCATGAATGGCGGTTCTTCCTCTGTACCCGGTATATCTACACTCGTCACATCCTTTGCCTTTAAAATGCCTTTTGACAGGTATATTCTGAACGTTCGAGACCCCTTCGGTGCTGTGTTCTTCTTTACATTTCTTACAAACGATCCGCACTAAACGCTGAGCGATAAAAACTTTCACCGCGGACACCAAAAGAAACGGTTCTATCCCCATATCCACAAGCCTGGCGACACCGCTTGTGGCGTCATTGGTATGGATCGTGGAAAAAATCAGATGCCCCGTTAACGCGCTTCTGACCGCGAGTTCAGCTGTTTCCCTATCACGAACCTCACCGATCATTATAATGTCCGGGTCGTGTCTTAATATACTTCGAAGCGCGCTGGCGAACGTAAGCCCCACTTTCGGCGAGATCTGGATCTGCATAATGTCGTCCATCTCATACTCCATCGGATCTTCCACCGTTATGATCTTCGTATCGGAAGACTTGATTTCCGTAAGACAAGTATATAATGTGGTGGTTTTTCCGCTTCCGGTAGGCCCCGCTAAAAAAATTACACCTATCGGCATATGAATGATGGTTTTCACCTTATCTAACTCATCTTTTAAAAATCCCAATTCGTTAATATCATAAACCATCTCACTCGGCAAAATTCTTATGACAATGTTTTCTCCGCGCGACACCGGTATGACAGAGATCCTGAGATCTATCTCCGAACCGTGAAATTTAATTTTCACACGCCCGTCCTGCGGAATTCTTTTTTCAACAACATCAAGACCAGATATGATCTTTATCCTGGAAATCATCGCCGGATAAAGCTGTTTTATCTCCGACGGAAGCGCTAAATCGTATAATATGCCGTCCACACGACACCTTATTTTAACCTTGTCGTGATACGCCTCCAAATGAATGTCGGTAGCTTGCGACTTTATCGCGGACATAAATATCTGGTCGACCAGCTTAATAACGGAAGCGCCGCCCGCGGTTTTTTCGATATCTTCAACTTTGGCACCCGAGGAGATCTCTTTCTCTTCCTCAGGTCCTTTTTCTTCAAGTATCTTCTGGACGGTTTCAGCGCCTACACCGTAATATTTATGTATCGCCTCCAATACTTCACTGCTCGGAGTTAAAACAACATCCGTTCCATACCCAAGCAACAATTTAATGTCTTCCGTCGACCATATTTCAAGCGGGTCGGATATCGCAAGCGTCAAAACGTTATCTTTGATCGCCAGCGGAACGAATTTATAATGCCAGACAAACTTAACGGGAATAGCTTTTATTACGTCTTCCGGGATATCAACGTCTCTTAGTGTCGGATAATACGGAACATCAAACTGTTTACTCAAAGCCAAAAGTAACTGCTCTTCCGTAATATACCCCAATCCTCGAACCACTTTCCCGAAAATCTCCCCGGTTTTCTTACTTTCCGCCAGCGCCGTACTTAACTGTTTCTCGTTGATCGCGCCCATTTTTAGTAATATTTGACCTAATTTTTCCATAACCGTCCCTCGCCTATTAATCGGACAAGGCAGGCCTTGTCCCTACGAATAATATAAAACATGCCCAACAAATCGTAGGGGCCGGACCTGCCCGGCCCTTTTATCCCCATCATCATTGATAACCTTTATATGTTGGTGCCATTATAGACGGTTACCTAAATTGTGACAATGTACAAGGGGCACGGCATGCCGTGCCCTTTTATTCCACCTACTTTGGTGGAATTGGTTTTTAAATATTCAGAGCGCCTATCATGTAAAAATCTTCCGCGGGCACTTTATCCACTTTGCCGGTGATTATTTTTTCGCAACCCTCAAGCGTTTCTTCCAACTCAACGAATTGACCTTTTTTACCGGTATATTTTTCCGCTACGAAAAACGGCTGAGTTAAAAAATTTTGAAGTTTCAACGCGCGTTCATACGAGATTCTTTCCTGCCAGGAAAGTTCGTCCGTTCCAACAACCGCTACCAACTTTTGAAGTTCTTCAAATTTTTGAAATATTTTTTTGGTTTCATTGGCTATTCTAAAATGTTTTTCGCCGATTATCGCCGGATCCAGAAACGACGATGAAGACGATATCGGATTGATCGCAGGATAAAGCCCTTTCTGCACATGTTCACGCGAAAGAACCATTATTGAATCCAAATGGGAAAAAATAGTAACTACCGCAGGGTCCGTCAAGTCGTCCGCCGGAACATATACCGCTTCAACCGCCGTAATTGACGAAACCGCGCTTGAACGTATCCTTTCATGGAATTCACTAACCTCCGACACAAGCGTCGGCTGATATCCCGTCTCTGACGGAATTCTTCCCATAAGAGCCGAAAGCTCCGCCCCGGCTTGCGTAAACCTGAAAACATTATCAACAAAAAATATAACGTCTTCCCCTTTTTCCTGCATGGATTCGGCAACGGTCACACCGCTAAAAACAACTTCATACCTCACTCCCGGAGACTCGTTCATCTGCCCGAAAATAAGCGCCACCCTATCCAATATCCCGGTCTCCTCCATTTCCAAATAAAGTTCGTTACCTTCTCTTATACGTTCCCCCGCCCCCGTAAACACACAGGACGCGCCACGCTTTTTTACAACATTATGTATTATCTCAAGCGTCAAAACACTTTTCCCAAGCGCCGCGCCGCCCAATATCCCGGTTTTAGATCCGACAACAAAAGGGAATAAAAGATCAAGCATTTTTATACCCGTTTCAATGATCCTGTATTCTCGTTTTTCATCTAAAATAACCTCATTCATCCCGGAGCGCGTTGCTCTTCTTATCGGCACTCTCTTTCGTGTTTCCTTGATCGGTCCTTTTTCGTCAAGCGGCATGCCGAAAGCATTCATAAGTCTTCCGTAACAATCCTCTGAATCAGGCATAGTAATAACATCGCCATCCGAGACCGCCTCCGACCCCCTTCTAAGCCCCATATTGAGAGTAAGGCACATACATTTAACAACTTTATTCTCAAGCTGTTCTATAACTTCCATCACAACTTCGTTTCCGTCAACAGCTTTGCCCTTCACAATTTCATAAGTCGCCGGCGCGTCTGAAGCTTCCTTGAACGAAACCTCAACTATCGGACCTTTCACCGCAACGATTTTTCCTTTTTTTTTCATTTTCTTTGTTCTCCATTATTCGGGCATAATATCATACGGACACATGCAATGTGCCCCTACGGATATTTCATTTCATTTTATTCGCGCATCCATCGTTGGGACGCATCGTAGGGGCACATGCAATGTGCCCCTACATCGTTATCGCGCGTGTGGCGAATATTTCTCTTATAACTTTGTCATTCAACGCGTGAACCGATTTAAAATATTGGAACCGCATTTTTTCAGTTATTTCTTTCAACTCGTCTGAACTATTTTCAAGATGCATAACTTTTGTAGCCCATTCCGAAAGTTTGCTTGACCAAAATATCTTATGTAAATTGCTTTCAAGCCATAACTTCGCCAGATATTCCGTCACACACTTTTCTTCCGGCGCGACGATCGTCTCAACGATCTCATTGTCTCTCACGTAAGTTATAAGTTCATCCGCCGGAAGAAGCCTTACCGTTTCCATCTGATGACTCGTAAATGACTTATAATGCACATAAGAAACATAAAACGACCCTACACTTCCACTTCGGAATAACCGCATCACGTGATTGCTTATAGCTCTTATATGCCTCGTGTCGACGGTGTTTTCGACAGTCGGAAACACCGTCGGATGCATCCCGGAATCCCTTAAAAGTTTCGCGCCCTTTTCTCCAAGCACGATAGCATTTACATTGCCCCGCATCCCTTTAGCCAAAGCCATATTAAAAATACGCGTGTTAACTCCACCCAAAAACCCCTCATCGGAACAAACCAACAAAAACGCCTTTTTCCCCGCCTCGTTTCCGCAAAAGAACGGATCCTCTTTCGCCGTCGGCTTTAATAACCCGCAACATTCAACCACACGACGTTTAAGCGTATCTTTTTTGGGAACTTTTTCAGAAACTCTTGAGAATTCAGACGAGGCGATAAACTTCAAAACGTCAATAACCCCTTTTAAATTCTCGTTATAACCCAACTCTTTTTTTGCTTCGGCAACTGGAATCATGGTTAGTCGTTGGTCGTTAGATCCTAACCGCCAACCTACGAGGTTGGTTCAGGGTTCAGGTTTCAGGTTTCAAGCTACACGCTACACGTTTTCCGCCGGAGGCGGACCCGCCTTCGGCGGGAAACCTGAAGCTTGTAACTTGCAACCTGCAACTTGTTCTATATCAACAATTCGTGTTCTTTAAAAAATTCCATAAAGGCTTTGTTTATGCTCTGTTTTATTTCCGGCGTTAGCTCTTTTGTTATTTTTATCTCCCCTAAAATTTCGGAATGTTTTTCTTTCATAAATTTTAAAATATTCTTTTCAAACTTAACAATTTCTTCTCTTCCGAACGGGTCTAGAACTCCGACGTCAAAAGCGTAAAAGATCAATATCTCTTCCATTTCGGAAATAGGCGCGTTTGCCGGCTGAATAAGAATTTCCGTAAGCGTCTGTCCGCGGCTTATTTTTTTGGCTATCTCGCTCGATATTTTCGCGCGCATTTTTGTGAGTTTCTGCAATTCCTTAAACTGCGCGTATTCCAATCGCAGTTGTACACTCACCTCTTTAAGCGCCGCCGACTGAACTTTGCTCCCGATACGAGAAACCGAAAGGCCGATATCGACCGCGGGACGAAACCCTTCGTTAAAAAGAACCGCACTCGTATATATCTGCCCGTCCGTCATAGATACCAAATTCGTCTGAACATACCCGGTAATATCCCCCTGCAACGTATCCGCGATGGGAAGAAACGTCATACTTCCCCCGATCTTGGGGTTCATCCTGCAAGCTCTTTCCATAAGTTGGGAATGAACATAAAAAATGTCTCCCGGATAAGCTTCACGTCCCGGAGAACGATTTAAAAGAAGCGCGATCTGTCTGTAAATCCACGCGTGGCGCGTCAGATTATCAAAAACCACCAATACGTCTTTTTTTTGTTCGATAAAATGTTCGCCTATCGCCGACGCCGTGTAAGGTGCCAGATACTGTTCGGTGGACGAAGCCGACGCGGGCGCGGCGACAATTATCGTGTGATCCATCGCGCCTTTTCCATTCAATGCTTCTATTATTTTCACCATTGACGTGTAACTGCCGCCGATCCAGCAATAAATGCATACGACATCTTTTCCTTTCTGATTGATCACGGCGTCCATGGCAATCGTGGTTTTTCCGGTTTGGCGATCGCCGATTATAAGCTCTCTCTGACCTTTTCCGACAGCGATCATCGTGTCGAGAATTTTTATTCCCGTCTCCAATGATTCCGTAATGGGCACTCTCGACATAATGGCGGGGGCGTCTTTAAATACGGGATTGTACGCGGAAGGTTTAATCGGTCCTTTTCCATCCATGGGTTTTACAAGAGCGTTCACTATCCGGCCGACGAGTTTATCTGTTACCGGAACCCGAAACAAGTCGCCCCGGGAAACCGCCTTGTCTCCGGCCTTCGCATTAATACCACTTCCCATTAAAAGCGCGACTATTCTTTTTTCATCAAATTCGATAACGAGCCCTTTATCGCCCGACTCAAAATCAAGAAGCTCACCAAAAACACAATTGGGAATACCGCTTACGGTAATAACATCCTTTTTTATGTCGATTATATTCCCAACTTCCGTTATTTCAACTGAATTTTTTTTAGTTTTTTGGACCATAATTAAGTTACGCGTTTCAGGGTTCAAGCAAGTCAATAATAACAGCATTTTTCAAATGGTGGATTATCCAATAGGTTTTTCCCACCTTTCTCGGCCCCCATAAAAATGCTGACTTGTTCGCCGGTAGATTAAGTTCAAATAGTCTTTTTTTAATTTTCTCCATAAGGGCATTTTATCCGGATAAGTTGCTTTTGTCGATAAATTTGCTATTTTTTAACCCTATCCCCTCTGGCCATCGTAACGAGCACATGCAATGTGCCCCTTGTATATTGTCACAATTCGGGTAACGATATGCACTCCTTATTGACGCTGTCGCACAATATTCCCAAAATGTCATCCCCGCGTTCCGGAGGATGACAGAAAAAGGTGTTTTGCGACAGCGGTCTATTGTATTCAAAATCAACTATTGGTTTTGTAGGGGCACGGCATGCCGTGCCCCTACGTATTTCAAATTAACTCCCAATTTGTTACCCGAATTGTGACAATGTACACCCTACAATATCTCCTCTTTCATCTCCAATACCGCTTTCTGAAGCCGGTAAGCAACACCGCCGTCTATTATGCTTTCTCCTATTTTCAGAATTAACCCGCCGAGCACATTTTTATCCATACTGAATAAAACTTTTTTTTCTTCTTCTGAATTTTTTTTAATAATTTTTAAAATATATTCTTCATCCTGTTTGCTTAGTTTATCCGCCGTGATTATTTCCATATCTTTATTTTTGGATATGAGCGCGCGCACGTTATCCGCTTCAAGCAAGGTTTCTATAACATCTTTTGAAATCCCGCTCCGTAATCCGGACAGCTCTTCATCCGAGAAAACACGCCGCAAGATCAAAGCTGCGGAATCAACGGCTTGGCGGGCGATCTCGCGATCGGCTTCTTTCATAACTCTTTCTTTTTCCTGCATGGAACTGGCAATGATACGCTTAGCTTCTTCTTTTGCTCGAACCCGAGCGGTATCACGCACTTTTTTGGACTCTTCTTTCGCCGCGTTAATTATCTCAACGGCTTCTTTTTCGGCTTGTGAGACCTTCACGCCGTATTCTTTCGCGATAGTTTCGATTTTTTCATTAAGACTTGCTTCTTTCGCCAAATTTTCTTTATCAAGTTTCTTTATTCTCCGAAGCCCGACTTCAAGCTGTTTATGAAGAAGCATCCTGAGAAACAAAACAATAGCGACAACCGTCGCTATCTGAAGCAAAACAAACGGAATAATTAAAGTCGGTGACATGATTTATCTCCTTCTATCGGGCACATGCAATGTGCCCCTACGTATTTTTTATGAGGAAAGAATTTTTTCATTCGCGTCTTTTATTCTATACTCGGCAAGTTTCTCTTTCATATCTCCACAGCCTCTCTGTTTATGTTCTCAATAAAAAATGATCCCAATCTTTCATTTTCAAGATATTCTTCTTCCGAAAAAATAGATAGGGAAATTTTATGTTCGTAATACGGATCCACATCAAACAAAATTGTATATATTTCATCGCAGATTTCCAAATCTCTATTTTTAAGAACGATAATTATGTCAACATCAGATTCGCTTACAGCCTCTCCACGCATTTGTGAACCGAATAATTTAACAAAAACAAGGTTATCTCCAAGAAGATCTCTTATTGTATTGCAAAAAATTTTTATGACTTTTCCATTTTTAACCATAAACAAAAGTTTGTTGATTATTTTGATCTTCCACATTATTCTCACCTCTTTGATATTTAAATCTCCCCAACCCCGTTTTTCGTAGGGGCACGGCATGCCGTGTCCTTAGGAGGTTGGTGGGGAGGACTTGCTCTTTCCTTCTACGCATTCTACACATAAAATACATATTTATCCAAGCGAATTCAATACCGCCAAAAGCGAAATAATAGCGATCGCTTCGGCGAATATGAAAGCCAATATCATGGTAATAAGTATTTTAGATGAAGCTGAAGGATTTCTTGAGAGCCCTTGAACCGAAGCGTATCCGACAAGAGCGATAACAATAGACGGGCCCAATGAACTTATGAGCATTATAAATATGAGGACTAATGTTTTCATGATTAGTTTCAAGTTTCAGGTTACAAGCGGCAGGTTACACGTTGCACGCTTTTCTGCCGAAGGCGGATCCGCCTTCGGCAGAAAAGCTGAAACCTGAAACCTGCAACGGAACATGCGCTAAAGCGCCTGTTCCTCACCAATTTACACTCATATTGTCGGCGGTTACTATGTTTTGGTAATTTTTCCCGATTATATACTCAATGAACTCTATGTCCATGTCTTCCGGGGTTTCAAAACCATATACTCTGAATATCGCGTCCCAAAACTCGCGTCCGTCCCGGATCTCTTTACACAAACTTACAAACCGCGTTTTACCGTGTTCCTCGAGCAAGAATATTACAAGAGACGCCGAAAGCAAATAAAACGTTTTCGCGTCTTTTATAGTTCTTCCGTTCACTTCACTCAAATCTCTAAGCGCGATATATTCGTTCTTCTCGACCAAGCTCTTTGCCGGCAAAAGATACCTCGGCAAACTGTTCTTTTCATTGCTACAAGCAACACCTTCGTCAAACCAAAGCGGAAGACGCGTGTCCACTCCAACAAATTCTCTTAAAATGATGTGCGCAAGCTCATGAGGTAGTATAACATCAAAAAAATTCTGCTCAAAGTAAAAAGTATTAATTATTTTCTTCCTTACCTGCACATACGCGCCCGACCAACTTTTTCGTCCCGTACCTTCAACATACGCCTCTCGTGTGGTATACACAAAGATCGTCGCTCGATCTTCCCATAACCAAAAATTGAACCGGCTGAACCCCAATCGATCAGTTATTTGACGATAATATTTTTCACATTTGCGGGAAAAGTCGCGTATATATTTGTCCGGGATCTCCGGCGCGGAATAAATGATGAAATGAGCGTCTTTATGCTCTTTCCACCCAACCGGTACAGAGCTTTCCGGCAAAGAAAAAGCCGCCTCTAAAAAAACGACTGAAAGAAACAAAGCAATCACAAAACAACCTATCCCCCGCTTCACAATTAAGCCCCTTTTTTTTAATTGCATTAATTGCACCTACGAGGTGCAATTCTTGGTTCCTCCACTTGACACACCTACGAGGTGCAGTTTGTTCGGCGCACCTACGAGGTGCGATTCTTGGTTCCCCACTTGACACACCTACGAGGTGCAGTTTGTTCGGCGCACCTACGAGGTGCGATTCTTGGTTCCTCCACTTGGCGCACCTACGAGGTGTGGTTTGGTGGGGGGGGGGCACCTTTTTCGTTTTCTTTGTCCTTGGT
>JADHWG010000041.1 GCA_016783605.1 Candidatus Omnitrophota bacterium | reverse complement strand
CCCTAACTTCCGCCTGACCTTTATTCGCCAGATACATCGTTATCGCGGCCGTCAATGTCGTCTTGCCGTGATCTACGTGTCCTATCGTTCCAATGTTTAAATGCGGTTTAGTTCTTTCAAATTTCTTTTTCGCCATGACGAGTCCTCCTTGTAATAAGTTTGTTGTTCTTTATCATAATATTATTGTTTAGCTTTCGTATTACCGGTTATAACCTTTTCCATAATATCTTTCGGAACTTCTTTGTAAAACGAAGGCTCCATTGTATACGTTGCTCTGCCTTGTGTCAAGCTTCTTAACGCTGTCGCGTATCCAAACATTTGAGCAAGCGGCGCCGCGCCGATTATTATTTTTGTCGTTCCCTTTTGTTCGATATGCTCCACTTTTATTCTTCTCATATTCATGTCGCCGATAACGTCTCCCAAGTATTCATCAGGGGTCGTAACTTCCAGTTTCATTATCGGCTCCAATAGCACGGGATTTGCCTTACGCATCCCTTCGCGAAACGCGATTGCGCCCGCGTTGCTGAAAGCCATTTCGGAAGAATCCACTTCATGAAAAGACCCGTCATAAAGCGTGACTTTAACATCCGTTACCGGATACCCCGCAAGCACTCCGGTTTTCGCGGCGTTGCGAGTTCCTTGTTCTATCGCTTTAAAGTATTCTCTCGGGATCGAACCGCCTTTAACACTTTGCTCAAAAACAATTCCTTCTCCCTTTTCGGCCGGTTCCATTTTCGTTTCGACGTGTCCGTATTGTCCTCTTCCGCCTGACTGCTGAATAAATTTACCGGTTGAATTTATAGATCTTTTTATCGTTTCTCTATACGCAACTTGCGGGCTTCCAACAGTCGCGCCAACTTTAAATTCTCGTTTCAGCCTGTCTATGATTATTTCCAGGTGAAGCTCTCCCATGCCGCTTATAAGCGTCTGCCCGGTTTCTTCATTGTATCTCACTTTAAATGACGGATCCTCAGTTTCAAGTTTTCTTAAGCCCCCGCTCAATTTATCCTGATCCGCTCTTGTTTCCGGCTCTATCGCCATAGATATAACCGGTTCAGGATAGCTTATCTTTTCCAAAATTACCGGATGCTTTGCATCCGTTATAGTATGCGCCGTCGATGTTTTTTTTAGGCCCACAACCCCGACTATTTCACCCGGCCCGGCTTCGGTGATTATTTCTCTCTGATCCGCGTGCATACGAAGCAATTTTCCGACTCTTTCTTTCACGTCACTGGTTGAATTATATACATACGTTCCGGGCGTTAATACCCCTGAATAAACTCTGACAAAAGTTACCGTTCCGACAAATGGATCTGTCATTATTTTATACGCGTACGCGCATAAACCTTTTTTCGCGTCCGGGATAATTTCAACCTCTTTATCAGTTTTCAGATCGTGAGCAATCGGCGGTTTCACATCTTCGGGAGACGGGAGGTAATCCCCGACCGCGTCTAAAACAAATTTTATGCCTTTATTTTTGAGAGCCGAAGCGCACATAACGGGAATAAATACGTTGTTGATCGTCGCGCGGCGGACAAATTTCTTCAATTCTTCGGGATATATCCCTTCATCCATCAAATATCTTTTTTCCGCTTCTTCGTCCACATCCGCAAGTTTCTCAACAAGATTATGCCGCCAGTGACTGGCAATATCTTTCATCTCTTCCGGAATTTCCGTCTCGGTCATTTCTCCCAAGTCACCCTCTTCCGAAAAAATATGTGCCTTGCAAGTTATGAGGTCTATGATCCCTCGAAAATTTTCTTCCTTACCGATCGGTATCTGTATCGGTGTCGCGTTCGCTCCCAATTTCTTGTGCATATCAATGATAACTTTAAAAAAATCCGCGCCGGTACGATCGAGCTTATTTATGAGCGCTATTTTGGGAACTTCATAATGATCCGCCTGCCGCCAGACAGTTTCGGTCTGCGGCTGTACTCCGCCAACCGCGCAAAAAACCACTAGCGTTCCATCAAGCACTTTTAAGGATCGTTCAACTTCGATAGTAAAATCCACGTGACCGGGTGTATCGATAATGTTAATTCTTTTATCGCGCCACAAACAAGTCGTAACAGCGCTGGTTATGGTGATCCCGCGTTCCTGTTCCTGCTCCATCCAGTCCATAACAGCCGTACCGTCATGAACTTCTCCTATCTTATGAGTTTTCCCCGTATGATAAAGAACCCGTTCGGTAACCGTCGTTTTTCCCGCGTCTATATGAGCGATTATCCCTATATTTCGTATGTCTTTTATGCTACTCATTGTAAGTTTCTCTCTCCCATAAAATAATAGGTTTTAGGTTCTAGGTTGTGGAAGCTCCCCCCTCTCCCCAACCCTCTCCCCGGAGGGGAGAGGGAGCTCTTTACCCTAAAACCTAACACCTAGAACCTAACACCTAAAAAACACCTAGAACCTATAACCTAATTTACCATTTGTAATGCGCAAATGCCTTGTTCGCTTCGGCCATTTTGTGCGTATCTTCTCGTTTTTTTATTGTAACGCCTTCTTTTTTGTAAGCGTTCATTATTTCTTCCGCCAATTTAACTCCCATGGGACGTCCTTTTTGTCCCCGGGCGAAATCACGCATCCATCTCATAGCGATAAATTGACCGCGATCAACTTTCACTTCGATCGGAACCTGATAAGTCGCGCCGCCTATTCTCCTGGACTTAACTTCCAAAAGAGGACGCGCGTTATCAAGTGCCTGAGTAAAAACCTCAAGAGGTTCTTTATTCGGTATCTTCTCCGCTATCACGCTAAACGCTCCGTAAACGATCTTTTCCGCTATGGATTTTTTGCCGCGTTCCATTACCATGTTCATAAACTTACCAAGCACCTTGCTGTTAAATTTTGGATCCGGTAACGGAACCCGTTTTTCCGCTCTACGCCTTCTCATATCGCTCCCTGTTTTTTGAATAGACGGTGATCAATCGCTCATCGACGCCACCACCATTCCACATTACGTGTGATCACACAAGTTTAATCAATGACAAGCTTGTCCCCGCAAGTTCTAAGCGGGGATGACAAAATCCAAATGACAATTGAATAACAAATATCAAAATTCAAATATCAAAATTTTATACACTCTTTCAATTGTGCTTTTTCTGTATTTTTCTCACTTTTGCGAAAGAGATTTTTCACCAAATTTATTTTTTTTCTTCAAATGAAACTTTTTTATTTTTGTTATTTGTGCTTTGTATTTTTCTTGTCATTTGAATTTTGTCATTTGTCATTTTCCACTTACTGTTTCGGCTTCTTCGCGCCGTATTTAGATCTACCTTGCCTTCTCGCTTCAACACCCGAGGCATCCAATGTTCCCCTTATCATATGATAACGTACACCCGGAAGATCCTTTACCCTTCCTCCGCGAACGGTAACCAGAGAGTGTTCCTGCAAATTGTGCCCTTCTCCGGGGATATAAGCCGTCACTTCTATCCCATTGGTTAACCTTACCCTCGCGATCTTTCTTAAAGCCGAGTTAGGTTTTTTAGGCGTACGCGTCTTAACCTGCAGACAAACCCCTTTTTTTTGAGGACATCTCCCTAACGCCGGCGCCTTACTTTTTCCTTTTACAACTTTTCTTCCTTTTCGTATCAGCTGATTAATTGTCGGCATACGTTTCCTTTTCGTTTTGAGTTGTCGGGAAGTTTCCCGACAACTCATCCTGAGCGAAGCGAAGGATCTCTATAGATCCTTCATAGATCCTTTATAGATTCTATAGAGATTCTTCAGAGATCCTTTTAGTACCCTGTCAATCTTCAAACGAAGAGTTCCATTATGTCCACTTTATATCATGGATCCCCGCTTTCGCGAGGATGACAGTCTTTGTGTCATTCCCGCGGAAGCGGGAATCTCATTAAATGTACCCCTCATTTGAAGATTGACAGAGTACTAGAGATTCTTCATAGATTCTCTAGTAGAGATCCTTCAGCCCTTCGGGCTTCAGGATGAGTGGTCGGGAAACTCCCCGCCCCCTCAATTATTCACTACTATCTTTTTTTTCTTTTTCGTCAGATTTTTCTTCTTTTACGACGTCACGTTCCATACCAATTTTTCTATGCGCGTCATACCCGGTTCCGGCCGGGATCAAATGCCCCATAATGATGTTTTCCTTAAGCCCAGTCAAATAATCAACCCTCCCGGCACTGGCAGCTTCCGTCAGCACTCGAGTCGTTTCCTGGAAACTTGCCGCGGAAATAAAACTTTCCGTCGTAAGGGACGCTTTTGTGATACCCTGAAGAACAGGTTCCGCGACAGCGGGTTTTTTCTTCTTTTTAAGCATCTTTTCGTTTTCTTTTCTGAACGAGCTTCTACTCACCTTGTCACCCATCAAAAATTTTGTATCTCCGGAATCGGTTATTTTAACGTTTCTTATCATCTGCCTGATGATCGTTTCTATATGTTTGTCGTTTATTTCCACACCCTGCAAACGATACACTTCCTGTACTTCGTCCAAAAGATATTCCTGAAGCGCTTTTTCTCCGGAAACCCGTAAAATATCCTGCGGAACTACCGGACCCTCCACAAGCTGTTCTCCCGCTATAACGTTGTCTCCGCGATAAACGTTTAAATGTTTACCATGAGGGATAACGTATTCTTTGCGCATCCCGGTTTCATTCTCAACAATTATCCTTTTCTGTCCTTTTTTCGATTCACCGAACTCAACCACACCGTCAATTTCACTGATGATCGAAGGATCTTTCGGTTTACGCGCTTCAAAAAGTTCCGCGACACGCGGCAATCCTCCGGTAATATCTTTTGTTTTCGTCATAATCCGGTGTGTCTTGGCCAAAACGTCGCCCGCCATAACGGATTGCTTATCTTTAACCGCGATATGCGCTCCGACCGGCAATGGATAAATCGCTTCAACTTCGTTATTCTTGTTTAGGATCAGAAGCTGTGGATGAAAATCACCTTTCTGATCGATAATAACTTTGTTTTTAAGACCGGTGGTATCGTCGATCTCGAGTTTCATCGTCACATCGCGCTTAATGTCTTCATACTGCACGCGCCCGGCAACTTCAGTTAATATCGGAACCGTATAAGGATCCCACTCCGCGTATTTTGAACCTTTTTTAATGCTCGAGCCGTCTGAAAAGAAAATGCTGGATCCCTGAGGTATCTTCTGCTTCTCTATTTCCCGACCGTCTTTTTCATCAATACTTATCTGTCCGTTCCTGTTAAGCACGACAAACACTCCGGGCTCGCGGCTTTCAACGACTTTTAAGTTATGGTATTGCAAAATCCCGTCATCTTTGTTCTTAAAGAACGATTGTTCAATGATCCTGCTGGCTGTTCCTCCGATATGAAACGTCCTCATCGTAAGCTGTGTTCCCGGCTCACCAATGGACTGAGCCGCTATCACGCCCACCGCCTCACCCGCTTCAACCAATTTCCCTGTGGCAAGATTTCTTCCGTAACATTTCGCGCAAACACCGTTTTCCGCTTCGCACGTAAGAACACTTCTGATCCTTATTTTCTCGATTCCCGCGTCTTCAATTTTGCGGGCATCTTCATCGCTGATCATCTCGCCCGCCTTAAGTATTTGGGTGTCAGTAATAACATCCGTTACATTATCCAAAGCAACGCGCCCCGCGATACGTTCGGCAAGCGAAACAACAACGTCATCACCTTCAATGATCGCCGTGGAAGTAATTCCGTTAAGTGTCCCGCAATCGTTTTCCCTGATAATAACGTCCTGCGCCACGTCAACCAACCTTCGCGTAAGATATCCGGAATCGGCCGTTTTAAGCGCCGTGTCAGCCAATCCTTTACGCGCGCCGTGAGTGGAAATAAAGTATTCCAATACCGTCAAGCCCTCTCTAAAATTCGCCGTGATCGGAGTTTCGATAATTTCACCCGAAGGTTTGGCCATAAGACCCCTCATCCCGGCGAGCTGTCTGATCTGCTGTTTGGAACCCCTCGCTCCGGAATCCGCCATCATGAAAACCGGATTAAAATTGTCAAGATGACGAAACACCAAACTTGAAACGTCTTCGGTAACATGCGTCCAAATGTCAATGATCTTGTTATATCGTTCACCGTCGGTTATCAAACCTTTTTGATACTGCGACTGTATTTTGTCAACCTTATCCTGCGCGTTCGCGATCTTTTCCGCTTTTTCTTCAGGCACACTAAGATCCGCCACAGACATTGACGCTCCTGACAGCGTTGATTCTTCGAACCCGAGCCGTTTAAGCGCGTCCAACAGTGTCACCGTTTCTTTATGTCCTTTCAAACGATAACAATCGGAGATCACTCGGCTAACCGCTTTTTTGTTCATAGGTTCGTTGTAGTACGGCAGACCCTTCGGCAATATATCGTTAAAAATTATCCTTCCAACCGTAGTTTCAAGAATGTCACCATCTATACGAACCTTTACTAAAGCGAATTTATCAACTTCCTCGTTCTGATACGCCATAATAACTTCATCGCCATCGGAAAATATCTTACCTTCACCTTTGACTCCGGATTTTTTCTTCGTAAGATAATATGCTCCCAAAACTATATCCTGCGACGGGGTCGTGATCGGCCGGCCGTTCGCGGAAGAGAAAATATTATTCGCCGCGCTCATAATGAGACGCGCCTCCACCTGCGCTTCCATTGATAACGGCACGTGAACAGCCATCTGATCTCCGTCAAAATCCGCGTTAAACGCCGCGCACACCAACGGATGAATACGAATAGCTTTACCTTCCACAAGACGCGGTTGAAACGCCTGTATTCCCAATCGATGCAAAGTTGGAGCTCTATTTAAAAGAACAGGGTGATCCCTGATAACATCTTCCAATATATCCCAAACTTCGGGATTTTCCTGCTGTACCATTTTTTTCGCGCTTTTAATGGTATGTACAAACCCTTTCTCCCTAAGCTTCCTTATAATAAACGGCTGATAAAGTTCCAACGCCATAATTTTCGGGAGACCGCACTCATCTATTCTCAGTTCCGGACCGATAACGATAACGCTTCTACCTGAATAGTCAACACGTTTACCAAGAAGATTCTGACGAAACCGCCCTTGTTTCCCTTTAAGCATATCAGCGAGCGATTTTAACGGACGTCCGCCCGATCCCAAAACCTCACGACCATGCCGGCCGTTATCGAACAACGCGTCAACCGCTTCCTGAAGCATTCTTTTTTCATTTCGAACTATAACTTCCGGCGCTTTAAGTTCCAAAAGTTTTTTTAGCCGATTATTACGATTAATAACTCTACGATAGAGGTCGTTCAGGTCACTAGTGGCAAACCTGCCGCCGTCCAACGGAACAAGAGGCCGGAGGTCGGGTGAAATAACCGGAATAATATCCAAGATCATCCACTCGGGCTTATTCCCGCTCTTCCTGAACGTATCAACAACTTTCAGCCTCTTCGTAAGTCTTTTCTGAGTATTAACATCCTTTTTTTCTGAGATCTTTGCCGTAATTTCCGCCGCTATCGCGTCGAGATCGATATTTTTCAAAAGTTCACGCACGGCTTCAGCACCCATCATCACTTTACATTTTCCGGCATATTTTTTCTTAACTTCAGCGTATCCTTCTTCAGTTAAAAGCTCTTTCTCCGTAAGAGACGTCTCTCCCGGATCGACAACAACATATTGCTCGTAATACAGGATCCTTTCCAGATCCCGCATCTTCATGTTCAGCATATTTGCCATTCTCGACGGTATCGCCTTAAAAAACCACACATGCGAAACAGGCGCGGCCAATTTTATACAGCCCATTCTTTCCCGTCTCACACTTGATTTTGTAACCTCAACTCCGCACCGGTCACAAATGATCCCCTTATGCTTCACTCGTTTATACTTGCCGCAATTGCACTCAAAATCTTTTGTCGGGCCGAAAATACGTTCGCAAAAAAGCCCGTCCCTTTCAGGTTTCAAAGTTCTATAATTTATCGTTTCCGGTTTTTTCACTTCAAACAAGACATGACGGTTCCCTACCTTACGCGTACCCCAGTCCTTGATCTTTTCGGGAGACGCGATCTGTATCCGAACTCTATCGAACTTGTTTACTTTGCGCAGCATAATTTCTCCACATTGGTTAATTCGTTAAAAATTAATTCAACCTCGTAGGTTGAATTCGTATATCGTATGTAGTATGTCGTATATCGTGAAGAACTTTTTCCGCCGGAGGCGGTCACGCCTTCGGCGGGGATTCTCTTACGATATACGATATGCGACATACGATATACGGTTTTTACGCGGAATCTTTTTGTTCAAGGCTGACATCAAGCCCCAAACTTTGAAGTTCTTTTATCAATACATTGAACGATTCGGGAGTACTCGGTTCAAGCATATTCTCACCTTTTACTATCGTCTCATAGATCTTCGTCCGTCCCATCACATCATCACTCTTGACGGTAAGAAGTTCCTGCAGCGTGTACGCCGCACCATATGCTTCAAGCGCCCAAACTTCCATCTCTCCAAATCTTTGTCCTCCGAATTGCGCCTTACCGCCCAACGGCTGCTGTGTCACCAAAGAATACGGTCCGATGGATCTGGCGTGCATTTTGTCATCCGCCAAATGGGCCAATTTCATCATATAGATGTATCCAACGGTAACCGGCTGATCAAAAGGTTTGCCGGTATATCCGTCTCTTAAGATCTCTTTACCGGTAACCTGTAATTTCGCGTCCCTTGTCGCCTCTTTTATATCACTTTCAGTCGCTCCGTCAAATACCGGAGTTGAAATTTTTCTCCCGAGTATTTTTGCCGCGTATCCAAGCTGTGTTTCTAAAAGCTGACCGATATTCATACGACTCGGAACACCGAGCGGATTGAGCACTATATCCAAAGGCCTGCCGTCGGAAAGATACGGCATATCTTCTTCCGGCAAGATCTTAGCGATAACTCCTTTATTTCCATGACGGCCGGCCATTTTGTCTCCCGCCTGAAGTTTTTTCTTACTGGCGACATAAACCGTTATCCTCCGCAACACTCCCGGCGGCAGTTCATCACCATGCTTAATTCTGTCAAGATCACGTTCCATCTCCATCATGGTCTGTTCTATCTGACCGTTCACCGTCATGATGATGCTGTTAACTTTCGCCCCGAGCTTCTCATCATTTTCGACATAAATGTTTTCAAGATCCGCTTTTCTGAACTTTGAAAGATCCGCTTCACTGATCACCTTACCGGGTCGGATCAATACTTTTCCGGTTTCGATGTCTTCAAGAGCGTTCAACAATTTACAACCGATAAGTTTTTGATGCACCTTTTCGGCTCTCTTTTCCGACAACCGTTCCAGTATGTTCTTATATCCTTCTTTTACGATCTTTCGTTCTTTCGAATCCTGTCTTTTTTCCGCGCGTGAGGCGGTTTTCGTGTTTTTTCTGGAAAGTTCCTTTATATCAACAACAATACCTTCCACCCCGGAAGGAACCCGGAGCGAAACATCTTTAACATCTCCGGCTTTTTCTCCGAATATCGCTCTTAACAGTTTTTCTTCGGGAGATAATTCCGTTTCGGATTTCGGCGCGACTTTTCCAACCAATATGCTTCCTGATACGATCTCAGCGCCGATACGAATAATTCCGTTTTCGTCCAAATGTTTAAGCGCCTCGTCCCCGACATTGGGAATATCACACGTTACCTCTTCGTTTCCAAGCCGCGTATCTCTCGCTTCCGACTCAAATTTATTTATGTGCACTGACGTATACGCGTCATTTTTTAATAATCTTTCACTTATCAAAATGGCATCTTCAAAGTTGTACCCTCTCCACGACATAAACCCAACCAAAACGTTCCGTCCAAGAGCCATCTCTCCCTTATCCGTCGCTATACCGTCAGATAATAGATCCCCGGACTCGACCATATCTCCAACTTTAACCACCGGTCTTTGGTTAACGCTTGTTCTGGCATTCGTTCGCTCAAATTTCTTAAGAGGATATTTCTCCCCTGAGATCACTATCTCCGACCCGTCGACTTTTGAGATCTTACCGCTTTTTCTTGCCAAAACCAACGCCCCGGAATCTCTGGCGGCGCGCTCTTCGAGCCCGGTCCCGACAAGAGGAGCTTCCGGAAAAAGAAGCGGAACAGCTTGCCGTTGCATATTGGATCCCATCAAGGCCCTATTAGCATCATCATGTTCTAAAAACGGCACCAACCCCGCGCATACGCTAACGAGTTGAAGCGGAGAAACGTCCATATACTGAACTTCTTTCGCGCCCGCCAAGATAAAATCATCCTTGAACCGGCAAAAAACCTTATCTTTTGAAAAGTGTCCTCTCTCATCGATCTTGGAATTCGCCTGCGCTATAATATATTTATCCTCAATATCTGCCGTAAGATATTCGACCTTGTTCAAAACTCTTCCGTTTTCCACTTTACGATACGGTGTAACAAGAAAACCGAATTCATCAACACCGGCATAAGTACTGAGAGAGTTGATAAGTCCGATATTCGGCCCTTCAGGCGTCTCGATCGGACAAAGTCTGCCGTAATGTGAATAATGAACGTCACGCACTTCAAACCCGGCACGTTCACGATTCAGCCCTCCCGGACCCAACGCGCTCAATCTGCGCAAGTGCGTCAATTCCGCGAGAGGATTCGTTTGATCCATAAACTGCGAAAGTCTGCCTCTGGCGAAAAAATCGTGGATCACACTTGTGATCAGTTTCGTGTTAACTAAATTGTGTGGCAGAACGCTGTCCATCTCATATACACTCATTCTTTCTTTGGCAACTCTCTCTACCCTCGCCATACTCATGCGTATTTGATTGGAAAGCTGCTCTCCGACACAACGTATTCTTCTATTGCCCAAATGATCAATATCGTCTATGGTTTTTTCACCCGTTTTTATATCCAAAAGATGCCTAACAGCTCCGACCAACACCTTCTCATCCAGCAAATGCGATCCCAAAGGTCTCGACAAAGACAACTTACGATTGATCATACGAACGCCTACATCCGTAAGGTTATATCTCTTCTTGTCAAAGAACATCTGATCTATAAGATCTTTTGCCGCCTCTAATGTTGGAGGATCCCCGGGTCTCAATTTGCGGTAAATATCAAGATATGCTTCTTCTTTGGTTTTTGTCCCGTCCTGCTCAAGAGTTCTGACAATTTCTTTCGGGACCGACCGCAAAAACTTTATATTCCTGATCTTGCTGTTCCATATACGATTCGCGATGGAAATCGTCACCTTTTCCATCCCTTGCGCCAATATGGAAGAAGATGCCTCATCAACAAGATCTTCCGCCAACACTCTGCCGACGATCTCTTCACATTGCTTCTGCCGTGTCAAAACAACTTCTTCAACTCCGCCGAAAGCTTTGAGAATGTCTTCATCTCGACTAAGTCCGAAAATCCTTAAGAATGTCGTCGCTAAAAATTTTCTCTTTCGATCAATAAACACATAGAGAAAATCACTTTTATCAAACAAAAACTCGATCCACGCGCCTCTATCCGGAATAAGTCGCGCGGAATAAATTGATTTTCCGCCTTGAACCGTACTTTCTTCAAAGGATATCCCCGGAGACCTGTGAAGCTGACTGACCACAACACGTTCGTCCCCGTTAATGATAAAAGTTCCGACTTCCGTCATAACCGGAATTTCGCCAACGTAAACTTCCTGCTCTTTAACTTCGTTTTCCAACTGGAGACGCAGTTTTATCCTAAGCGGCGCCGCGTACGTAAGAGACCGCTGCTTGCATTCTTCAGCGCTATACTTCGGCTGACGAATATCATAATACAGATAATCCAACCGATATAATCCGTCTCTGGCGATAATTGGGAACACTTCGGAAAAAAGCGCTTCCAATCCCTGTTTTTTTCTTTTTGTTTTAGAAACAAACCGCTGTAAAAACTTTGTGTATGAGTCAACCTGAATTTCGATCAAGTTAGGAATGTTATAAACATCCTTTAACCTGGCATAACTTTTCCGTTTGACTTTAACAGCCATTCGTCATCACATCCCTTGTTTTTAGGTAGGGCTCTCCAACTCTCAAAGAACCTCACTCTATGTTTACAAGCTTAAATCTTACTTCAATTCAATCTTGGCACCGGCGCCTTCCAACTGCTTCTTCATTTTCTCAGCTTCTTCTTTGGTAAGACCTTCTTTAACTTCTTTTGGCGCCGCTTCTACGAGATCTTTCGCTTCTTTAAGTCCCAGATTCGTTAAAGCTCTGATTTCTTTGATAACATTGATCTTTTTGGGTCCGATTTCCGCGAGCATAACGGTGAAAACGCTTTTCTCTTCTTCCGCCGCTCCTGCCGCTCCCGATGCTCCGCCTGCGGCGGCAACCGCGACCGGTGCTTGAGCACTGACACCAAACTTTTCTTCAAGGGCCTTTACGAGATCGGATAGTTCCAAAACACTCATCTCGCCTATCGTGTTCATCATACTTTCCATTTTCTCGGTAATTTTCACTTTCGGCTTTGCTTCTTCTTTTTTCTCCGTTGAATCTTCAGCCGCAGGTTTTGCTTCAACCTTTTCACTCTTTACTTCTTCCTTTTTCTCCGGAGAAGCTTTGGGTTCAGCCGCCGCATTTTCTTCCGCGGCCGCGGTATCCTTAACTTCTTCAGCATTCACGTTGGTCTTCTTTTCCTCAGTCATCTCTGTCCTCCTCTTTAATAGTGACTCTAGTAGATAATGAACAGCAAATATTGCTCGAACCTTCACGAGACAAAACACACTTCGCTATTCATTACTCTGTTTCTTTTCCGACACTGCTTTTAACGCGTATAACACACTTTTCACTATCTGTGACAACACACAAGCGAAACCCGTGATCGGAGCGTTCATCATGCTAAGAACCATCGCAAGAAGCTGCTCTCGCCCGGGAAGTTCCGCGAGATGTTTGATCTCATCCTTGGTCAACACTCGCCCATCCAAATATCCCTTTGAAATATTAAACCCTTTATTCGCCTTCGAAAACTCAGCCAAAAGTTTAGCCACAAGAACAGGATCTTTTTCTATAACCCCAACACCCATGATCTTCTGTTCACGTACGTCAGGCGCAAGTTCTGTCAAATTCGCCTCGGTGAGCGCCAATTCCGCGAGACGATTTTTAATAACCATATATCGGGTTCCGGATTGCCTCATCTTTTTTCGAAGCCTATCCATTTCAGTAGCCTTGATATTTTCAATACTGGAAAGTATAAACCCCTCGTTTTCGGAAAAAACCTTTTTCATTTCCACGGTCATAAGTTCTTTTACTTTTTTCCCGTACTTTTCTGCCATAACACGTCCTTCTTTTCTCGCATATCGTATGTCGCATGTCGTATATCGCATGAAATTCCGCCGGAGGCGGCCCTGCCTCCGGCAGGGATTCTCTGCAATATACCACATACGACGCACTATACACTATATACGATATACGACTTAATTTTGCCTGAACTGGTTTTTGTCCAGCTTTAATCCGGGACCCATGCTCGAACTTATTGCGATCGACTTTACGTTCTGGATCTTCTGTAACTTTATATTGCTTTTCATAACAGCCGTTACAAAAGCTTTGATATTTTCCACTAATGCCTCTTCAGAAAACGACAATTTTCCAGCCGCTCCTTTTACTCCCGACTGTTTGTCCATCCTATATTCTATTTTACCCGCCTGTAACTCATTCACTGTTTTGGCAATTTCCGTTGTAACCGTTCCGGATTTTGGATTCGGCATAAGACCTCGCGGTCCTAGCACTTTTCCAAGTTTAGCAAGATCACGCATCATATCCGGTGTCGCCACGGCCACGTCAAAATCGATCCACCCTTCCGACACTTTCTTTACAAGATCATCTCCGCCAACATACTCGGCTCCCGCGTCTTTCGCCTGCTTTTCAAAATCTCCTTTGCAAAAAACCGCTATTCTGGTTTTCTTTCCGGTCCCATGCGGTAAACTAACCGTTCCCCTTATCGGATTTGTCGACTGCTCGATCTTGAGCGCTAACGCCACTTCCACCGTCTGATCAAACTTGGTTTTAGGTCCTTTTTTTAAAATTGAAACAGCCTCTTGAAGCGCGTATTCTTTTTTTCCATCAACCAACGTTTTAATTTCTTTTTGCCTTTTATTTGTCATTTGTATTTTCCACCTTCCATTCAACCTCGCAGATTGTCAAACATCCTCGTAGGTTAGTGGTGGCTCCATCAACCACTATCCTACGAGGTTGTTTGACGGGTCGAATTTCACCTTTCCTTCAATATTCATTAAATGCCGTTTATTAGACACAATTCATGGGCACCCACAAGGGGCGCCCCTACAATTTTATTGGATCCCGGGTCTAACGCCCGGGATTGAATAACCACTACAACTTATGGCACGAAGTGCCATAAGTTGTAGTGGTTATTCAACTTCTATCCCCATACTCCTGGCGGAACCTTTTATTATTTCGATCGCCCCGGGCATATCCACCGCATTCAGATCTTCCATCTTCAATTTTGCGATTTCCTTAACTTGTTCTATAGTCACTTTTCCAACTTTTTCCGCTTTCGGACTACCGCTCGCTTTCGCCAGACCCGCCGCTTTTTTCAAAAGCACACTTGCCGGAGGACTTTTGGTTATAAAAGAAAAAGTTCTGTCTTCATATAAACTTATTACGACGGGGATCGTTAATCCCTGTTTATCTTTCGTCCGTTCGTTAAACTGTTTACAAAAATCCATTATCGGAATTCCATGCTGTCCTAAAGCCGGACCAACAGGCGGAGCCGGATTCGCCTGGCCTCCTAAACAATGAAGTTTTATCTGTGTTTTTACCTTTTTAGCCATAATACGATTCCTATTCTTTCTCTAATTTTTGTCATGCCGGACTTAATCCGACATCTCTCTTCTACCGTTATATTGTCTCGATCTGCCAAGCTTCCAACTCTACCGATGTCGGCCGGCCGAATATCGATATCATAACTTTCATTTTTCCTTTTTCTAAATTCGTGTCTTCAATGGTTCCCGAAAAATTCTTAAAAGGACCTTCTTTAACTCTAACGGACTGACCTTGTTTAAAAAGCACTTTCGGAACCGGTTTTTCTTTCGCTTCTTTTGTCTGCTTAAGTATCTCTTCAACTTCTTCTTCATCCAGACAAACCGGCTTGGTTTTTGTTCCGACAAATCCTGTCACTCCGGGCGTATTTTTTATCAGATACCAACTTTTATCGTTCAATTCCATTTCAACCAAAATATAACCCGGGAAAAACTTTCTTTCCGTTATTTTTTTATCGCCTTCGCGAATTTCAGAAACCTTCTCCGTCGGAATCAATATGGTCGCGATAAGGTCCTTTTTCTTAGGGTCGTCTTCCAAGCGTCTTTCCAAGGCTTTTTTAACCGTAAATTCTCTTCCGGTCGCCGTATGTATTACATACCATTTTTTTGTCATTTAAACACCCCGCTTACTAAAAGATTCACAAATCGCGAAAAAAACATATCACACGCTCCTATATATAGAGCCAACGCAAAAGTTGATACGAGAACAACCAAGGTGGATCCGATCAATTCCGGTTTTGTCGGCCACGCAACCTTTTTCATCTCAGCCTTAACCTGACCGATAAATTTTCCAACTTTTATCATACGTCGCCCCCTTTCGGCTAAATTAATCAAAACCGCAAACCCCATCCGATAGGCATAACCAAGTCACACCTATTCCGGTGGAACTTGCGGTTTTATTTCTGCCGGCAACAATTGCAATGTACAACCTATTTATTTCGTTCGTTCTTCAGCCCGCCGGCAAAACCACAAAACTTGTAAACTTACCGGACCTCCGTGTTTGTTAATTTTAAACTTACACCTTTAACACATATTTTTTATCACGTCTTCTCCTGGCAGGAGAGACAGGCCTCGAACCTGCAACCCCCGGTTTTGGAGACCGGTGCTCTGCCAATTGAGCTACTCTCCTATTTATTTGAGCCCTCAAAGTGTTTTTCTTGTCGAAAGGCTCACCCTGAGTGAGCAAAAGCGTGTGAAAGATCTTTCCTGTAGAGTCAAAAGAGATCCTTCGTCACTTCGTTCCTCAGGATGATGGGTCGAAACTCCCCGACCCATCATTTTATCTCTTTATGCGCGGTATGTTTTTTATCAAACCGGCAATATTTTTTTCTCTCCAAACGATCCGGGTTCTGTTTTTTATTTTTCTTTGTCGTATAATTGCGCTGCTTACAAGTTCCGCATTGTAATGTTATTATTTCCACCGCGCCTTTTTTCTTTGCCATATTTTAGCACCTTATTTTTATCAGCATATGATAAGTTCATCATACACTTTTCCTTCACCTTCCCCAACGCGACGCCGCAAAGCGGCAAGCCCACATCTCCCTTGTAACCTGCCACTTGTAACCTGTAACTCTTTATTCGGTAATCTCCGATATAACTCCCGCTCCCACAGTGTGTCCGCCTTCTCTTATCGCGAATCTCAGTTCCTTTTCCAGCGCGACAGGCGTTATCAGCTCTACATCCACAGTCACATTGTCTCCGGGCATTACCATTTCAACATCTTTGGCCAATTTTACCACTCCAGTCACATCCGTTGTCCTTATGTAAAACTGCGGACGATAGCCATTAAAAAAAGGCGTGTGTCTTCCACCTTCTTCTTTACTCAAGATGTACACTTCCGCCTTAAATTTTGTATGCGGCGTTATAGAGCCAGGCGCCGCCAATACTTGCCCTCTCGCAAGATCTTTCTTTTCCACGCCGCGAAGCAATATTCCTACGTTGTCTCCGGCTTGACCTGAATCAAGCAGTTTACGGAACATCTCCACTCCAGTCACCGTCGTCTTCTTCGTTTCGGTCAAACCCACTACCTCAACTTCTTCGCCGACCTTTACCTGACCTCTCTCTATCCTGCCCGTTCCCACCGTTCCTCTTCCCGTTATGCTGAACACGTCTTCTATCGGCATCAAGAACGGTTTGTCTACGTCCCTTGCCGGGGTCGGAATAAACGTATCAACCGCTTCCA
>JADHWG010000040.1 GCA_016783605.1 Candidatus Omnitrophota bacterium | reverse complement strand
GGCGCAATAAATCACCATTAAAAACATTGGTTTTACGGAAAAACATCACGGCTTTAGTTGAATTGTCTATCTCAAGGACAGAAAACAATAAAGAGATCTTATGACCCGCGTTGTTTTGCTTATATTAAAAACTTATTTAAGTTTTATCAAAAAACGAACCCGCACATCACTTCTTTCTTACCTCTTCAACTTGCCTAAAAAAAAATAAAATAAAACAACAACCAACAACAATAACTTTACCAATGTTAACACATAAACCGCCTAACCATTATATAGCCCCATCCACATTCCTGTCAACTACATTCCCCCCGAAACAACCTCGTAGGTTGAACCTCGTAGGTTCAACCTACGAGGTTCAACCTACGAGGTTGTTTTGGGGTTCATTCACACCACCTACAAGTTTTTTTAAAACGATTCGTATAACACCTGCCGTTACAACAAATCGTAGGGGCACATTGCATGTGCCCGAATAATATAAAAAAAATTTAATCTGGAAATCACAGAATCGTTTAACGCGAAAAACGGGCGGACACTTGGGTCCGCCCCTACGAAGACGGCGGGACAAAATGAATTGTAATTGGTATCATCTAACACCATACGGCAATCGTAAGGCGCGTATTGTCACAATTCAGGCAACAAATTGGGAATTAATTTAAAATTCGTAGGGGCACGGCATGCCGTGCCCTTTAATTCGTAATTCACAATATTATCTTCGTCCGTATTCCATGTTTTAGGGTTATTCATTACATATTCACGAATATTTTTTAATGAATCTGTTGTGCGAATTATATGGTCATGGAATGACCGTTGCCATTTGAACGATATATTATTCGATTGATTAATTTGTTTTGACGCGGCGGATTTAAATGAACCGGTTATATTCGATAAATTATTATTTCTTATGTTTTTGTCAGAAGACAGGGCATGCCCTGTCCCTGTGTCCGTCCGAGTAAAATAAAAAAAATGCCTTGAAAATTCGGTGATGTCAACCGAATTTTCAAGGTTAATGAATAGTATCGATATGAGCAATATTGTCCGGTTAATTTTGCATATCTATCGCGCACAGCGATAGATATCATACTTTGAAAAACAAGCTTGACTTTCAAAGTATATTTAGTATACTTGGATTATATGGATAGGCACATTGAAAAAATACTCATTTCAAGACTTAAAACATGGAGATCTGTTGCTTTATTGGGAGCCAGACAGGTTGGCAAATCTTATTTGCTCCAAAAAATTCTTAAAACTCATCCCGGAACGCTTATATCTTTAGATGACCCCTTAGAACGACAGGAAGCCGCTCGTGACCCGGTAAGATACGTAGAGAGATATTTTCAACCCGGGAAATACCTGTTTATTGATGAAGCGGCAAGAGTGCCGGAAATCTTTAGTGCCGTAAAGATACTCGTAGATCGGAATGATCCCAAACCAACCGGAATTTGTCTGGCGAATTCCGGAAATTATTTACTCTTACGTAAAATCAAAGAATCTTTAGCGGGCAGAGTCAGCCTATTGCCTATTTATCCCCTTTCTTGGCAGGAATTTTCTCATTCAAATAAAGTACCGGGGCTAATCGAAATAATCAACAATAAAAAACCGAAAGAAATCACTTGTTCATCTAAACTGACAGAAATAAAACGACAGAGAGAAGAAAGAATAATGTGGGGAGGGTTCCCCTCCCCGGCTTTGAATAATGATACACAGTCTAGAATGCTATGGATTCGCGACTATCTGCGCACGTACGTATTGCCATTAGTCGTTGAACAATTTAATATCAGAGATTCCATGGCTTTTGAACAGCTTTCCCGCCTTTTAACTTTAATGACCGCTCAGTTTCTAAATACGAATAAACTTGCGGTGACCTCCGGAATCAGTCAGCCGACCGCGATGAACTATTTTTATTATCTGGAGGCTATGATGATTGCTCGACGCGCTCCTATATTTTTTCGAAATCCGACAAAGAGGTTAGTTAAACATCCTAAAATTCATATATGCGACACGTTATTAATAAACGAGTGTTACGGGAATAACTTCTCCCTGCATACCGCCTTAGAAAGAGGACATATTGGCGCGTTATATGAATCTTTCATTTTTAATGAGATCCAAAAAACCTTAAGCAATTACGATCTTTTTGGGGAGTGCTTCACCTGGCGCACACAAGACGGCGCGGAAGCCGATATTGTTCTTTCCACCAGCAAGGGAATTATACCTTTAGAAATTAAATGGTCCAAACGTCTCACCAAAAAAGATACCTCCGGGTTAGAGTCTTTTATGGACTCGTATCGCGAAACAAAATTCGGGTATATTGTGTACCCCGGCGAAACAATTCAAAAAATAACTAAAAACATTTTCGCTATCCCCGACTGGTGGCTTTTCGGATGCTATGCCTGAACCAAGATAATGTCTGAAAATTGCTACGGAACAACACCCTTTCCCACCATACAATATTCGTAAGGGCACATGCAATGTGCCCCCACGGGTAATTTTATTTGGGCACCCATCGTAGGGGCACATTGCATGTGCCCGAATAAAATCAATTATTATTTCGCTTCGGGACAAGAGAACGGATTTTTTGGAAAGATATTTTGCGGAAATTGCTAAGCGCGCTTATTATATTTTTCGGGTGTACCGCTTTTTTAACAATATCACCGAACTGTTCGAAGATCGAATAAAGCGCCGGGACAAGAACCAGGGTAAGCGGGGTCGCAAACAAGAGTCCGCCGATCACCGTAATGGCGAGCGGGTTCCATAAATTCGATCCTTCGCTTTTATCGAACGCCATGGGAACCAGTCCGAAAACCGTTGTTGCCGTTGTCATAAGTACCGGGCGAAGCCTGTCGCGCGCGGCTTTAAGAAGCATCTTGAACAGATTTTTATGCCGTTTTTTAAGCACGTTGGCATGGTCAACAAGAATAATTCCGTTATTAACGACAATTCCCGCGAGCATCATCATCCCGATAAGCGCGCCCATACCAATGGAAATTTTTGCAAGATATAGCGCGCCGATCGCGCCGATCGTCGCGAGCATTACCGTAACCATAATGATAAAAGGCTGGCGGTATGATTCGAATATGGACGCGAGCACCAAATATATTAAAGTGAGTATGACGCCTATCGTAAGAAAAAATTCATTTTGAGTTTTAACCAAAGTCGGATAATCCCCTCCGACTTCATAAAAATAATCTTCCGGCATTTTCAGGTCTTTAAGTTCTTTCTCTAAAAGTTTGGCGGCCTTTCCAAGAGGAAGTTCACCGATATTCGCGCTAACCTGGATCATTCTCGCGCGGTTTTTACGCCAAATTTCGCTCGGACCCAAACTATATTTAAAATCCACAATTTGGTCGAGCAAAACTCTGTCATCTCCGGCTTTGGCGGCGGTAAGCGCGTGTATATCCTTTACGGTTCTTCTGTCTTTTTCCTGCATTCTTACGATCGTTTCCACTTCCGAGGCTCTGGTATGATACATTGTGGCTCTGACGCCTCTGACTTTCGCGTGAACTATGTCGGCTATATCTTTTGTCGAAAACCCCATGGCGGCGCTTTTTTTCTTATCGATCTTCAGGTCCAGTTCCGGGCGACCTTCCCGCATCCTGATCTTTGTATCCGTAAAGTATGGGATACGACTCATTCTTGTCGTAAGCGCTATCGCGATTTCTCTCAAGGTGTCATAGTTATACCCGAAAACATTAAGGATGATCTCTTTTGTTCCGACTTCCTGTTCTTCTTCAAAATATATGAACGCCGGCTGAAGCCTGGCAACTTTCGGCCGCAAACTTTCTATAATTTCCCCTACGGATCTTTTTCGTTTTTCCAGACTCACCAAGTCAACATACACTTTGCTTGACCATGCTTCAACACGCGCGGTAAAATTTTTGATTTCCGGCACTTCTTTAAGCATGTCTTCCACGTCCCGAACAACCGCGTCGGACGAATCAAGCTTTGCTCCGGTTGGAAGTTCGATAAATATCGTAAATCTGTTTTGTTCGGTGGTCCCCAGATATTCTTTCCCCATCCCCTTATACACGAACATCGCGCCGATAAAGGCGAGTATCGCGATAAACAAAATTAAAAACCGGCGGCGAAACACAAAAAGAAGCGCTTTTTCCTGTTTTTTGTAAAACGGCAGAAGAAATCCTTCTTTAACTTTTTGTGATTCGGCGCCTCCGGTCGAAATTTTTATTCTGGAACTCATAAGCGGCACGATCATAAGCGCCACAAAAAGCGATACACAAAGTGAAAACGTCACCGTCCACGCCACACCGCCATAAAGCAAACTCATGGATTTTGACACAAAAAGCATCGGAAGAAAAACTATAATGGTCGTAAGTGTGGACGCGAAAATAACAACGTTCATCTCCGTACTGCCTTCAACCGCCGACTGTTCGTTCCCAAGCCCTTGTTCGCTTTTCGTAACGATGTTCTCAAAAACAACGATCGAGTTGTCAACAAGCATCCCCACACCAAGCGCCAACCCGAAAAGCGTAATGAAATTGATCGTTAAGTCCATTACCGCCGGCACGAACATGTTCATTAGATCCATAAACCCGAACGTGATTATAAGTGATATGGGTATAGATAGGACAACTATCAGAATAGGCCGGTTCTTTTTTGTGAATGTAAGAAATCCTAGCGTTCCCGCGAGCATCACGTATAGAACGATCCCCGGAACCAGCATCGCCGCCACGAGTCCAGCCGGCACAACGAAAAACGCGTATTTACCGAATTTCCCCATAAAAAGCATAAGAACGATTATGATCATCATCGCGCCGCGAAGCAAAGAATTCCGAAGATTGGATATTGATTTTCGAATAAACTTGGCCTGATTTTTCGTCACTATTAGCTTAACGTCCTCAGGCATTAACGTTTTTATCTCTTCTATCTCTTTAAGTATTTTTCCCGAAACTTTTATCGTATTGGCTTTCGATTCTTTCTGAACATACACCGAAACAATGGGGCTGACATTCATCCTGGCATAGGTTTTCGCTTCGAGATATGAATCTTTCACTTTTGCCAAATCTTTCACTCGAACGACCGAACCGGCAAGATCAGTTGATACAACCATGTTTTTTATGTCATCCGTCGTTACGAACTGTCCAATGGTTCTTATCAAGATCTTGTTTTTTCCTTTTTCTATTTCACCGGTAAGCAGATTAAGATTGCTGGATCCCAACACGGAGATCAGCCTGTTAATTGAAACGTTATATCTGATGAGCGCCTTTTTATCGGCTTCAATAAGTATTTTTCGTTCTCTTCCACCGCCAACCTCTACGTTGGCAACCCCATTAATTCTTTTTATCTTTTCCTTTATCTCGTCGTCAACCAGTTTTCTGAGTTCTTCCGTAGTCCGTTTGCGGCTCGTTACCGCGAATATAACGATGGGAACATCCGTCTGAGAAAACTGAGCGATGATCGGTTTTTCAGCCTCTTTGGGCATTTTGTCTTTAATTTTCGCAAACTTTTCCCTCACATCCATCGCCGCTAACTGCATATCAATACCGCGATCGAAACTTAACACGATCGTCGATTCCCCTTCTTTCGATATGGAAAGCATACTTTCCATATGAGATACGGTACTGACGGCTTCCTCTATCGGTTTTGTAACCATCGATTCCACTTCCGTAGGAGGTATCCCGCCGCGAATATACACGATAATACTGATCTGTCCGAAAGATATATCAGGATACAACTCAACAGGCAAGCGGGAAATGGAAATTATTCCAACAAGGGCAAGCGCCGCAAAGATCATTATGGTAGTGATCGGCCGTATTATGGAAAATTTGGATAAACTCATGATTGGTCGTTGGTCGTTAGTTATCCGCCAATACAACCTCGTAGGTTGCCGGTGGTATTCGTTGTGTATGCCGCATTGATCGTAGGGTGTACATTGTCACAATTCAGGTAACAAATCGATAGTGACCGGGACCACCCGACCATTTTGTCCCCTCTTCAATTAATCGGACAAGGCAGGCCTTTCCCTACGAATAATATAAAACATGCCAAAACAAATCGTAGGGGCCGGGCCTGCCCGGCCCTTTTATCCCCATCATCATTGATAACCTTTATATGTTGGTGCCATTATAAACGGTTACCTGAATTGTGACAATATGCACCCTACGAAGTTAACCCCAAAATTCCACCTCGTAGGTGGAATTGGAGGTGTTCCATTTACGAGGTGGAATTTTTGGTTCCGGAACGTATTTTTTTAAATAGAGATCTTATGCCCATTCTGATGTCGCCTTCGATCAGAAAAATAGAGGGGATTACCACAAGAGTTAAAAAGGTAGAGACAATAAGTCCGCCCATAACACTTATTGCCATGGGGGCTCTCAGTTCCGAACCTCTTCCAAGAGCAAGCGCCATTGGAAATAAACCCAAAACCGTTGTAAGTGCCGTCATGATTATGGGCCTGAGTCTCGCCAAAGATGCCTCAACAACGGAATCCAACATACTCTTTCCTTTTTTCATTAAAATATTGGTGTAGTCTATGAGCACAATTCCGTTATTAACTACGATCCCTCCCAACATAATGACTCCTAAAAGAGCGACAACGTTTACGGAAGTATTCGTCGAAAATAACGCCAAAAGTACACCTATGAGCGAAAGCGGAACGGTAAAAAGAATTATGAGCGGCTGTGTCAACGATTCAAACTGCGCCGCCATGATCATATAAACCATTACAAGCGACAAAATTAAAGCGAATTTTAAACTGTTAAACGACTTTTTCATCTCTTCCGATTCGCCCGTAAGCTTTGCCGTATAACCTCTTTTAAGTTTTATGTCTTTAAGCATCGCCTCAACGTCACTGATCACTTCGGTTTTTTTTCTGCCAACGATCCCCGCCATAACCAAAATTGTCCGTTCCTGTCCCAACCGCTTTATTTCACTCGGTCCCTTTCCTTTATCAAATCTCGCTAAAGATCCCAATGAAACAATGCCTTCTGCCGGAGAATGAAGCCTGATGCGATACAACTTATCGTAATTATCCCTGTCCTCTTCCCTCAGCCGAACCCGGATATCAATTTCGTGCCCCTTCTCTTTAAACTGCGATGTCACGGACCCGCGTAAAACCATCTGCGCGACTCTGGCAAGATCAACAACAGAAATGCCGTGCAGTGCCGCTTTATCTTTATTCACATGAATTTTTACCTCAGGCGCCTCTTCCGGCGCGTCGTTTTCTATACCGAAAATTCCCGGAATTTTTTTAAGCCCCTCTTCGATTTCGACCATTATGGCCTCCATCTCCAAAAGCCGGTCCCCCTTTATCTCAATTGTTACCTCTTTTCCGCCGGTACCAAAAGCTCCGGAAATGACCCCTTGCTGGAGAGAAAATTCTATTTTCGCGTTGCTAAAATCTTTGTTACTATCAAGTTTCACTTTCAGTTCGCGGATAAAATCCATCGTTTCTATTTTGTCTTCTTCTTTAAGGTTCACAATTATCTGTCCCTGGTGCGATGAAAGTCTTTTCACAACATCTTTCGCGGATTCCCCTTTTGTCGACCCGACAACGGAACTTACGGCTTCAACGCTCGCGCATCGATGGATCTCGTCTTCTATTTGTAAAACAATTTTGTTCGTCTCAGACAATTTCGTTCCCACCGGCATATCCACTTTCACAATAAACTGCCCTTGATCGGTTTTAGGCATCAGCTCTTTCTCAAGGAAATTAAAAATAAACAAACTTCCGATAAATATCGCCAAAACGAACAAAAGCCCGATAAACTTATATTTCAGAAATTTACGGAGAAAAAATTCATACCCAACAAGCATTCCACGCCACGCGCCGCTTTTCGTCAGAGACAACGACCCGCCGGGTTTTGCGACTTGGACAGCGGAAATACCCGACATCCTACAGCTTAAAAGCGGGATAAGAGTTAGCGCGACCCAGAGAGAACCGATAAGAGAAAATGTTACGGTAAACGCCAATTCCTTAAAAAGCTGTCCCGCCACACCTACAACAAATATCATCGGCAGAAAAACCGCTATCGTTGTTAACGTGGATGCCACTATCGCGGTCGACACTTCTTCCGCGCCGTCCGCGGCCGCTATTTTCGGCGCTTTCCCCTGCTCTCTATGCCTGAATATGTTTTCAATAACAACAATGGCGTTGTCGACAAGCATCCCCACTCCGAGAGCAAGCCCGCCGAGAGACATCATATTTATCGAAAGCTTACCGAAATACATGAACGTGAACACTATCATAACCGAGATGGGAATACTAAGCGTTACAATGAGCGACGCCTTAAAACTGCGTAGGAATATCAGAAGCACCAGAAAAGCCAATATCCCGCCCTGAAGAGCCGCGTTACGAACACCGTTTATGGCGTCGCGAATAAAAATCGACTGGTCATATATAACCTCAATTTCGACATCTTCAGGCAGCATTTTTTCAATACGCCCGAATGCCGCTCTTATTTTGTTGATAACTTGCGTAGTATTGGTTTGAGCTTGTTTTTGGATGGAAATGGAAACGTTTTCATCCTTGTTATACCGGGAAAAACTGCTTCTTTCCTTGAAGGTGTTCTTTACTTTCGCGATATTCTTGATCATAGCCAATTTCGGCGGCGGACTTATTTCTCTCTCGGAGAGCCTGTCTTCAAAAGGCAGACTCCCTCTTTCTTCTCTCATATTTTTGACAACAACTTCTTCTATTTCATTTACTTCCTTAAACTCACCTATCGTCCTTATCAAATATTCATAAAAGCTTTCCTTGATCGTCCCGGCCGGATAATTCAAATTGGAATTCGTAATGGAAGAAGCCACATCAAGAATGGAAATGTTATATGTTGCCAACTTCCCCTGGTTCACTTCAACAAGGATTTCACGTTCAAGCCCGCCCTCAACCGAAGCCGAAGCCACCCCATCAATTTTTTCAAGTTCTTCTTTTATCGTATCAACGGCTATTTGACGAAGCTGAACGGGACTTCTTTCTCCGGTAACACTGATCGTCATGATCGGCAGTTCAAACGGATTGAAAGGAACAACCAAAGGTTCCGTCGCGTCACGCGGAAGACGCGCTTTAATAAGATCCAGTTTTTCCCTCATTCTTAAAGAAGCAAAATCCATGTTCTGGTCCCAATCAAATTCGGCCATAACAAGGGAAATTCCTTCTTTCGATATTGATCGTATTGTTTTCAGCCCGCTTACCGTGCCGACAGCTTCTTCTATCGGTTTGGTCAGAAGCGTTTCGATCTCTTCCGGGGCGGCATTGGCATATCCGGTAAAAACCGTCAGCTGAGGATACGTGATCGGAGGAAAAAGTTCCTGAGGCAGTTTCATTAAAGAGATAACGCCGAAAAGCAGAACTCCGGCGAATATCATTATGGTGGTTATCGGTTTTCGTATGGAAAATTCAGGTAAGCCCATAATTTATTTGTTTGTTCGTTTGTCAGTTTATCGATTAGCCGGTTTGCCGGTCAGTTGGTTGATTAGATATGTACCACGTTACACGTTACATGTTACAGGTTACAGGTTTCCGCCGAAGGCGGACCCGCCTCCGGCGGGAAACCTGCAACCTGAAACCTGTAACCTGTAACCTAAAACATCGTCTCCTGTACTTCTGTTATTTCAACTTTATCTTTGTCCTTATATTCCCGATGCAGCTCTCTTATTATCATCTCGCCCGGCTCGAGTCCGTGAGAAACTTCCGCCACGTCATGCGTCAAGTATTCTATATCTATTTCTCGCTGTTCCACAACTCCTGTTTCATCGCGCGTCTGGCCGGTTTCGAGATCGTCAGCGCTTTCCACGTCAGTTTCAGCTTCAACTTCTTCCATCGGATGCACAATATATACGTAATATTTGTTCTCTTGTTTTTTGAAAGCGGAAGAAGGAATGATCAAAGCGTCTTTTTTCTCATATGTATTGATTATCGCCCGTGCGAACATCCCCGGCTTCATCTGGTCATCCTCATTGTCCAGTTCGACTTTGACTTTTTGTGTGCGCGTCCGGCCCTCTATCATGGGTGCGACCCTGTCAACAGTTCCGGAATATTCCGCGCTGGGATACGCGTCGAGAAACACTTCCACGCTTTGCCCTAACTCAATTTTGGAAGAATCTTCTTCTATCACGTCAAACGCCGCGTACACTTCACTGAAATCCACAAACGTCCCTATCTTATCCTGCGAAGTGACAAACGACCCCGAGTCTTTTTCCTTAGACCCCAGATACCCGTCACCCGGAGCATATATGTTGGTTTTTTCAAGATCCCGCTTGGCTGATTCATATTCCAGTTTCTTCTGATCCAACGCCATTTTTTCCACTCCGCCGATCTCATACAATTTCTTGGCTTTCTTCATTTCGAGTCCAGCGTATTTCAATTTTAAAAGAGCGTCTTTTTGGTCAATACTGGCAATAATGTCGCCTTCCAATATGCGTTCACCTTCTTCAAAATTAAAACTTTCCAATATCCCTTTGCCGTCTATCCTGATCTCTATTTCTCGAAACCCTTCAATTCTCCCCATTACCGGCAAACTATCTTTAAAATCCATACGTTTAACTTGATAAACCTTAACCGGTATCGTTTCCATTATCTCAACAATTTCTCTTTTTTCTTTCTCGGTAAAAAATATTTGCTTGATTTTTATCACTCCGCGGGAAAGAACTATTCCCGCGATCAAAAGACCGACAATTATCCAAATATAATTCCGCTTTATCCCGGATAAATTCACCTTCGGCAATTTAAGGAATTTTTTATTTTCATTGTCTTCCATAATAGCACTCCTCCCAAACTAAAACATGTTACAGGTTACAGGTAACAAGTTTCCCGCCGAAGGCGGGTCCGCCTTCGGCGGGAAACCTGTAACCTGAAACCTGAAGCCTGTAACTTGTAACCTGAACCGCGTCTCACAATCCCTCTTCACACCACCAACATCCGTAGGGGCGGACCCACGTGTCCGCCCTTTCCTCTTACAACCTATTTCCCGCCAACGATTACCCCATCGGGTAACACTTCTCCGGAAACAACAGGATTTTTTATCTCCATGATGTTTTCCACACGCGCCGGCTCATCAATAATAAGTTCCGCGTCCCACACCCCATATTCCTGATCTTCATGCCCGGGATCAAAATAATCCGGAACTCCTATCGCCTTATTCAGTTCCGCCAACGCGATGTAATAACTGGCATACCCCTGAATTGCTCCATATTGATGTTCGGAAAACTTTTCATATTCTTCAATTATCTTCGACAATTCCATCTCCCCGAAGAGCCGTCTTTCTTCAAGCACGCCCACAAACATCTTCTGATGATCAACTTGCGCTTCGGCCACATCTATCTGAAGAAGCGCTTTCCTATATTTAAAATACGTTTCCTTAACTTCCACAATAAGATCCTTTTTATATTTCAGATACTCATACTTCGCGCTTTCAAACCCCGCGCGCGATTCGGCTAAATTCGTAAAATACGCCATGTCGTCAAGAAATTTTATGCTCAAATAACTCGTCGCGCTTTCCGTACCGTGAAAACTCGACACGACCGGAGCCCATTTTTCCCTCACATAACTGTATTCAAGCGTATTCCCCCAAATGGGAACACTCGCCTGAACACCGGCATACCATTCGGCAGAAAGACCTCTTTGTTCTTCATTATCCGTCGTCGGCTGATACGTTTCAACCGCGTTCCCGAAAGATCCTTGAAAATCAACCTTGGGCCAGGCTTTCGCTTTGCTGATCTTTCTGTCAAAATCGTAATATTCGATCATCTTCTCTTTTATCTTAAAATCCGGCCGATTGGCAAACGCGAGCCGATAACAATTTTCAAGTCCTATCGTAAGTGTTTCTTTCGGCGGGGCAACGGGTTGGATATTTATCGGACATTCCGGATCCACATTCATCGCTTGATACAGGATCGTCTCAGCCAAAGTAATATCTTCTTTCGAGGAATCATATTGAAAATTGGCCTGCATATTCTGCCCTTTAACTTTAAGATATTCCATCTCCGCGACCAAATTCTGATCGAAAGACGCCTCGGCGATCCTATAATAGTTGTTTATCCTCTTCTTATACATCTCCTGGATCGCGAAAGCTTTAACAGACTTATCAAGGTTATAATAAGAGGTTTTTGTTTCCCCCACAACTTCGTTCTTCACCTTTTCACGTTCCAATTCCACAACTTCAAGATTTGTCTGCGACTGCCGCACCGTAAACCAAGTGCCCATTCCGTCAAAAACGTTATGTTTAAGTTCAACTTGATATTTTTCGCCCTGATAATGACGTGGACCGGTAGAGGTACCGATCTTACCGGTTGATCTCTCGATTCGTGTCGTAACCGACGGAAGAAGCTCTCTCCTGGTTTCCCAAAGACGCGTCTTTGCCAACGTCACCTGCTTATCCGCCACTTTCATTCTCTGGCTTCTTTGAAGCGCCAACTGAACACATTCATCTATCGTATATATGCGTCCCTCCTGCACTTTTCCAAGCCTATAAACTCTTTTTTTGAAGATGTCGGTAATATATTCATACCACTCTTTCCCTTCATCATCTTTGGTAAAAACGTCTCCTTCTCGCGTATCGAATTCTTTAAGCGCCTCTTTCGTTTCGCGCTCACGCCGCGCCTGGTCCGCTTTCTTTATCCCGAACATCTCTCCTTTATCGATGTCCGCTATCAAAAGAGCCACAACGCTGCTGGTCGGATCAATATATTTCGCCTTATACGCGTATTTTCTCGCGGTACTATAGCTATTTTTTTCCAGATACTTTCCCGCCTCGGCGAGATACTTTTCTAATTTTTCTTCTCTTATTTTTTTCTTTTTCGCCTCCCGCCGATCTCTCTTCTCACGCGCCTTATCCGCCTTCACTCGCCGAGCTTCATCCCGCGCGGCGATCTCTTCTTTTTTTCTATAGTCACTGGCGGCTTTACTGATCTTTATCTCCAACTCGCGCGCTATCGCGTTATTTTTATCCGTTTTTAACGCTTTTTCAACACAACCGGCGGCTTTGGAGAAATTATTTTCACCCAGCTCTTTTCGCGCTTCGCTTAACAATTTTGCTATTTTTTTCGAACGCTTCTTTTCTTCCGCTATTTTTTTCTTCTTTTCCACCGCGCGTTTTTTTTCTTCCGCTATACTCTTCTTCTTTTCCGCCGTCTGTCTCTTTTCTTCCGCTACCTTTTTCTTCTTTTCTTCTTTTTCCGCGCGCCGCGCGGCGAGTTTACGAGGCGCGAACCTGCGCCGCGGAGAACCCAATTCTCGTGAGACAGCTTTTTCAGGAACGCTTCTTTTGTCCTTTACGGACACCTCTTTTTTCTTCTCAGGGCGTTTCGTTTCAACTTTTTTACGTTTCTTCCGGTTTTTAAAATCCTCTTTTTCTCTGGCGATTCGATTTAAAATGTCTCTAACGGCAAGATCGTTCGGATCAGATTCAAAAGCCCTTTCCGCGTAACCGGCGGCTTTGCCGAAACTATTTCTTTCAAGCGCCGCGCGCGCTTTATTCATATATTTCGCCGTGTTTGCCTCACGCGCCGCGCGCGCTTTTTCGCGCCGCGCGCGAATTTTATCCTCTTTTTTCCGTTTTTTATTGGCGCTAAAGATCCTTTCGGCTTCATCTATCTGATTTAAAATATCCGCCGCCGCGCCGTTTTCTTCGTCCGCGCTTGCCGCTTTATTCGCGAAACCTCTCGCTCTGTCAAATTTATTCGAATCAAGCGCCGTCTCCGCCTGCTTTAACAATTCCGCAACCTTCTTTTCTCTATAAGCTCGTTCTTTTTCCGATTCCGTTAGAAGCGCCGCCTGCTTGGCTTGGCGCTTTTGTTCCTTAAACGCCGCTTCTCCCTCGGCAACCTTCAAAACCATCTCTTCCGCCTCGGCATTGCCCTCATCCGCGCTAAACGCCTTCTTTACATATCCTCGAGCCTTCTCAAACTTTTTCGCTTTAAATGCCGTCTCCGCCTGTTTCAAAAATCCCGCGACCTTCTTTTCTCTTCGCGCACGTTCTTTTTCTGCTTCCGCCAGAAGCGCCGCCTGTTTAGCTTGGCGCTTTTGTTCCTTAAACGCCGCTTCTCCCTCGGTAACCTTCAAAACCATCTCTTCCGCTTCCGCGTTACCCTCATCCACGCTAAACGCCTTCTTTATATACCCTCGAGCCCTCTCGAACTTTTTCGCCTCGAGCGCCAACTCCCCCTGTTTCAACAATTCCGCGACCTTCTTTTCTCTCCGCGCTCGTTCTTTTTCCGTTTTTTTACGTTTCTTCTTTTCTTCACTCTTTTGCTTTTCCAACCTCTTTTGACTTTCATTCTTTATCGCCATAGCTTTTTTAACATATCCGCGCGCTTTACTGAATTCGTTATTATCAAGAAACGCTTGCGCTTGTTCGAGATATTTTTCCATTTTCTCGTTTTGTATTTTCAACTCTCTTTCTTTTTTCGCGCGCGTCGCTTCTTCTCGCTTTTTTTCACGCGCCCGGCGCAAGAGTTCTTTCTTGCCCGGACTTGTTTCCTGTTTGACTTGTTTCGTATTTTTATAATTTTTTTCAGCCGCTTCAATATTCTCTAACAAAGTTTGAGCTTCTTTTCTTTTTTTCTGAATACTTTCGCTTCCGCTATCACCCATAACACTGAAACTCTCGCCCGGGGACACCTCGCCGGCAAGCTTTTTTAAAGCCGCTCTCTCAACTTTTAAATATACCTCGCGTTCGGCCAATTCCCTGGCTTTTTCTCGGATCTTTTCCTGTCCTTGGTTTTTAACTTCACTCGCCTTTTCAATATAACTTCGCGCGCGTGAAAAATTGTTCTTATGAAGTTCGCGTTCGGCATCTTTTAAATATTTTGCGACTTTTCCGTTAAGCGTCTTCTCCGCTCGTTTTATATATTCGGCTACTTTATCCACACCTTTCCGCTTAGAACCTTGCTCGTTTTCAATTTCCGCCTTAACCGCCCCTTGAACCCGCGCGGGTCGGCTATCATTTTCCGCGGCATAAACATTCACGCTCGAAAACGCGGCTAAAAAACCGAACACAATTCCGAAACCGATAAAAGTTCGCAAATATTCGCGATATTTTTTTTCTTTACAAGTCAAACCCATTCGTTATCTGTTGTTCCTTATTGTTATGTCTCACTTCGAGAAAAAGTGTTTTCTATTCAGTCTCGTGTGATTCCGTATTGTTTTCATCTCGGGAAGTAACCTTTTCGGGTTCAATATTCGCCGTGTTTTCGGAATCTTTTTTTCTCTTCCGATATTCTCTCATATAGTCGCGCATATATTCCCGATGACGCTCCTTATTCGCTTCACGATAAAGCTGCAGATATTCTTTATGTTTCCGTCTCCAGTCCAAAGATCTTTCCCTGCACGCCTGTTTCCAAGACTTGTCCTGCGATTCCTTATATTTAAAATAGTTCGGATTCGCTTCACGCCAGGACTTCATGTTAACGAGCTGACGCTGATACTGACACTCCAAACTTGAACAAACCTCTTGATTGGGTCTGTATTTGTTCGGAATGAAAGCCTTCCCGCAAATACTGCACTTTTTTTCCACACTTGTGTCATTTGTCATAGTCACACCTCCATGAATAATTCTCTGCGGCATAACCCTCCGGCGCCAATGGAGGATGCCTCATTTTTTAAAGAACCGAAAACGATATTAATTTTTTCGGATAATCCTTCAAGCAAAAACTTGTTCGCCCCTTCTCTGACATGTTCGGTAAAATCCTTACTGATCACTCTATTTCCACCACTCAAAATTACGGTTTTCGGGTTAAACATATTTATTAGATATGCCGCTCTCATCCCTAACGCGAGAGCGGACCGTCTAACCAGATCTTGAGCCACCTCATCCCCGGAATCAGACGCTTCCAATACCGTCTCCAGCGTTATCGCCGAAGTATTGCCATGAACCATATCAACAATATTCGTTCCGATCCCTTTGTCTATAAGACTCCGTGCCGTTCGCGCTATACTGAACTGATTCCACGGTCTAAGATACGCTCTATCCGCGTCCCCTTCATCCGCTTCAAATATTATCTCATCCTTTACGATAACTCCGGCACCGGCATCCAAATGCATAAACAAAATATCCCGCCCCCTCGTCTCCTCGCCGAAATCTCTTTCTCCATATCCCGCCGCCGTAGTTTCCCGCGCGATAAAAAATCGACAGCTGAAAATACGGTTCATCTCATTTATAAAAAAATTTACGTCGTTAATTTTCGCTCTTTCAATGTTTTCCCGAAGCGCGATTCCCGCGGCATGGAATTTAACACCTTTCAAATTTGTCCCTTCCTCAATTTGAGATAGAACTTTTTTTATATCCTTTCGTTTCAATTCATCATTCGCTGGAATATCAACCTCTATGTGCTCTTTCGTCTCCACTTCACCTTCCATGCTTAACACGGTCAAAAAACAAACCCCATGCGAAAACCCCACACCCAACACCTTTTTCCCGCTTTTATTCAAAAAAGTTATCTTACCCTCTCCATGATCGGCAATTTCCACAAGACCCTTTCGTTCATAAAATTCCACATACTGCGTTACGACACTATCCGACAATCCGGTTCTATCAATCACATCATTTTTCGTAACATTTTTATTCTTTTTCAAAACGCTAAAAATTCTCAAACTCTGCTGAACTCTTTCATCTTCCGGATGCGTCCGAAAAAACCGCATATCATTTCTGCTCATTATATCCCTCCGATAAATTCTGTTCTCTTCACTTTTTCAGTTACGAAAAAATACAAAAACTTAGTTCCGGTAAACTTCCGCTCAAATCTAACTTTTGAAAATACTCTACTTTACTATACATTAAGCGCAATAAAAAGTCAACTCACTATTGCCCCCCCCAAATCCTAATTAGAACGGGGCGTACAAAAAATACTCCTTCAGTATCCCCCAAAAGGGGAATATTTCGGCTTGAGAATGACTCTAATTTAGTTTAATTCATCGCTATCCGCCAACTTTGGCACTTTTTCTTACAA
>JADHWG010000039.1:12500-17236 GCA_016783605.1 Candidatus Omnitrophota bacterium | reverse complement strand
GCCCAGACTCCTACGGGAGGCTGCAGTCGAGAATCTTTTGCAATGCCCGAAAGGGTGACAATGCGACGCCGCGTGAGCGATGAAGGCCTTCGGGTTGTAAAGCTCTGTCAGCTCGGATGAACGCAAGGGGGTAAACACCCTTCTTGTCTGACAGTACGAGCAGAGGAAGCTTCGGCTAACTCCGTGCCAGCAGCCGCGGTAATACGGAGGAAGCAAGCGTTGTTCGGATTTACTGGGTGTAAAGGTCATGTAGGCGTCTTACTAAGTCGGATGTGAAATCCCTTAGCTCAACTAAGGAACTGCATTCGATACTGGTAGGATTGAGTACGAGAGAGGTAAGCGGAATTCCGGAAGTATGGGTGAAATCAGTAGATATCCGGAAGAACACCATTAGCGAAGGCGGCTTACTGGCTCGATACTGACGCTGAAATGAGAAAGCTAGGGTAGCAAACAGGATTAGATACCCTGGTAGTCCTAGCTGTAAACGATGGGCACTAGGTGCAGGTCCGCAAGGGGCTGTGTCGTAGCTAACGCGTTAAGTGCCCCACCTGGGGACTACGGTCGCAAGGCTAAAACTCAAAGGAATTGACGGGGACCCGCACAAGCGGTGGAGCATGTGGTTTAATTCGATGCTACGCGAGGAACCTTACCTGGGCTTGACATGTAAGAAGTAGGAACCTGAAAGGGGGACGACCTGTTTCAATCAGGAACTTACACAGGTGCTGCATGGCTGTCGTCAGCTCGTGTCGTGAGATGTTGGGTTAAGTCCCGCAACGAGCGCAACCATCGTCCCTTGTTGCTATCCGTCTTCGGACGGAGCTACTCTAGGGAGACTGCCAGTTTTTAACTGGAGGAAGGAGGAGATGACGTCAAGTCAGTATGGCCCTTACGCCCAGGGCTACACACGTGCTACAATGGTCGGTACAATGAGTCGCTAGACCGCGAGGTGGAGCTAATCTCAAAAAGCCGGCCCCAGTTCGGATCGGAGGCTGCAATTCGCCTCCGTGAAGTTGGAATCGCTAGTAACCGCAAATCAGCCACGTTGCGGTGAATACGTTCCCGGGTCTTGTACACACCGCCTGTCAAGTCACCTGAGTTGAGTGCACCCGAAGCCGTTAGCCTAACCTTTACGGGAGGGCGACGTCGAAGGTGTGCTTGGCAAGGAGGACTAAGTCATAACAAGGTAGTTGTACCGGAAGGTGCATCTGGATCACCTCCTTTCTAAGGAGAAAGGGCCTGACCCTACGGGGAAAGGGCAAAAAAAACGTAACACAAAAAAGATCCCATGTGTATTTTCGGTTACTTATTGTAAATTTAAAGAGAGAGACAAGAGACCGCTTGCGAATTTTAAAAAGGGGCTCGTAGCTCAGTTGGTTAGAGCGCCGTGCTGATAACGCGGAGGTCTCTGGTTCGATTCCAGATGGGCCCACCATCAATTTTGGCTTTGCCAAAATTGAAATGACAAATGACAAAATTCAAATAACAAAAGAATAGTCTTTGTTGTTTCGGTAGAGCAAAAATTGGTAAGGACAAAGAATAAAGCACAGATGACAAAAAAGAAAAGCTTTAGTGTTTTGACAGCCAAATTGTATTGAGTATAGATGACAGAGCTATGCAATTTGGATTTTAGATATTTAATTTTTTTTGTCATTTGAATTTTGTCATTTGTCATTTCTTTTGCGAAGCAAAAGCATGGGGATGTAGCTCAGCTGGGAGAGCGTCTGCTTTGCAAGCAGAGGGTCAGGGGTTCGAGCCCCCTCATCTCCACCATAAACCATTCGCTTTGTACCACTCGCGTTGCTCGGGTACAAAACTCAGGTTTACGGCACGGCCATAAAAAAGGAATTAAAATGGAGAATGGTTTATGCCCTAAACCCGAACGAAGAGAGTGGTTTGGGGCGATAATTTGACATAAAGATTTTATTGATAAATTTTTCGATGATTGATACAGTGAAAAAAAACAAAATCATCGATTACATATAAATTTTTTTTTGTACCGGGAAAGTGAAAGACGGTACTTTGTTCTTTGACATGTTGTGATAATGGTATCTAATATCGAGAAACAATGCTTGTACTCTTAAAAGGGTATGAGCGCCTTAAGATCCGAAATCTAAAAAATTTCGGATGTGTAAATGGTCTGTGATAGACATAGCTTACGAGCTATGCTATTACAAAACATGCCGCATAATTGTTTTGTAAAGCGATTGTGTGGTCAAGCTACTAAGGGCTTATAATGGATGACTTGGCACGGAAAGGCGATGAAGGGCGTGGTAAGCAGCGATATGCTTCGGGGAGCCGCAAACAGGCTTTGATCCGGAGATTTCCGAATGGGGGAACCCGGCTAGAGTAATATCTGGTCACCCTTCTTGGAGGGAGCGAACTGAGAGAACTGAACCATCTAAGTAACTTAAGGAAGAGAAACCAAACAGGGATTCCCTGAGTAGCGGCGAGCGAAACGGGAACAGCCTAAAATCTGCGGATGTGATAGCTGGCACGCGTTATTCGCAGATGGTAGTGGGAGAGATCCGGACCGGGGTGCTAACCGGTCGGCTTCTGCTTGTTTTATAGCCAAATGATCTGGAAAGATCAACCAAAGAAAGTGATAGTCTTGTAGGCGAAATAAAACAAGTCGGCTGGGATCTTTTCCCAAGTACCGCGGGACACGTGGAACCCCGTGGGAATCTGCCTGGACCACCAGGTAAGGCTAAATACTAATCCGTGACCGATAGTGCACAAGTAATGTGAATGAAAGTTGAAAAGTACCCCGGTGAGGGGAGTGAAATAGTACCTGAAATTATAAGCTTACAAGCGGCAGGAGGACTATGCTCTGATTTAGTCAGAGAATGTCTGACTGCGTGCCTTTTGATTAATGAACCGGCGAGTTACTTTATTCAGCAAGGTTAATCCGTTAGAACGGAGGAGCCGTAGCGAGAGCGAGTCTTAATAGGGCGATTTAGTTGGATGGAGTAGACCCGAAACCAAGTGATCTACCCATGGCCAGGATGAAGCTCGGGTAAAACTGAGCGGAGGTCCGAACCCACCAACGTTGAAAAGTTGGGGGATGAGCTGTGGGTCGGAGTGAAAGGCTAATCAAACTTGGAGATAGCTGGTTCTCCCCGAAATAGCTTTAGGGCTAGCCTCATAATAGATGGCGACGGGGGTAGAGTACTGAATGGGCTAGGGGGCTTACCGGCTTACTGAACCCAATCAAACTCCGAATACCGTCGTACCATGTTATGGGAGTCAGAGTGTGGGGGATAAGCTCCATGCTCAAAAGGGAAACAGCCCAGACCATCAGCTAAGGTCCCAAAATATAGACTAAGTGGTTAAGGAGGTGGAGTTGCTTAGACAACCAGGATGTTGGCTTAGAAGCAGCCATCATTTAAAGAAAGCGTAACAGCTCACTGGTCAATTGTGATTTCGCGCCGAAAATGATCGGGGCTAAAGTCTATTACCGAAGCTATGGAGTTCAGTTCTTCTTTGAAGAACTGGGTTGGTAGGGGAGCGTTCCATTGTAGGTTGAAGGATGACCGTAAGGACATCTGGACGAAATGGAAGTGATTATGCCGGTATGAGTAGCGAAAAAATCCGCGAGAAACGGATTCGCCGTAAGTCTAAGGTTTCCTGAGGAAGGTTAATCCGCTCAGGGTTAGTCGGGCCTAAGTCGAGGCCGAAAGGCGTAGACGATGGACATCCGGTTGAATATTCCGGAACCGCCTGTTCCGCATTTGAGTAACAAGATGACGTAGGAAGCTAGGCCAGCGCACGGTTGGATGTGTGCGTCTAAACTTGTAGTCCGCCTTTGGCGGATGAGGGGTTAATGGGAGTCTGATCTACGGAGACGACGAACTGGTTGAGGCTATACTACCGAGAAAAGCTCTTGTTATGAGTTGGACAGGTGACCGTACCGCAAACCAACACAGGTAGACGGGCAGAATATGCCAAGGCGCTCGAAATAACCCTCGTTAAGGAACTCGGCAAAATGGCCCCGTAACTTCGGAAGAAGGGGTGCCCCACTAGCGTAAGATCATTTACTGATCGAGCGCGAGGGGGTAACATTAAAGAGGCCCAAGCGACTGTTTAGCAAAAACACATGTCTCTGCTAACTCGTAAGAGGATGTATAGGGACTGACACCTGCCCGGTGCCGGAAGGTTAATGGTTTCGGTGATTTTGTCTTCGGATGAATGAGCTGCGGCCTGAAGCCCCGGTAAACGGCGGCCGTAACTATAGAATGGACCACTGTAGTTATAAAATCTGGCTATATGCTGGAAAATCCGGTGTATCCTGGACTACTTTTTCCTATCAACATGAGGAAAAAGTGACAATGTCTCAGGTGCGGACAATCAGCAGGAAAGACCTTGATCGAAGGAGGTCTCCATGAAAGATATACCATATGACAAAGGCCATTATTTGGCTGGATTTACTGATGGAGAAGGAAGTTTTAATGTTTCCTTCAGACCTCGAAGCGATTACCGAATGCCATGGAAGATTTCGCTTTGTTTTAATATCTCTCAAAAAGAACGAGTGATTTTGAGCTTGTTCAAGAAGTATTTGGGGTGTGGAACAATGCGTCAAAGAAGCGATGGTATATGGTATTTCGAGGTGAACAATTTTAATGTCATCTGTGAAAATGTGATTCCGTTTTTTAAGAGATTTCGGTTTCTCTCTGAGAAGAAAAAGAGAGATTTTGCAAAATTCTGCAAAATCGCGAAAATGCTTGAAGAAGGAAAACAGT
>JADHWG010000039.1:0-7500 GCA_016783605.1 Candidatus Omnitrophota bacterium | reverse complement strand
CTTGTTAAGGGAAAACTTCCGATGGAAATTGAAATTGATGAAAAGCGTCGAAAAAAACTTGTTAAGAAACTTCGGGACGCGGTAAATCTTGCGATATCATTGCATCTGAGGAATAGAGACAAAATTCCGCCAAGACATAAAATGCGCGCTAAAGAAACCTTATCAAATTTGTTTTCTTTTAGATCACACCTTGAGAATGATTTGTATCTGTACGATGCATTCGGCACGGTAGTAACTCCGGAAGACTATCTTGCAGGGTTTAGTTACGGAAAAAAAATAGGTAAAGATCCGTTTTTAGTGGATTGGCTGAACTCTATATCTGTTCTTCGCCTTGCGCAGGACATATATCATGACATGGTTCCGGAATACCTCACAAATGGAGAAGACGGATTATCCGAAGAAGCAAATCTGGATGATCACAAAATTATCTATCGAGAAATTCAAACCGTCATTTTTGGTAAAGATGAAGTTAAAGCGCTGGGAGAAGATTACCGCGCGTTTATTGAGGAGGCGTTATTTTTGCGAAAAGAGGTTGAGAAGATAATAATGCTCGCGGAAAAGTATGTTGCCTCTTTTGAAATGAGTAGTAAACGTTCCCAGAACAGCTTTACCACATTGACGAATCATTCAATGAATCCGATAGTCAGAGCAATAGGTCTTAGCGCGATGCATATGAAAACGGGAGCCGGTCAAGTTTCCTCTGGCGTGGGTGACAAGCTTCGGGCGTTTATCCTGAAAAAAGACGATTCTCCTATTGCCGCCGCGATTGCCCAGTCCGCGTTGTATAGGAAAGCTGTAAAAATGAGTTTAAAACTTAAGGAATTGAGACAGGCGTTAGAGCTGATGGCCCAAAGTGATATTCATCCTGTCGCGAAAGAAATATGCGGACAAGCGTTGGAAGGAGATAATACGGTAATACAGGCAGTATCATATGTTCGGAATCAGTTTTTGAAAAAAAGAGAACCGTACGTAATGATGAAAGCGGTCGAACTTGACAGATACGCGAAGATGCTTGAGAGAGAAAACGGTCTTTCGAAATATATGGGGCGAAAGGTACCTGATAAAGAAAAACCGGAAATGAGCAAGACGATAAATGAGTTAATGCTATCCGTATGGAAAGAAATTAATTTGGAAAAACCGTTTACTGACCAAACACAGGAACAATTAAAAATAATGGTGGAATTGGACAGGTTTCGTATCGCGAAAAGAATACCGATTGCCGGAAGAGTATATTTTGGGGTGTGTTTCGCGCGCCTCTTCAATGAAGGCAATTATCAATATACGATTGATTTTATGCGGGAGGTTAAGAAATTTTCAGGGGAACAGGCGTCATTCAAAGAACACGTTTTTGGTAGTGAACAATTTTTACGGTTGTATCTGATATCTTGCTTTATGAGTCCGGAAATTTTGCGTATTGCCGAAATGAAACAATTCGGGATGGGGCAAAGTATAAAAGCGGTTGTTGCCCGCGTCGCTTTTGATGAACTTTTCGGAGAGAAATCTCAGAACGTATACGCGGATATCTTTTCCGAAGAAACTACAGCGATGATCGAGGCGGTAGGCAAGTTCTTTTCGGGATTTGTCTCATTTTATGAAAGAACGGAGCAGTTTGAAAAGGCGATTGAGTTTATTCACACGATGTTTAGAACATCGCTCTTTTGCAAGTGGATGTGGATTGACGGTGAAGTCAAATATACCGGTGGAACGACTACTTTTAATTATGCTGAGCATAAAAAACAGCTAAAAGAATGGCAGAAGAATATTGTCAAAAAAAGAAACATGTCTTCGAAATTAATACGGTTTATGAAGGAATTTAGAGGCGAGGACGGGAATTACCCTTATTTTTCAGATTACGAAATCGAATATAGAACGGAATATCGGAATAAATTCAAAGAAAAAGACAGACAGTTTGTCACAATGTTTGAAGAAATAAGATCTTTCAATAGTTCCACAAGGCACGAGGCACTCCGGCGTTTGATGAATTTTGAGGAAATAATAGATCTTAAGTGGGAAGGCTTGACGGTGCTGGATATGATTTATGAAGAAGCTTTATCGATTTTTAATGTTTTGTCCGGAATGGACGGCGACGCGAATGCTATGCAGAAAACAGAGATAGAAAATTGGGCCGATTTTTTACGAGAAATCGCGAATCATTATCTGAAACGAAATAACCGCGCGCGGGTTCTCAAAATTACCGAGAAACTTGAATCGAAAATGAAAACAATCAGAATCGCCGATAACGACATTTGCCCGGCGTTGGCTGACATACAGATAGATTTAGGTATGTACGATGAGGCAAAAGAAACTATTCTAACGATCGAGGACAATAAGCCCGGACAAATAGATCTTTTAATCCGATTGGCCGCGAAACAGGCTGAAAATGGAAAGATAATCGAAACGAAACAGACTCTGAGCGGGGCGAAGGTTATCTTGGAGGAATATTGCCAGCCAAAGGAGGAATTTAAAGAAAAGTATAAGACCATAACGATGGGAAGAATAAGTGCAGTTGAAAGAGACCTGAAAACGGAAAGTGAACATGAAAAAGATTCACACGATGCTACATATTTTCCCGCCGAACAGGAAGGAAAAGTTCAGAAAAATGCTGGTCAAGTTGTTAAAAAATCCATTACTCCTGGAGTAGAAGAAATTGATACTCCTGAAGAAATGATTAAGCTCATACGGCAAGCTGGGAGAAATATTTCCGGATTAAAAATCGGTATTGATTTAGAACGTACTATTCGGTCTGAAATAACAGTTGATGCGATGGGAAAAATAATACCCGTAAATGAAGATATCGTTCTTAGACCAGGAATAATTCCTCTACTTGAAAGTCTGGCGGAGAACAATACAGTTAAAATAATAACCTCTGCACAAAAAGGGGTAGCAGATGTGTTAATAGGACGATCTAAAAAACTAACAGAGTTAATAAAAAAGTATAAGATAGTTGTTGTTGCTCGAGAAGATATAGAATCCGTAATGACTCATTTCGCGCTGTTTAGTAGGCAAAAAGCAGATAATTCAACAGAAATTTGTTTTGTGAATCCATTTGATGAGAATGATCCGATGGTCAAAAGAATAAACACAAAAGCGGAGAAGTGGGGAGAAATCTCTGGGTATGAAATTCCATCGTATCTTTTAAAAATACCAGAGAAATTTGATGTTGATCTTATGATAGATGATGATCCAGAAAGAGAGTTTTCCAATGTCAATGAAAAGGATAGAGAGTTAAAAGCACCCATTCTGCAAAGGTTGTTACTCCCCGGTCAACTTATTAGGGTAAAACCATATGCAGTAAATAGAGAAGGATTAGCGCCACTACGAGAAAGTGGGACCATGCAAGAAATAAAAAAGGCAGGTTTTGGGGAAGAGGGAGAAGATATGGTAATTAGTTCAAGAGAAGACGCATATTCTGTCGAAGCCTTGAAACGCATATTTGGGGACATCGTTCATCCGTTACAGACTATTTGGGAACAAAAACTTAGTTATGAGGAAACAGTTTTAAAAGATACAAATTTTCCCGCCGGACTGCGGTTTTTATCGCATACGGATCTTGGTAGAGAAGAACTGGAAGGGAAAGTTGCATATGTAAGGTTTGGTTGTGACGTCCCATTTGACGAAACGAAGGGGCTGAAAGATCCCGCGCGGATAACGGATCCTATGAGGATAGATGTCGCGCTTCCGACGCTTGAACATATTGTTTTAAATGGCGGGAAAGTGGTGCTTCAACCCGGCTGGATCAAAAGGCCGAAAGGCGTTGACAAAAACTTAAGCGTGATTCCCGTGTTTTTGGATATCAGAAAAAAGCTTTTAGACAAAGGAATCATAAAGAGTGAAAGCGAGATGATACTTGCACCTACTGATCTTGAAACAGAGAAAGCGCGCAGTGTTTACCAAAATATAGGCGATGTGAAGTATGCGGTTGAAGAAAATTTAAAAAAAGGTGCGAAAACAAAAATTGTGTGTTTAGAAAATCCCAGATTTGATAAGTGTTATGACGAGGGTAATCAGGATTTAACTCGAGAAATAGCTGAAATGGTAGATTACGCGGTTTTTGACGATTACAATCAACAGCACCGACCTGTATCTGATATTAAGTTTCTTCCCGAACTAATTCCGTCATACGTTGGAAAGCGTCTCGGGGAAGAAATCCAAGTAGCTGATCAATTATTGAAAAAGCTCGCGGAACCAAATCGGAAACCGTTTGTTCTGCTTTTAGGCGGGAAAAAGATAGAGACGAAACCGGGTAAAGTTTCTAAGGTAACGGTCGCGCTTAACTTGATAAAGAATGAATTGATGCGCGGAGGTGACAAGATTCTTATCGGCGGAGGTGTAAGTTACGCGTTTTTAGTCGCGGAGAAATATCTGGAACGGATCAAAAACGATTCGGGCGAGATTGACAGCGCAAAAGTGGCGAAAATATCGATAGACGAGATAAAAGATGTTATAGGTGATTCTTACATTTCGGATAAGCCGCTTAATACGGATGAGGGGCTAAAGGAAGCGCATACGAGGATCTTGACCTTTGCCAAGCTTCTCCTTGAAGCTGAAAAAAAAGACATTAAGGTTATGCTCCCGCGAGTTCACAAAATCAGAAACGTAGAGACCGGAGAAGTGCGAGTCGGCCAAACCAAAATTCCGAGGGGATGCTACGCGATTGATATTGACGGGGAAAGTATTACGGAACATAGAGGAGAAATAAAAGGCATAGGCATAGGAGTTATGGCAGGACCGATGGGGATAATGGATGATCCGGAAATTCCTGAAGCTACCGAAGGAACTAACGAAATTTTGACGGCGTTAGAAACTGAAACTCAGGAAAACGGTGCTTTCACACTGAGTGCCGGCGGTGAAACGACACAACAGGCGGCTAAAAAAGGCGCAAAGCTTTCATATCTTTCGGTCGGCGGAGGTATGACGCTGGAAGTTCTTGAAAAACAAGGCAACACTCATGGTCTTCTCGCGCTTTCAGAAAGCGCGAGGAAGTTTTCAGAAAATGCATTGAAAAATTATGCCGGAGAGAATAACGAAAACCTGCAATTGGACGAACTTGACATAACCTGTCAGGCCGAGTTTTTGAAATACAACTTGATCGAGTGGCGCCGGCGGCATCCGAATCAAGTTTTGTGTATCGCGATGGATGACGACATCGGGAAAGAGCAAGAGGCGCAGATCATGCCGCTTTGGAAGATATTGGATATAGTTAAAAACATGACTGATGCCGAAGGAAACCCTGTTTTTCAGGAATCAATGATTAAAACCATCAGAAGAAGTGGTTCAAACGGTGATCTTATGAGAGACATAAGCGAGTTTCTTGATAGCAATGAACTTTCTAAAGAAAACATATTTTTGGTTGGCAGGCAAACAAATATCGATGAAAACATTTTTGACAGTTTAAAAAATGTGTCGTGGATAACCGGAATAGATGATTCCGCAGCCGGAAGGGAAGTGTATCTGCCGGTTTTTGAAGCGCTTACTCTGACCATAATGTCAGCACTTGGAGCGGAAGAGGCGAGTATTAAGGAGTATTACGACGAAATTTCGGGAGAGCAGATCTCTCTAAAAAAATTGAGGCAAATGATAGATAATAAACTCATATACATCCTGCCGAAAATGGACCGTAAGATCAAAGATTTGAGACATTTATACGAAACTGTTCGCAATATTTATATCGCGGTGTAATTATTCGCAGGGACACATTGCATGTGTCCGAAGAGGTCCGTGGTATCACAAAAGGTTCATGGTCTCCAACGGAATAAAATACCATACGGGCACATGCAATGTGCCCCAACGAAGAGTTCCGACGACGGGCGCCCGAAATAAAATACCGTAGGGGCACATTGCATGTGCCCGAATGATAGACCGAAGGAACGTGCGTATTGCATCTGTCCCAATAAAATGAAAATAAAATACCCAAACGGGCACATACAATGTGCCCCTACGAAATAAAATGCTCATGTCATTAGTTCACAATCAATTGAATTAGGTTCTCTTGATAAAACAACAAAGGTGCTATGTTAATAGAAAAATTGTTAGTTTTCATAGCTTGACATGCATTTTTATGTTTGGTAAACTGTGAATCATTGGTTGCTGTGGGTGAGTTTTCAGATTCCTCTATTTGATTAAAGCACGGAAAGGCAGTAAACCACCATTTTTTTATGTAGCTATTTTTTATTGAATTATTTTTCAAAGAAAGGTGAGAACCGAGCGGGAAGGGTTCTCACCTTTTTTTTTAGCTCTTTATAAAGTTGTTTCGGGTGCTTTTTGAATCGTAAATGTTCAGTATCATGTGTGTAAACAAAAGAAGGAGGAAGAGAAAAATGAAGAAGATTGTATCTTTAGTTGTGGCGTTCTGTTTTTTGATAAGCAACGTCAGTTCTGCGATGGATTTTGGTTTGGATAATGTTTCCACCGGGGGAACAAATCTCGCGGTTCCTTTTTTACTCGACAACATTTTAAACGAAAGCGAAATAGCTAATGAGCCGGTGGACATCAAAGTCTGGTTTATGGCGTGCTTACGGACTATGACGTCGGAAGGATTTGATTTTAAGACGGCAACACCCGTAGAAATTCTTGATCAGCTTAAAGAATTCGGTGATGAGCAAAACGGAGAAATATTCAATCCGGAAGCAACACAATTTTTTATTCACGAAGCTACAGTGGAAGGTGAGCGTGTGCAAGTGATGGTTCGAATAAAAAAAGACAATGCCACAAGAACTTACAGCATCAATTTTGAGGACTCGGAAAATATAAAAGTGAATCTGAGGACAGCTTCAACAGAAAGTGTTCCGGATGAGGGCATTCTTGAAAACATGGGATCTCTTACCGAGTTCTTAGAAAGGGTAGTGGAGTTTGATATCGAAAAAGGGAGAGTGAATCTTGTTGAAGGTCGAGAAGAAGCTTTCATAGAAAGCTTACCCGTTCTGGTTTACAATATTTCGGTTAATCCGGAAGATTCCGTTAAAGACGCGATAGAGTGGATGATCTTGGAATTGGGACCCCGGCTTCCAGTAAACAAGGCTGTTCCGGCTTCGGCTCAGGCGCTTTATAGAGGTATAGGAAAGGACTACTACAAAAAAGCGGCTATCTTAAAAATAAACCAAAGAGCTCTCATACCGTATCTTTATCGGATAATGCTTAAAGTGATGAGAAAGCAAAATGCGGTGGCGATGAGCCAGATCGCAATATCTGAAGCCATTTACATTGTTGGCGGTGATACCAAGAAATCCCCGGCTGTTAATATGGCTCAGACCATTTTGGCGGGAGTGGGGGCTAAAGGGTTTACACTTGTTTTCAATTCAAGGGATCATTTGCAGGTGAACAGAAAAGATTACGACAAAGATCCCGTCAAGGCTTTAAGAAGCACCCCAAATCCTAATTAGAACGGTGCGTACAAAAAATACTCCTTCGGTATCTCCAAAAAGGGGAATATTTCGGCTTGAGAATGACCCTAATTCAGTTTAATTCATCGCTATCCGCCAACTTTGGCACTTTTTCTTACAA